>DAOLCW010000009.1:0-57112 GCA_035327665.1 Kiritimatiellia bacterium
CCCCGCAACTTCCCCCCCCCCCTCTTCGTACTCTTACTCTTACTCTTAATCTTAATCTTCCCCCCTACCGGTCATACCCCCTCAGCTCTCGTTCCAGTTCCTCATACTCGCCCAGGTGCGCGCGCATCAGGCTTTTCCATAGCTTGCCATGGTTGGGAACCGAAAAATGCAGCAATTCGTGGACAATCACGTAGTCCCACAAGTCCTGCCTCAAGCCGAGTAAGTCCGCGCTGAAATTCAAATGACCGTTCGTCGAGCAAGAAGCCCACTTGTTCCTCATCGGGCGCACCCCCAGCCAAACAATATCGACGTCGAGCTTATCTGCCCACTCACGCACCCGTGCCTTGAAGGTCGCCCGATTATCGCAATGTTGCTTCATCGAATCATCCTACTTCACCAAGGCGGGCTGATACTTGCGGCGAAACTGCCTATAGTGCTCGACAAGGTCGGGGTTGCCCCCAACCTGACCCTCGATCTTGTCCAGAATGGTTCCGAGATGGACCAGGGATACCTTCGGTCGAATCCGATCATCCAACAACTTCATGCAAGCTTCCGCTCTCCGGATCAATGACGCATGCGGACTCGGAATCAAAAACCACACCCGCGTTTTCTCCTCCGCGAAGAGCGCGTTGCGGAAGAACTGGTAGTTTTGACGAAACTCAGCCCATTCCTTGCCCGGGGAAAGCAAAATCCGGCCAACACATCGCTTCTTGTAAATGCGTTCAAACTTTTCCCGGTGAGAACCATCGTCTGCGGCTCGACCGAAATCCGCTTCCGTCAACTTGACTTCGATGAAAAGTCTTTCCCCTCCAGAACCACCTATTACGACATCAATATTTGTCTTCTCGACCTCATCCGGAATAAGTTCAAATCCGGTGTCCTTTGCCACCGGAGTCACGACCCCCGTGACCTTGCCAAGCATCGCAAGTCGCTCTTCGCTCGCCATCAAGGGGAGAAACAGGTTGACCGCCATCACCTGAGAAGAATTCAAGTGATGGGCGAACCGATGCCATTTGATCGGGTCGCCGTTGACGTCCATCAAATTCCTGATTGGGTCACGGATCAACGGCAGGAAGTTCTTTTGCCAGTCCTCCCGGAGAAGAATGTGGTCTTTGGGTAACTCGCGCCCCTTGTGCAAAAATATACCGGGCTCCTTGATTCCCAGACAATCACACCTGTACCGGCCCAGGTGGGTGAAAAGCGTTTGAGGGTAGGCTTCTGACCTAGCCGTCATAGCCGATCCGCCTTTTCCAGCAACGTGAACAATTCATCAACCAGCGCGGTGACCCGGTCCAGGTCATCCGTCGCGGAAAAGATCGCGAAGGTGACCTTCTTGCGAAGCTCCCGCAGCGCGGCGTCGCTCCGCTTCCAGTTGGGATACTCCAGAAAGGCACCCTTGATGGTCCGACTCACCTCCTCGGGCTGGCCGATCCCGGCGTCGAGCAAGGTCCGATAAACAAAATAGGTCAACCCGTCGAACCCCTTCCCGGCCTGTTCCTTCTTGCGGGTCTCATTTTGTTCAACTTCCTTCAGTAATTTCTCAAGTGCTTCGGCGGTGGCGGTCTGGCGCTGCTCGAAGCCCTCCTGGACCGCCTTGGCCCGCTCGGCCATGGCGATCAGGCACGGATCGTCGCTGTTTTCCGCCGCCGCCTTCTCGATGCTTTTGACCAGGTTGATGACCTTGGTTCCGTCTCCGCCCCGTCGTTTCTTGATTAGTTCGATGGTATTGGCGTTGATCGCCACCGGATCCAACGGACCCTGGGGGGCAAACCCCTCGGCGCTCACATGCTCCCGCACCAGCATATTGGTTTTGCGCTGAAAATCCCGGTCCACCATCACCTGCTTGGTGTAAGCCTTGCGCACGACCTCATAGATGGCGGAAAGGGTCGTATAATCGTCGATGAACGGCCGCAGAAACGCATCGGGCGAGATGATCTCATAGAGCATCTCGATCTCCTTGTACTCCTTGAAAAACGCCTTCCGCCGCTCGGGGTCCCGGAAGTGTTCGATCAGGGTGTCCACATCCTTGTCATCGAAGCTGAACGGAGAGCGGGTTTTCCAACCCGCTTCCCCTTCAGACAGGCGGACTGGAAAGTCCGCCCTCCGGTTGAATGCTTCCATCTTGCTCTGGAATAGCACCTTCAGCAGTTTCAGGTCCTTGACGATGGCGTTGATCTCATCGCTGTCAAACGCGAGCGCCTTTTCGAGCTTGTCGAAGATACCGACGAAATCGAGCACGAAGCCGTGGGGCTTCACCATTTCCTGCGCCTCGTTCTCGTAGGGACGGTTCACCCGGGCAATCGCCTGCAGCAACGTGTGGTCGCGCATCGGTTTGTCGAGATACATGGCATAGAGTACCGGCGCGTCAAAGCCGGTGAGCAGCTTTTCGGTGACGATGAGGATCTTGGGTTGCTGGTCGAGCTTCCCGAAGCTCTTGCGGATCTGCCGCTCTTTCTTCGGGTCGAGGTGAAATTCCTTGAGCAAGGTGGAATCGTTGTTGTTGCCGGTGTAAACGACCTCGGAATACTCCGGCGGCAGGAACTGGTCGAGGGCATGCTTGTAGAGGGCACACGCCTCGCGATCAACCCCTACGAGAAAGGCCTTGTAGCCCAGCGGCTCGACATTCTCGCGGTAGTGTTCAGCGACGAACTTTGCCACCTTCTTGATGCGTTCCTTGCCCTTGAGGAAGTTTTTGAGGTTCACCGCCCGCTCGAGGATCTTGTTCAGCTCCTCGATGTCGGCCACCCCCTCCGCTTCGGCGAGGGAGAGGAACTCCTTGTCCAACGTCTCGTGTGGAACGAGCAGGTCGTTGGGGGCAAGCTGGTAGTAAAGTGGAAGGGTCGTTCCGTCCTCGATACTCTCGGCGATGGAATACTTGTGCAAGTAGCCCTGGTCGTCCTCGCAGCCAAACGTCTTGAACGTACCCTTGCCATATGCCGTCTTGTCCACCGGGGTGCCGGAGAAACCGAGAAAGGTCGCGTTGGGCAACCCGGCCATGAGGAAGTTGCCGAGATCGCCGCCGGTGGTGCGGTGGGCTTCGTCAATGAACACGTAGATGTTCGCCCGGGTATTCAGGTTCGCCGGCATATCGCGAAACTTGTGGATCATCGTCACGATGATGCCTCGGTAGTCGTCACGCAGAAGCTGGTTGAGCTTGGCCATGCGGTCGGCATGTTCCAGATTCCCGAGGCCGAGCGCGGCGAGGTTCTTGAGCATCTGGTCTTCCAGCTCGTTGCGGTCGATCATCAACAGGACGGTCGGCTTGTCCGCCTCCGGCGCACAGAACAGTTTCTCCGCCGCCTTGATCATGGTAAAGGTCTTGCCGCTGCCCTGGGTGTGCCAGACCAGCCCGCGGGTCCGCGTGGGATCAAGAGCCCGCGCCACCGTCGCCTCCACCGCACCGGTCTGGTGCTGGCGCAGGATGTATTTGTTCAGCTCCTCGTCCTTCTCGGCAAAGATGATGTAGTCCTTCAGGAAGGCCAGCACCTGCGGGATGGCACAGAACGATTGAACCTTCTCTTCCAGACGACCGGGGATTTCTTTAACCGCGGATGACGCAGATGGACGCAAATGCGGGTCGGTCCCCTCTTCTTCTCTCCGTGTTCTCCGTGCCCTCTGTGGTTCAGATATCTTCCAATTAAAAATATTCCGCCGCACCAGATTCCAGGTCACCCCATAGGAAAAGCCAATCGCATCGGTCGCGCTGAACACCTGCTGCGGCACGAACAGCTCGGGCGTCTCGCGGTGATACCGGCGGAGCTGGTCCACCGCCAAAGCAATCGCCTCATCCTTGCTCGCGTTCTTGCACTCGATCACCAACACCGGGATGCCGTTGATCAGAAAAACCACATCCTCCCGCGTACCGTAGTGCCCGTTGTGAAAGACCCACTCCTCGGTGACCTCGTACACGTTCCGCGACGGATCGTCGTAATCGATCAGAATCAGATCGCGTTCCCGCTTCTCCTCATGGTCGAAATACTTACCCCGATTGCGCAGGTACTCAACAAACTCCCGGTTGCCGTAGATGTCGGCATGCAGATGCCGAAACTGCCCAAACAACGCTCCCTCCGCCTCGGCATAACGCGGGTTGAATTCCCGCACCTTGGCGTCGAGCAGGTCGTCGAAGAAAAGCGACAACGGGGCGCGGGTTTTCCAACCCGCGTCTTCTCCCTCATGGCGGGTTGGAAAACCCGCCCTCCTTTCCTCGGCCTCCTCGCGGGACACGTACGTCCACCCAATCTCCTGCGCATAGGCGAGGATGCGTGCTTGCACGGTCTTATGTTCGCCGGGTTTCATGGAAAGACCTCCAGACGCAACGAGTGCTGGATGGTGTCGCGCATGCCTGAATGAACACCCACATCATCGGCATAGTCTCGCCATTTCGACACCACGGCCTGTACCTCGTGAACGATAGCCTTTGCCTCGCCCTGTTTCAGCAGGGCCAATTTTCCACAGGACTCAATATCGTTCATCGTGAACCCGTCCCTTTTCCCGTTCACCGTCATCTGGTGGGCTGATGTCCAATCGCCCGAAGGGTTGTAGCTGTAAGTAACGTCAAAAGCGGGAGAGAGCGACCACCTGCCTTTGCGGTCCATGAGAAAGGCAATGTTCTTCACATGATCATCCTGGTTCCGCGCCACGATATTAAAAACCATCCGACGGAATTGCTGGACTAGTATCTCGCGATCCAAGCCGAGTTCCTCCATGACCATAAAAGCCTGCTCATAGCCGTATGCCCCGGCCATGTTGAAGTCGTAATGTGCCAGCGCGGCCAATGACTGCATATGAACTTTGACTCCATCGTCCGTGCGATCAAATCGCTTCGTCATGAAGTGGCGTCTCCCGTTTTCCTCAAACAAAAGACAAGGCATCATCTCTATTCCCGCATTTTTTGCCATTTTGTGGTAGGCGTATTCGACTGCACCAAAGCCCTCCGGATCGGCCAGCTCCTTGTCACGGTTGTTTTTTACCCCGTCGAATTTCAGCAGCCAGTATTCGAAACCAATCGGAGCGGTGACTTGACCTGACCGCACTTCATTGGTTTCAGGATTCCAGGCGATGAGGGCTTTGGCACGAGCGCCACCCGCAGATGTGCCCACGCGCAAAATTTCGCGCACCGCCTGCTCGTCTTGACGATTCGCAAATACGGTGTTGAGGGAGGAGCGATGAGTCAGAATTTCCGAGGCGAGCTTTACCAACTGGGCCACATGAATCTTCGAAGACCCGGGCCTGCCTCGTCTTTTATCGGGTCTGAATTCGAGGGCGCCCATCCCTCGGTTGCCAATGTAACAAAGACGCTCTACCGAATTGAAGGATTCCGGTTTCCGACCTTTCGTGGCCAGCCACGTGTCGATGATGGCATTGCCGAATTTGTCCGGCAGCGAGTCTGCCAGTAGTCCGGGAAGGCCGTGGAAGGATTGGGGCGAGAGCTCCGGGAACTGATATACCCGTGATGCCAAGGGCAGCCGCAGGGGGGATAGCTCAATCCCGCTGCGCAGAAAATCCGGAGCGTACTCGAAAGACGCCGTCCGATCACCCTCGTTCAGGGTCACATGACCGATATCGGTTCCCCACAACCGGACGATGGCGGTCGTTGTCATGCTTCATCGCCCCATTTCCATTCCCCACGACGATCCTCCGACGGTTTTTTTCTTCCCGCCCGACGGGGAAGACGACCATCCTCCCTGATGACATCCCGCGGGCGGGGTTTCGGTTCGGGAAGCAGTGCATCCAGCTGGGCAAGCAGACCGAGTTCACGCAGGATACGGAACAGCGTCCGGGTCTGGGTGGTCTCCCCCGCTTCAACCCGCTCGAGCGTACGCTTACCGACCCCGGCCCGCTGCGCCAATTCCGCCTGGGAGATATTCTGGCCAATGCGAACCTGCGCCAGCCTACGTCCCAGTTCGGCCAGCACCGCCTCGTCTTTATGAAGATCCTGAAGTTTCATCGTCACCACCTACGGATTGTTACCAATATCCATATCGCAATATATGTCGAATAAACACCATTAATCAACACTATATCGCAATAATGTGCGAATTATGTGTCGCTACATTCTGGTTTTTGTCGCGAATCGGGCGATGGCGACACAAAAACAGGGCATTTGTCGCGATTATTCCTCCAGTCAACACGTTTTATTCGCCGCAGATGACGATTAATACCACATTTAAGACATATTTCGCAATAGTTGGCGACATGATGCAGAATATACGACCCAAGGGCACAATTAGCGCTTTCGTGGCGCGATTACCAATGTTTTGGCGCGATTCGTGAATCGCGACACCAAAAAGAGGACGGATTAAAATTCCGGTTGGGTTCCATGACGCGCTTGTCGGAGACTGGCCTGCCGTGTCGGATGGTTCCAATCCTTTGACCTTTTTGCTCCCCAGATGGGTTACAACAGCCACAACTTGTCTGTCCCTGTGCTCCCTCGGCGTCGGCGAGTATCCCGGCTTGGACGGTTTTGTGTTCTCCTAGTATGGGCATGGGCTACAAGAAACTATTTCGCAAGTCATCCGAATCCCTCAAAATGGAATCAATTCGTGTACCGTAGTCATTTGAAAACAGCTTGTTCAGAGTTGTCTTTGTTGCTACCACAAACTCCTGAATCTCTTTAACAGCATTTTCTTTCCCCCCGGGTGCCTTCCATGCCACGAATTTATCAAGCGTCCGTCCGAGCCGTCTTTTCATTTTCAGTTCGATGATTTCAAACCAATAGGCATATCTAGCCCATGCCTCTGCCTGGAGCAGTGGGTACTTTTCAGCTTGATCAAGTCCCGCCACAAGAACGCCGCAGAAGCTCAAGAATTGACCGAATTCACTCATGGCCTCGTCGACTACATCCTTTTCGCTATCAGCCTTAAGCAGGCTTTCGAGAACCGAATCTGGAGTTTCAAACTTACTGGTTACATCCGAGAAGCGGACTCCACCGATGGTAAAGTCATCGAGGAGCTTTAACAGGCAACCTGACCGGTGGTGCCTCACAAACTGACGGTCCAGTTCCATGAACTTAAGACAATGCTTCTCGACCCCTTCTCCGTCCACCGCTTCGTATTCTCCGTCGAGGCGTTTGAGCAGCAATTGAGGCAGTCGATCCGGGTAGAAATTCATGTAGTATTTTTGAACGTGAATATTTCGGAGGATCTTGGCAAGGGGCGCCCAAGACCACTTGCTCGATGGCTGCATCCCAATTAGCCTTCCTGTAGCAGCATACTCTATTACATTGCAGAACGTCATTAGATCATCAACGCTGTCTCTGAATGCGATCTCGTCCGGGTTATAAACTGGGTCTTCGCGGTAGTCGCGAAGCATTCGTTTCAGCCACGCTTCCTGACCGGCGTTGATCTTGCGTTCAAGCTCGCCCATAGCCTTCCGGGCATCCGTCCCGTAAAAGTAGAACGACAAAATGTCGTCAAAGTTGGTTTCTTGGACGTTCACAGGCATTCCTCCAGACATGCGAGAGGTGCTCGAAAGCCTGCGTTCGGCTTGCAAACGGAGGTATGTGTGGTCCCCTTGATCGCATGCCCTAAGGGATCGTTGCCGAAATCCTGGTTGGACACCACGTTTTCACGTTCTGCCCAAACGACTTTGCGAGCGATCAGGTGCACATTTTGCCCCTCGGAACAGAGGTCTAAGGTAGCCTGCTGGAGCTTCGCCAAGAGATCGGATTTTTCCGGATTGAGTTCGTCGATTAGCGGTGAGACAATCCTTGCAGCGCCTGAAAACCACCCCAAAAAGCTGAACGAACTGACTGCCTCCAGCGCTAGTTGTCCGATTCTTGCGCCCATGTGCGCTGGCGCGTAGAGCACTAACCTCGTACGATGCACCCATGAAAGATTCTTTTTCGTGGCGTCAACAAGGACTCTTCTTGCAACCACCGCGCCGAGCGAGTGCGCCACAATGAGAAAATCATCATATTGAAAACCGGCTTCGCGTTGAAAAGTCGGCGGAAGGTTTGCGTTTAGAACTCCTTCCGTGTTACCGAACAACTTTTCAAGGAACTGACGAAAAATGCTGGCGCTCGCCCCAATAGGCGCGCGCAAACCATCATAACCGTAGAAATACAAGTCGTGCCCGGCGAACTTCGGATTCTGGCGCAGCAAGTCGGGGAAATCTGTCCACGTCTTGAGTGCGTCTCCCGAATATCCGTGAATGAACAAGATCGCCTTTCGCGCCGGGTTCACGGAAAAAGCAACTTGTACATCAGAATCCTCTTTGAACTCTCGTGTCAACAGGTGTGTTTGCTCAGGCATGGGTTTTTCCTAGGTTATGGCTATGAATTCATAAAGAGCGAGAAGATGAAAGCTGCTCATTGCGGCCATCAACTTGAAAATGTGGGCGTGAAAGGACACTAGGACCTGATTCTCCTCGTGGTCGAGGAACTTGCCCCGGCTGCGAAGGTGATCGACGAAGTCCCGGTTGCCGTAGATTTCGGTGTGGAAATGGTGGAGTTGCCCGAGCAACGCCCCCTCCGCCTCGGCATACCGCAGGATTGAATTCCCGCACCTTGGCGTCGAGCAGGTCGTCGAAAAAGAGGGATAACGGGGCGCGGGCATTCTTGCCCGCGTCTTCTCCCTCATGGCGGGTTGGAAAACCCGCCCTCCGTTGCTCCGCCTCCTCGCGGGGCACATACGTCCACCCGATCTCCTGCGCATACGCGAGGATCCGGGCTCCTGTCCGCCGTAGCCTTGGCGAAGGAGGATGGACAGTTTTGTGCTCTCCGGGCTTCATCTGAATCGCTTAGTCCTCAAAATAGTCGCGGTCGACATCCTTGATACGATAAACTTGTTTCGCGGATAAAATATCGCCCGCGCGTAGGCCGATCCAGCAGTCCAGCGCGAAACAGATAATACAAGGCCCAGTTCGTACGATTGGCCAAAACCGTTTGGGTTCCACTGGGCAGCAACTCCGCCTGCTCCTCTTCCGTCAATTTCAGATCTTCTGAAAACTGACGCACCACATCACGCGGGCGATGCTCCAGTCCGTCCTCGCAGACCTTCAGGGCAGGCAACAGCAGGGACTGGTAATCAGGTATCGACATCTTTCTTCTCCAGGGTTGGGGTTATAAGTGAGTAGGGGTATCGCGACCGCCGTAGTGTTGGCGAAGGGTATAAGGCCTGAGTCTGCCGAATGGGACAAAGGTGGATGGTCTCGGCGTATTCGAGGATCCGAGCTTGAACGGCCCTATGTTCTCCGGGTGTGGGCATGAGTTAGAATATCCAATTATCTGAAGAAAGCTTTCGTGGCCGCAGGCGAGGGTCTCGGCAGTGCAGGCGCCAGTGATCATCTGTTCTCAGAAAGACAAATCGTGGGTCGTTGGCGACGGTGTGAAACGGGAGATCTTCCGTCGTCCTAGCCGGAAATACATACCGGCAATTGGTAGAACACAGAAACGCCGTATTCTTTACGGGAAGCATGCGAGCATGGAGGGTCGTGACTTCTTTAGGGACAGCCAACTTGAAGCCTGGGAAGGCCGGAATTTGTTCAGTGCTTGTGGTTTGATCCCCTGCTAATAAGTCCAACCAACTTGCGGTCTCATCCGATAACACCGGTTTCAGTTTTTTGACCGTTTCAGGGTTAAGAAGCGCATTGCGGATTCTCTTTGGACTTGCCGATGCATCGACGACATACGTTCCTAATTCGACTGCAGCGGCACGTGACCGGATTCCTGCTAGAAAAACCTTGGAGGCCGCCTCATTAGGTAAGCCGAGTTCGAGTAGCAGACTGACTAGTTCGAGTGCTGCCCTTCGTTCGACCTCGGCTTCGGGATCAAGTTTCTGGGCAACTGCGTGGAAAAGCCATGACAGCTCGTAGCCATAGAAGCCAGTGCAAATTTTCAGCGGGTCGTCTTCACATGATTGTCGGATCGAGAGCAATGACGTGCCGCCAATCCATTGCCCGCGGACCACATTAAGCACGTCTTTTGATGCAATTGAATCACAGATGGCATTTGCATTCTCCATGGCCCAATCTTCAAATTCAGAAACCATCTGTTCGATCGCTGCACCGTCCTTGGCGCCAGCCAAATAGACGTCGACGTTGTTGCGGAATATTTCCAAGTCCCGAAATGCAAGCACCCCGACTGAAAGAGGCAGACCAGACGAAATGATTGCCTTTCTAGCTAATGCACTAGGAACCCCTCGAAGGACACCAGTTGTCCGAGCTTTCATGAGTGAGATGATTTGCTCAATGTCTACCCCAGGCATAGAATCGGCTTGTATTGCAGCGAGGGACCCTCGGAATACTTCCTCAACCCAATCAACTTGATCGCATACCGGATCGCAACCTTGATGGGCTGCGTGGAGGGTCAGGAGTTGATCATCAACCAAGTCGGTGAGGGCCTTCGCCTGATCGGCCCCGTTGCCTAGGCGTCCAAAGTCGCCATTTGCAGAGAGTTCGAGCAAGGTCTCAAACGAGACACCCGCCCGTTCGGCAATTAGTCGTAAAGCACGAATCACCTGGAGCAACCCACTCTGAACCTTATCTACAGTAAGGATATTCAGATATTCTTCCGATAATTGGGTTTCATTTCTTACCTGCCAAGCTGCCTTCGTGGCGTCGATAGCAAACAAGACCTTGCCCTCGCCGTCTACAAACGCGCGGCCAGCGCGGCCACAAATGTTCCAGAAGTCTCGCCCACTTATCCGATGGTCCTGCCCTATCAGGGTTTGGGATACGATAACTGAAGAAACGCCAATGTTAACGCCTTGTCCAAGGGTAGTCGTTGCAACAATTATTCGAGGCTGCCCCGAAGCCATTAGCTTCTCGAGAGCCATGCGCACTTGGGGGGGAAGACGATTCGAATGGCAAACAACACCAACTCTCGCAGCCTCCAACTCTATGCAATCACTGCCCATTTCCTCGCTACATACTGCCTCAAAAAGCTTCCATTCCGTTTCGGGCCACTGATGCGACGGGGTGTCCGCTGCCTGAAGTGCGAGTAGAACGGCTCGCGCCATGGACGGAACCCACCGAGCTTGTGCAGCAAAGATCATAACGGGTCCAAGGTCGGCTAGGCGGGTAGCCGTTGCAGCGACGGCTTCGGTTTTGTTTTTTGGGAACTTTCTTCCCCTCTTCTTGCCCGGTTCGACTACTTTTCGAAATTCCACGAAGTTCGGATTGAAGCACCTGCTCTCCCCACGCCATTCAAGCTGGACTCCCTTCTTTCGCCACCACAGGACGCCAAATCGTTCATCTGACGGCTTCCACTGTGACTGCGCCAGTGCGTCCTCAGAACCGCCGATCCAACTCGCCAGCTGCCCTGCGTTTGGGAGAACTGCTGATAGCAAGAGAATCCGCGAACCCTTGCGCCGGGATAGGACTCGTAGGTGCTCAAGAAACAACTCGTTCCTCACGTTTCGCTCGCTCTCCCCTAGAAGATGACCCTCGTCGATCACGATGAGTTTTACGCTGTCGAATAGCTCGGGAGCGGCCCGAAGCATGGCCTTCGTCTTTTCTGGAGTTGCAATTAGCAAGTTCGTTTCAACAACCAATTCTCGATCGACCCCGCTGAAGCGGGAACCACCATAAAGGTGTGAGATTGAATAGCCCAGGGCTCCCAATGATCTCACAAACGTCCGTTCGAGTTCGAATGCGAGAGATCGAAACGGCGCGAGATAAAGAACCTTAGCTGCGGGATCGGCCTTCAATACTTTCAGAATCGCCAATTCCGCGACCCTTGTTTTCCCAGCGCTTGTTCGAAGATTCACCACCCCCCCGGAATGCTCTTCATTAAGCGCTAGAGCCAGCGCTGCAAGCTGTGACCTCCATAGTTCCGTCACGGGCGGTTTGGACAGCGCCAACAGACTTGTGTAGTCCGCAATATTCGCGGCTCCTTCTGGCCCAAAAGCGGGAGGAAGAACGGACCAAAGTGAGCCACGGCGGTAGTCTTTGAACATGAGCCGCAAGATCCGGGCAATCCACCAGTAACTGGGTTGCGCGCTAGCCTCGCTGATTAGCATCGCGTCCCGGAGTGTGGCATCGGCCAAAGCGAGAGCTTCTGCATCGCCTGATATTGTGTTCTCGAACACGAGTGCGACCGCCCGACCAATCAGAATGTCTAGCGCCGTTGCATCTCTTCCAGAAACATCGTGCGTTTCTGATTCAGGTGCCTGCAGTAGCAGCTCGTTTAGCCTGGTAATCAGGGAGACCGAGTCCTTCCGAAGGAAACTGGCGATCACGCTGGCACCGGGGGTGACTGTTTCTGCTGCCTTGATCAGGACGTAGGCCCGTGAGTAGTGACCGCACGCGTAGAAGGCCATCGCCCCAATCAGGCGGTGAAACCTACTTGAGTGCGCATCCGTCGGCCCTGTCCTGTGGATGCTTTCAAGGAGGTCGCCGGCAGCATGAAGTTGCTGATCCCCCTCGCCTTTTAGCCCCTGCTCGGAAAAGCTGCATCCAGCAGCAAGCATTCTGTAGGCAATAAACGTCCCACGATCATCTAGGCCGGGAGTAAACTGGGGAAAATGTAGAGGAATTTCATGTACCTCTTTCAGCAGTTGCTTCGCCTTCGACTGAGCGATGAAGTTTGGAATCGGAGCTTCCTGCAACGAACGAACGATACTTCTGGCGTGTTCAATGGACACACTCATTGCTCTTCCTCCAATGAGTCGAAGCTGGCTGCTACAAGGTCAGCACCGTCCGCCAATTTCAGTGCCATCACTGCGAGCCGAGGTGCGGATGATTGCGCGTGTGTCGCAACATGCGTCTGGACGAGATGATTGCTCGCAAGCAGGCCGAGGTGGTCAATTCGCAAGCGGTCACGGACAAAGAGATCGGCGCACTCTTCGATTCGTCGGCCCAATTCTTCGTTTCCCCCCTGAAACAAACGATCTGCTACGAACTGCAAGGAGGCGGGTAATCCCCCGCGCTGTGACCGCTCGAGTGCTTCGACAATTTCTTCGACTGCAGCCTTCGAGGAGCTTGCGCGGAACTTCGCTTCGCCAACAATTATCCTGACGGGATCTGCGTTGAGGTCGAAAGCGAGAACGTCGTCACCCTTCATCGACTGCTCAATGTTCGGATTATAGCGAAGTCGGTAAATAGGGATGCCCGCTTGGCAGGAGGCTTTCACATACTCACAGAGAAAGATTTCCGTCCAGTTGCCTTTCTGAGTGTTTGGGTCACTGGGAAACCGTGATGTCTCGAGCTTGAAGCCTTGACGAGCCAAGGCCTCTCTCCGCGCAGCATCGCGGGCGAGGTCTTCAGGACGTGCATGATGATCCCGGATCCAAGTCCTCATTGCCCTTACGAACTGATCAAGATCCGAGTCCGATTCGGATAATGCGCGTGTTGGAACGCCATGGGCAGAATACCCGTCCGCGTGGTCGAATCGGATACCCAGCGGGTTCGGTGGGGTTGGGTGAGCCCCAATGCATTCAATGAACTGGGGCTTACTAGACATCTTGAGTCCGGAGCTTAAGGTCGTGAACGCGGGTCTTCGCGGTCATCAGTTCGTGAAGGAGGGTGCGGAAGAGGTCTAGGAGCGCCCTGTGCTTTTGTTCCGCGTTGTCGATCTTCTTCTGAGCGGAATCCAGAACTGCGGCGACCTCATTCTGCTCTTCGCGACCCGGCACAGCAGTAGGGAGCGCGTTGACGGCGCTAGCGTTGAACTTAGCGTTGATCGCGTAGGTCTGGAGTTTGACGAAGAACTCCTCTTCACGCAGGTGATTGAAGTAATAGAACAGGTAGCGTCCGTTGATCTTTTCGGCGGGCCGAATCCGAAGAATGAAAGACGAATGAACCCATTCTCCTTCGAGGTCGAAATAAGCCGTCTTTCCGACGTGGTATTTGCTCCCACTTCGCCAGTTGAAGAGTATATCGCCCTTCTGAAGAATCGTTGCAGTATGGCGCTTCGTCGTGAGCTCGATGTAGTTCAGTTTCTCCAAATCGAAGCCCCCATCTAGCGTGATGTTCTTGTTTGTGAGGATTGGGGTTCCAACGGCGGCAATGTTGTTTGCGACCGCAGCTTGGATGCCATAAACGACATCGCCGGTTGTGTCCAGCTCCACCACCTCCCAACTCTCCGGCACCAACCCGATTTCGGTTTGTTTTTGGGGTTCGCCTCGGAGGCCTTCGGTGAAGAGTTTGTGCATGAGGGCCTTTTTCAGCTCGGTGGTGGTCTGAATGATCCGCTCCTGCTCTTCGATCGCCCGCTGCACCGTCGAAAGAATATGCGCGATCTTCTTCTGCTCGGGGAGCGGGGGGAGCGCCATAGGCAACTCCGCCAGCTTCGACTGCGAGAGATTTGGGATGGTCGTGACGTTACCGCGACCAAAATAAAGCTTGGCGACATCAAACGCATACCAGAGCCAATACACCCCGAATTGCGGATGCACCTTATCGCCCTTCGCACGCAGGCGATGAAGGTGGTTTTGGTAAAGGCATCCATCGACCTCGTTGTTCCAAAGTGCTGTCCGACCAATCGAACCGCCTTCGCAGACAAGCAGATCGTTCATGCGGAGTTCGAGTCGTGATTGCTCGGCCGCGCTGAAGTGCATCTGATCAAGGTCATTCAGTTCGAGCCGATTCCAGAAAACGTTCTTGGTTCGGAGAAACGGGCGTTGGTGCTCGCCGTCCCGATTTCGCTTTGAGACCTGTTTCCCCTGCTGGATATCGAACGATGAATCCACACGATCGACTTCCCAAGTCGATGGAAACTCGCCGATTTCGGTCTGCTGGGGCGTCTCACTCATTCCCCTGCTCCTCTCCAGCATCTCCGGTCCGGAGGTCATCCCGCTGCGCCGGGGACTGGAAAGTCCCCGCTCCTTTTGGCGGTGGCACTGTTTGCGCTCTGTTACGTGAAGCACTCATGTCCGGTTTCTCCCCAGCATCTTCCACGCATCTGCGTTTCTCTGCGTCATCCGGCTTCGCATGGCTATGCTCTGACACGTCTGCGGTTGAATCCTGCACGCGTTCATTCCGCTTTTTCTCCCTTTTCCAGTTGCGCCAGCAAGGCCCGGCCCATGTCCGTGAGGCGGTATTTCTGGAAGCGACTGGTGGGTTTGGCGGGGATGGTTCGCTCCACCAGTCCGTCGGCAAGGGCGGGGTCGATGTAGTGCTCACGGAGATGAGTTCGGTCGCTAAGTCCCAAACGTGCAAGAACTTCCGAGTTCCCAAGCGGGCCCGTTGAGCCAAGGAGGCGAACCAAAACGACCACCGCGACTGGTGGGGTGACTGGTGGGTCGACTGGTGGGGTGATCTGGTCCCGACTGGGCCCTGACCGGGCACCCGACTTCGCCGCCTGTCGCCGAATCGTCAAGACAAAGGAGCCGCCATCCATTCTGATTTCCGGCTCGGGAAGTCCGGCTTTTACGCATCGCCGGATCATGTCGCGAATGCCGGTTCCCATCCGTTCGATGTATTTGGTCAGATACATGGGCTCGGCAAGCAGCGGATTGTGCGGGATGGAGGCGTGCGGGCCGCGCAGGGATTCAGGGGTCAGCGGCGGCGGCAGGGAACCGGGATTCCAGACTTCAAGCCGGTCTTTAATAGCGCTGGTGACTGTCCCCACGATCTGCCATTCTGGCTTGGAGAATGGCGGAATCGCCGGCTTCTGGTCCGAACCGCAGGTGAATCTTGGCATTTTTGCAAGGTAGATTACATAGCTCGGGAGAATCCGGACATAATGTCCTGATTTATGTCCGGATTTTTCTTTATGCGGCCACGACGACACAAATCCGGACATAACGTCCGGATTGATGTCCGAATTCTGAACATATCTACTCATGAAGCTTGGTCCGGTATTTTCTGGCGCGCGCAGCCCCCATAGGCTCCACGAGGCCTAGGCCAACAAATTTGTTCAAGTTACGGCGCGCGGTGCGGCCATCAACACCGAACTCCTTGGCAAATTCCTCAGATGTTGTCGTATCACGCCGCGCCACCCATTTGAACCGATCGCTTTCTTCGTTGGATAATTGCTTCTGGATTTCCGGCGCCAAGGCACCGATCACAGCTCCTTCGGATCGATAGAGCACGAGATCAAGGTATGGATCGTTGAAACGAAATTTCGGAAGTGGCAGACCAACTTCTGTAGCCCTGCGTCGCATGGACTTGAGGCCGAGTCCACGTTCCTCAGCAAGTTCCATGGTGCTGAACACCGCATGCAGGCGCGGGTTGCGACTCACCATGGGCGCAGAGAACGACTGCAGTTGCTCGATTTTAATCGGGGCGACAGGGGCTCCGGGACTTCGGATGGTGACCGTGTCGCCTTCGACCACCACTTGGATTTTACAGCCCTCAATATCGTAGTCGCGGTGGACGAGGGCATTGGCGATCCCTTCACGAACGAGTTCATAAAAGGAGTCATTGAGTCGTTTCCGTTGAGCCTCTGATCGATCTATGGGGTCGGGCCATTTCCCGCGCAACCAGGCAATAACCTGGCTGGGTCCGAGAACCATCGGGCCATCGAAATCTTCCGGATCTTCTCCGTCCCGCCCATGAATGGTCGCGAGGATACCTGCCTGAGGGAGAATATCCCGAGGATGCTTACCGAAGAGGAGGTGAGCGAAACGGGTCGGGGCGAGCGAGCCGTCTTTGGTCTTCACCAACAGGCCTTGGTGAAACAATCGGCGATGAAACTCCTCATTGCCATCAGTCCCCTTCTTGAAGAGAAATTGGCGGTAGTATGCAAGCGCATCTGCATCAAGGTCCTTCAAGGTAACCTGAGGCGAATTTTGATCGTAGGGCGACGGGGTCAGGATCGGCGCATCTTCTATTTCGTCGGCTTTTCGTCGCGCCTGATCGAAGAACTCGGCATTCTCCAGCTCAATGGCCTCCTGCAGGTCTCGGTCGAACGGGATGGTCTCAACTCCCATTTTTTCGAGGTAGCGGAGACCTTCGCCGGCGACTTTGGGGTGTGGATCCTGGCAGCCATAATAGACCTTCCTGATTCGCGCGTTGGTAATGCGACGCGCACATCCGATCTTGGGCGGGTTGCGGGAATCCGGACCGCAGGGCTCCAAGGTGGCAAAGAGCACACAACCGCTGAGATCCCTGTGCCCGTTTTTCCTTTCAATGAGTGTGTACTCGGCGTGGTCGCCTTCACGCAATTCCCCCCGGCAGGCAGTTTCAATTGTTCCGTCTGGTTTCCAAAGAACGGCCCCGACCTTGGGTGTGATTGTGTCGTCAGATCGATGTTCTCGCACGGAAGCTTTCATGACTTCCACAGCCTTCTCCATCAGTTTTTTCGGATCGAATATCGGTTTCTTCGCCATGGTTGAGTCCTTCAAACACCAATTTTCGCTAAAATCTCCTTTAACGCCTTGTCCGTCTCCCGCGCTTCCGCCTCGATGACCTTGAGTTCCTCGACGATCTCCGCGATGGGCCGGTAGGTTTCGGCGTCGCTGGTGTGGATGTAACGGCTGGGCGAGATGTTGTAGTCGTTTTTCTTCAGCTCCGCGTGGTCGACGATGCGGCTGAGTTTTTCCTCTTCTTTCCATCCGATCAGAGTGTCGGCGATGCGTTGGATGCCGTCGTCGGGAATGAAATTCTTGGGGTCGCCTTTTTCGAAGACCTGGCTGGCGTTGACGAGCAAGACCTTGCCCTTGTGCTCCTTGGGTTTGGCCTTGTTCAGGAACAGCACGATGCCGGGGGCGGTGGTGTTGTAGAAGAGGTTTTCCGGCAGATAGAGGACACTCTCGACGAGGTCGTGGTCGACGAACCATTGGCGGACGGTTTTTTCCTTGTTGGTGCCGGCATTGCCCGAGCCGCGGGAGGCGGCCCCGGTGTCGAGGACCACGGCGGCACGGCCCTTGTCATTCAGGCTGGCGTGCATGTGCTGGACCCAGCCCCAGTCAGCGGAGGACTTGCCGGGGAACCCGGCCCCGGCGGGAAAGCGGTCGAGCTCGTCGTTGTCGTAATCGGCCTCGGTGAACCAGTCCTGATTCCACATGGGATTGGCCACGACCCGGTCGAAGGTGCGGAGTTTCCCCCGCTTGTCACGGAACTTGGGGTTCTTGAAGGTGTCGCCGATCTCGATCTGGCCCTCCATGTCATGGATGATCATGTTCATGTTGGCCATGGCCCAGGTATCGGCGATGTACTCCTGGCCGAAGAGCTTTAACGGAGCGGAGGGCGGGTTTTCCAACCCGCCTTTGTTCTTTGATGGGCGGACAGGAATGTCCGCCCTCCGTTCCTTTTCGATCTCGCACTTGATGAGGAGGCCGCCGGAGCCGCAGGTGGGATCATAGATTTCCATGCCGGGCTCGGGCTGGAGCACCCGGGACATGATGGTGCCGACCTCGGGCGGAGTGTAGAACTCACCCGCGCTCTGGCCGCCGCCCTCGGCGAACTTGCGGATCAGGTATTCGTAGCTCTTGCCGATGATGTCGGCCTCGACATCCTCCAATCCGAGTCGCTTGGTGCTGATGGCCTCAATGAGGTTGGAGAGACGGTCATCGTCGAGGTCGCGCTGCCCGTGGGTGGTCGCATTGAAATCCACGCGATCGATGATTCCTTGCAGGAGCGGGTTTTCCCGGGCAATCGCCCGCATATGGGTGGTGACGCGTTCCCCCTCGCCCGCCTTCTCGGGATCCGCCTTCGAGCGCTTGCGGATGACCGACCAAACCGGCTGTTCGGGATCATCCGGCATCAAAGGGAGGTAGAAACGGACGAGTTTGTGGTCAGCCTTGGCCAGTTGGAAGGCCTTCTTGCGAGAACCAACTTCCTTGGCCATACGGTTCAGCTCGTCATCAAACACATCGCACAAGCGCTTGGTAAAGATGAGGGGGAGGATGTAGTCCTTGTATTTCGGCGCGTCCTTTGCCCCGCGGATCGAGCATGCGGCATCCCAGATCCACGATTCGAGTGATTTATCGCTGCCTTGTTGCTTCGCCATTCCCGCCACGTCCTTAAATCCCTTGGTTCCCGACCCGATTCAGAAGCCTTCCCTCATCATGATCATTTTTAATTGGTTGAACAATCCGTTGCAAAACAAGCTGTAGCGTATCCCCCGCCTTCCCCGGTTAAAAGCGATTTCTCATCCGCTTTGACAAAAACCCTCGCCTCCCTGTCCCCCCCCCTCTTCGTACTCTTACTCTTACTCTTAATCTTAATTCCCAACGCCCCAACCGTCATTCTTCTTTACCTGTGGCGGTGGCAACCTATCATGACCGCAATCTCTGGGGCCCGTAGCTCAATGGTCAGAGCAGGGGACTCATAATCCCTTGGTTGGGGGTTCGAATCCCTCCGGGCCCACCAGCCTACGCTCGCAGCGAAGCGGAGAGCGTAGGCTGTCCTCCGTAGCCCATCCAAGCGGTAGCGAGGATGGCGAAGGAGGACCACAAAACCCTGCTGCGAGTCTCCGGCTGGCATGCCAACGTCCTCCGTAGCCCATCCAAGCGGTAGCGAGGATGGCGAAGGAGGAGCAAACCTATACAGAGGTCAGAAGTCTGAGGTCAGAAATCAGTCAGATTATTCCTGAACCACCGAACCCCTGAACCCTGACCCCCTCCCCTCTACCCCTTCCCCGCCAGCTTCAGCACCGCCGACACCGCGACTTCAATCGCCCCGTGGATATTCCGGTCCAGCGACATCGCGTCCTGTCCCGGCGACTCCCACGGCGTCCGGTCCGACACCGTGCAAATCGTTCCCGCCCGCAAACCGTACAATCCGGCCAGAGTAAAGATCACCCCCGACTCCATCTCCACATTCAACACCCCTGCCCGCTTCCAGTTCCGGCAGTAGTCGTTCATCCACGACTGCTCATACCCTCCGTGGCCCATCGTCATCCACTCCCCTCCCGAGCCGATCACCTTGTTCCGGGCGTAAAACCCGTCGATCGACACCACCGTCCCGGTATGAAACACCGCCCCCGACGCCTTCGCCGCCTCGATCAGCGCCTGCACCACTTCGTAATGTGCCACCGCAGGGTACTCCGGGGCCACATACGATTTCGACGTCCCCTCATCCCGCACCGCTCCCGTGGCAATGCAGTAATCCCCCAACTGCACCTTGTCGGCAATCGCCCCGCTGTTGCCCACCCGGATAAACGTCTTTGCCCCCACGTTGGCCAACTCCTCCATGATGATCGCTGTGGAAGGCGCGCCAATCCCCGTCGAGGCCGCGGTCATTCTCACCCCGTTCTTCGTACCGGTATGAACCACATATTCCCGCACCCGGCACACCTCTTCAAAGTCATCCCAATGCTCGGAGATTTTGGGCACCCGCCCGGGATCCCCCGGCAAAAACACATACTCTCCCACGTCCCCCCGTACCAACCCGCTAATGATTTGTGGATGTTCGCTCATCGCCGCATCTCCTCCGGTTGCTTGAATGTTTCTGTGCATTGGATTACGCTTTTTCCGCCATGACTGCAACCGATCATTCCACCTCCGCTGAAATCTTCGACCTCGTCAATGAGCACGGTGAGGTCATCGGCCAGGCTCCCCGCCGCGAATGCCATGGCAATCCCTCCCTCATCCACCAAGCCGTGCACGTCTTCATATTCAACCATCGGAATCACCTCTTCCTGCAGAAGCGCTCCCTCGCCAAGGACATCCAGCCCGGGCGCTGGGATACGTCCGTAGGTGGCCACCTCCAGCCTGGCGAGTCTGCCGAAGCAGGCGCCCTCCGCGAAACCCGCGAAGAACTCGGCATCACCCCCCGCAACGTGACCTTTGCCTACCAATTCTTTTGGCGTTCCCCCCTCGAAACCGAACTCATCCGCACGTTCCTCCTCCGCCACGACGGCCCCTTCTCCCTCGACCCTGCCGAAATCGACGAGGGCCGCTTCTGGTCCCCCGACGAGATCCATGACGCCCTCGGCACCCGTACCTTCACCCCCCAGTTCGAACACGAATACCCTCGCCTCCTCGACTGGATTCACCATTATGGAGTCCCCTCATGATCCCTCCCGGCTCCTCGATCGCGGTGGTCGGGGCCGGTGTCGCTGGCATCACCTCGGCCCATCTCCTCCAGAAACATTACCGCGTCACCCTCATCGAAAGCGAAACCCGGCTCGGCGGTCATACCAACACCGTAACCCTCCCCTCCGGCCCTGACGCCGGAACCCCTGTCGACACCGGCTTCATCGTCCTCAACGATAAAAACTACCCCCTCCTCCATCGCTTGCTTCAACGCCTCAACGTCCCCTGGCGCTGGAGCGACATGTCCTTCGCCTATGCCTCCACCGCCACCGGCGACTGCTACTGCGGCGACAGCCTGCCCGGACTCTTCGCCCGCCGGTCCAACCTCCTCCGGCCCTCCCACTACCTTTTCATCGCCGGGATCCTCCGGTTCAGCCGCCGCGCCCTCCGCGACCTCGAAACCGAAGCCATCGGCGACATCACCCTCGCCGACTACCTCGCCCGCGTTCGCTGCCCCGAACCCGTCATCCGGAAATTCATCATCCCTATGGCCGCCGCCATCTGGTCCGCCCC
Organism: Kiritimatiellia bacterium; assembly: GCA_035327665.1. Lineage (GTDB taxonomy): Bacteria > Verrucomicrobiota > Kiritimatiellia > CAIVKH01 > CAIVKH01 > DAOLCW01. Next base: position 21,378 of record DAOLCW010000009.1, read on the forward strand.
CCAGCGCGATATCCAAGAGTTCCCCGCCGCCACCCTCCTCCATTTCTGGCGGAACCACGGCCTCCTTTCTCTCAAGGATCGCCCGGTCTGGCAAACCGTAGTCGGCGGAAGCTCCGCCTACGTCCACGCCTTTCGCAAGACCTTTACCGGAACCCTCATCACCTCCGACCCCGTCGTCGCGATCACCCGCCGCCCCGAAGCCGTCGATCTCCGCACCCAGTCCGGTCAGGCCCTTACCTTCGATGCCGTCATCCTCGCCACCCACGCCGACCAGGCCCTTCGCCTCCTCACCGATCCCACCCCTCAAGAAACCAATCTCCTCGGTCCCTGGCGTTACCAGCCCAACCATACCGTCCTCCACACCGACACCTCCTTCCTTCCCGCCAACCCCCGCGCTTGGGCCTCCTGGAATTACGTCGAGCACCCCGGCGCCGACCCCGCCGCTCCTGTACCCGTCACCTACAACATGAACCGCCTTCAGGGGTTCAACACCTCCGCCACCTACTGCGTCACCCTCAATCCCACCCGTCCCATTCCCGAAGCCCATCACATCGCCTCCTTCAACTACACCCACCCCGTTTATTCCCGCGAAGCCGTCGCCACCCAACCCGACCTCCCCTCCATCAACGGAAAACAGCGCACCTGGTTTTGCGGAAGCTACTTCGGCTACGGCTTCCATGAAGATGCCGTCCGCTCCGCCGACCATGTCGCCGCCGACTTCGAGGCCGAGTCCCTCTGAGCCCCGCCATGAACTCCCGCATCATCCATGGCTGGGTCATGCACGCTCGAATCGAGCCCCGGAACCACGCCTTCCGTTACCCCGCCTGCTGGTTCGTCCTCGATCTCGACGAACTCCCCCGCCTCGCTCAAACCCTCCGCTTCTTCGGCTACAACCGGAAACGCCCTTGGGCCATTCATGACCGCGACTTCTTCGAAGGCCGCCCCGGATCCATCCGCGAACACGCCCTCCGCCACCTCGCCGACCACGGCGTCCACACCCCCCACCGCATCGAACTCATCACCTGCGCCCGGTACTTCAACTACGTCTTCAACCCCGTCAGCTTCTACCTCGCTTATGATGACCAAAACTGCGTCATCGCCGCCCTCGCCGAAGTCAACAACACCTTCGGCGAACGCACCCTCTACCCCCTCACCCACCCTCTTCCGCCCCGCCCCGGCTTCGCCGCCCGCTTCCAAATCCCCAAAAACTTCCATGTTTCCCCCTTCAACGACCTCACCGGCGACTACCTCTTCGACTTCTCCCCCACCCACACCGAAATCGACATCCACGTCGATATCCAAAAGCACGACCGCATCGTCTTCACCTCCCGCTGGCATGGTCCTACCCGGCCCCTCACCGATAAAAATTTGCTCCGGTCCATTGCGATTTATCCAATCACCGCTATGTTGACCGTGGCCCGCATCCACTGGCAGGCCGCCATCCTCTACTTCAGAAAGAAACAACCCTTTTACTCGAAACCCGTGCCCGAGAGTCCTACCATCCTTCGAACCAACCCGCCCACCCGCCTCCAGCGCTGGGCCATGAACCTCCTCCTCTCCCGCCTCGACCGGCTCGATCAGGGACACCTCACCCTCACCCTCCCCGACCACACCACCCGCACCCTCGGAACCCCCGGCGCAACCCCCGCCGCCGATCTCACCATCCGCGACCCCCGCTTCTTCACCCGCGTCCTCTTCGACGGCGACATCGGCCTCGGCGAATCCTTCTCCGCCGGCGAATGGACCTCCACCAACCCCACCCATCTCCTTACCTACCTCATCGCCAATCGCGATCGCGTCAACTCCGGCGAATTCGCCACTGCACTCCTCGCCCGCCTGTTCGACCGGGCCCGCCACCTTCTCCGACCCAACTCCCGCGCCAACAGCCGCCGCAACATCCAGGCCCACTACGACCTCTCCAACGACTTCTTTAAACTCATTCTCGATCCCACCCTCATGTACTCCTGCGCTCTCTTCAACCATCCCGGAGAGTCCCTTGAGCAGGCCCAGATCAACAAGCTCCACCGCATCATCCGCAAAGCCCGCATCGCCTCCCATCACCACGTTCTCGAAATCGGTTCCGGCTGGGGAAGTTTCGCCATCGAGGCCGTTCGCCTCACCGGCTGCCGTGTCACCTCCATCACCCTCTCCCAGGAACAACTCGACCTCGCCCGCCAACGCGCCCGGGAAGAAGGACTCGACGACCGCATCACCTTTCAACTCATCGACTACCGAAACCTCACCGGCCAGTTCGACCGGATCGTCTCCATCGAAATGCTCGAAGCCGTGGGCCACCGCTACCTCCCCGACTACTTCCGGGCCTGCGAAAACCTCCTCGCCCCCGATGGCCTCGCGCTTCTCCAAGTCATCACCATCCCCGACCAGCGCTACCACGCTTACCGCACCAGCGTCGACTGGATCCAAAAATACATCTTCCCCGGCGGCCACCTTCCCTCGTTGGGCGCGCTTTCCCAGGCCATCGCCGAAAACTCCAACTTCATCATCGAAGACCTCGACAACATCGGACCTCACTACGCCCCCACCCTCGCCCGCTGGCGCGACGCCCTCCTCGCCAACGCCGGACCCATCAAAGCCCTCGGTTTCGACGACACCTTCCTCCGCACTTGGAACTACTACTTCACCTATTGCGAAGCCGCCTTCGCCACCCGTACCCTATCCACCCTCCACCTCCTTCTCACCCGCCCCCACAACCCCGCCCTCATCACCCACGACGCTGCCCAAACCCATACCCCCCTTTCCCCCGCACCCGACCCCGATCCCGCCCTCGTGATCTAAGCCCATTTCTTAAAGCAGTCCGTTCTATCGGGGAACGATTTCGCTAAATCCAAAGGGAACCAGCAAACCATGTCGGGCGGTGAAGGAACGAATCTCGGAAAGGGAAGCTTCCGAAGGTTGACGGATGTGCAAACTGATCATCTCGTAAAGCTTCTGCCGGGCCCACGTTTCCCGGAAGTCACGGCTTCCCGGCGTCGCTTTCGACCAATCGAGTTCGAAGACCATGTCGTGAAGCTTGCCACCGGATGAACCCACAATCTGTACCGCAGCGGGGCCGGGACGGGACGGCAATCGTCCATAGACCACCAAGGGCCGGTCGAGATAAAGATGGGTTAAGGACTTGGGGTAGATATCCCGGTCGTCCACCCCGCTAAACCGGTAACGGAGATCGGTAAGCACTGGTCGCCTCAACTGAAGGGCCCAAATTTCCATGGCTCGGTCGATGTCTTCATCGAGGGGCATGACGATCGCCTCGCCGCGATTCCCAAAACTCAACAAGTCGAGCAGAAATCGATTCACCCGGGGCCCCGCTCCAATACTAAAGATGGAAACCCGGCCTTGGTTGGCCCGGGTGATTCGATCGATAATCTCCGGGCTGCCGGTTACCCCCGCCGTGGGCAACCCATCGGAGATCAGAGCGACGATCAACGGCCGGTCAATCGCCCGGGGCAGGGCAAGGGCTTTATCAAGGGCCCGGTACATGTCTGTACTCCCCCGCGCTCTCATCCCGTCGATGAATCGAATCGCCCGCAGCTTGTTTTCCCGGCTGGCCGGGACCAACTCGCCAAACGCCAACTCCGGCGCTTCACTAAACGACATAACATCGAACCGGTCGCGAGGCGACAGGGTTTCCAGCCAAACTTTTAATCCGGCCCGGCATTCCGCCAGCTTGGCCGGGGTCATGCTTCCTGAACTGTCCTGAAGCAACAAGATGTCACGGGGCAGAACCGGCAAGACATCCTCCCCGGCCCGCCGGATCTGCAACTGAAAATAAAGCGCGCCCTCCTCGGGGTCGGCATAGGTGGCGAGATCCAGGGTCAGCAAGGATTCGACCGCCACCGGAGCCTCCTCCTCAAAGGGATCGGCAAGTCCAGCAAGGTCGAAGGCATCCCATTCCGGCTCAAGGGGCCGGGGGGGGGGCAGATCCGCTTCGGCCCCATGCCCGCCAATCCAACCGCCCCCTCCACCCGTCCACGCCGGGGGAATCCACACCGGCAGATCTGCGGAAGGCGGACCCGCAGCCGGAGGCGCTGACGGGACCTCACGGGGCAGGGAAATATCCGGAGCGACGTCGATCCGGGGCAGATCGTCCATAAACCGGCGCGGCAGAAGGGCCATCTCGTCCTCAAACAGGCGATCCTTGATGGCAAGGATATCCTGCGCGGGTGTCCAGGCCTCGGTGAGGGCTTCGGGGCCGGGAAGCGGCACGGGAGCCATCGGTGGCGCGGGATCGATGCCCGCCTCCAGGTCCACATCCCAGGGAAGATCCTCGGGAGATGGCGCGAGGCCGGACAACAGGTTTTCAAGCATGGCCCGGTTTTCCGGATCGAACCGGATCGGTTCATCGGGAGGCCGGGACGAGCGCATCCGGACCTCTTGAAGCCGAACCGCAGGCAACCGCACCGCATCGCGAACCGCCCCCATCCCTCCCAGGGGCAATTCTCCCAGCCGGGACAGGAAAAGGGCATGGAGGAACAGGGATCCCCCCACCGCGATCACCATCCACCGATGCGGAGGGGATCGCAACCTGCCGAGACCTGGGTCCGGCGCTGGCCCCGGGCCAATCATCCCTTATCCCTGCAAGGCCATCAAAAATTCCACGTTGCTCTTGGTCTTCTTGAGTTTGGAAACCATCAACTCCATCGCTTCCACCGCGGGAACGCCATTGAGGGCCTTGCGAAGAATCCAAATCTTGGCCAACTCATCGGGATGCAAGAGGTTTTCCTCTTTGCGGGTTCCCGACTTCTCGACGTTAATCGCGGGGAAAATCCGCTTGTCGACAAGGTTCCGGTCGAGGCAAAGCTCCATGTTGCCGGTTCCCTTGAACTCCTCAAAGATCACCTCGTCCATCCGGCTTCCCGTATCGATCAACGCGGTGGCGATAATGGTCAGGCTACCGCCGTTCTCGGTGTTGCGGGCGGCTCCGAAAAACCGCTTGGGTTTGTGGAGGGCATTGGCATCCACGCCGCCGGAAAGAATCTTTCCGCTGTGGGGCTGGAGCGTGTTGTAGGCGCGGGCGAGCCGGGTAATGCTGTCGAGCAGGATCACCACGTCCTTGCCGCACTCCACCATCCGCTTGGCCATTTCAATCACAATATCCGCAACCTGGACATGCCGTTCGGGGGGCTCGTCAAACGTCGAACTCAACACCTCGGCCTTGGTATTGCGTTGCATGTCCGTCACTTCCTCGGGACGTTCGTCGATCAGGAGCACGATAAGATGGCATTCGGGATTGTTGTCGCTGATGCTGTTGGCGATCTGCTGCATGAGCACGGTTTTGCCGGTCCGGGGCGGGGCCACGATCAACCCGCGCTGGCCCTTGCCGATCGGGGTAAGAATGTCCATCACCCGCATCGAGATGTTCTTGGGATCGCTCTCCAACACCAGCCGCTTGTCCGGGAACAAAGGAATCAGATTCTCGAACGGAATCTTGTTCTTGAACGCACCGGGCTCCTTGTGGTTGATGAGATCGACCGAATACAGGCAAAAGAACCGCTCCCGCTCCCGGGGGGCACGAATTTCCCCTTCCACCAAATCCCCCACCCGCAGCCCGTACCGGCGAATCTGGGAAGGCGACACATAGATGTCCTCAGGACAGGGCAGGTAATTGTAGATCGGCGAACGGAGGAACCCATACCCGTCCGGCAACACTTCGAGGATGCCCTTGCCAAACGCGGACCCTTCGACCCGCGCATTCATCTTGAGAATCTCGAAAATCAATTCGTGCTTCCGCAATGCTCCGAGGTCAACCATCTTGAAGTCGTGGCCAAGTTTGACCAACTCGGGCACGGTCATCCGCTGGATGTCATGCAGGTTGAGCTTTTGACCCTCAGGAGGCGGATTGTCCTCGGTAAATTCAATCGCGCTGGGCTCGTTCCCGGAGGGAAGAGGTCCGCCGCTATTGCCGAAGGAATCGTCGATATGGCGCTCCGGCCCGAAGTTGCGCGGCCCTTTTCGGAATCCCTGCCGGCGATTCCGGCCCCGTCGTGATTTATGTTGTCCGTCGTTCATGTGTTGTCTCCTTACATAGGTTGTTGAGTTCGATCCGGCGTGTTCAGGCAGCCCCAACGTCACATCCGGTTTCTTTCTGCAGTTGTTGTATCCATGCTTCAACCGCCCGCCCGAGATCCTCGCGCGTGCCGTTGTTCCAAATCGTGGTATGCGATCGTTCCGCTTTTTCCTGGATCGGCCACTGGGCAGCCATCCGCCGCTCGGCATCCGCCCGGCGCATCCCCCGGGCCACCACCCGCTCTAGCGCAACTTCCGGCGAAGCCGCCACGCACAGAATCCGGTCCACCCATCCTTCCCGGCCTGCTTCGAAAAGCAGGGGCACCACCGCCACCGCAGGCGCCCCCCCGCGTGTGACCTCGGCGAACCATTGGTCGAGAAGATCGAACACCGCAGGATGCACCAACGCCTCCAAACGGTGCCGCATCGCCGGATCGGAAAAAATCCGGTCCGCCACGATCTCCCGTCGAATCCGGCCCTGGTCATCCGCAACCGCCGGCCCGAACCATTCGAGAACCTCGCGGTGAACCCCCGTGCCGGGTTCAAGCAGGTCGCGCGCGATCACGTCCGCGTCGCGAACCGCCAATCCATGCCCGATCAGCAGCGAGGCAACTTCGGATTTTCCACATCCCAGTCCGCCGGTCATCCCAATTCGAAGTCCTTGTTGCATGGCTTAATCGTCTTGCCCGGGATCGCCCCGAAACCCTTGCTGGAGCAGGGAGGCGGCGCGGCCCGCCACATCAAGGGCGTCTTCGCGCCCGGGATGCCGCTCCCATGCCCGCAAGGCCAAACGTTCGGCCTCCTCCAGCCGTCCCTCCTGGAAGGCCAACACCGCAGCGGCGTAGTCCGCCTGAGCCATCCTCTCGTCCTCCCGGGTCCGCATGGTGTACACCGCATACTTGCGATTGGCGAACACCGGATAGAAAAATTCCAGCGTTTCCGGGGCAAACTCGAACTTGCGCGCCGGGGCGGACTCCGGGGGGTCCATGCGATCGACGAAATACCTCATTTGGTACTCCGGATGCACCGTGGCGAACTCGCCCAGTGAATAGACATAATGACGTACTTCCAACTCATCGAGAAAATCGCGGAAGGCTTCTTCCGAATCTCCAAACAACAACTCGCCATACCGGCGGTAACGGTCCCTGATTGCCTTGGTTTCAAATTTTGGATGTAAAACAATCGCGCTTTTTCCGTAGGCGGCGATCGCCCCGCTGATCCCCATGTTCGCCATCACCGGATACGGGGCGACATGTTGCTCCAGCCATGCGGACAACTCTTTCATTTCCCGGTAATACACGTTGGGCCTGCCCCACCGCTCCGGCTGGCCCAAGGTATGCGATACTTCGACCCACAAACCGAGGGCAAGCACCGCGCTCCATACCACCTTGATCCAGAATGCCCGCCGGGAAAGCGCCCATCCCAGACTTAAACCGAGGAGGGCCGACCCAAACAGGGCGAGGTAAACGTGAAAACGGACAAAGAGAACAAACGATATTCCCGCGGCGAGAAGATACCAGAGTCCCAAACCATTCCCGGGGAAAGGAGGCTTTCGCAGGGAACGGGTGAGGATGGCCGCAGCCAAGGGAATGAGTAGTACCATAGCGGGGAAGAGGGTAAGCGTCAAGGCCCAATCCGTAGAATGCAAGGCCGGAACCCACATCACCCGCTGGTCAAAGCTCAACAACCCGGGATCGGCGGGCTTCACATTCATGAACCGGAGCTTGGCCCATACAAGACTCGAAAAATGCGAATAGGATTGGCCATAGGTCGTCCATGGACCGATCAAAAGGGTGGCCAACAACGGCCCCCCGCCCCATGCCAGGGCTCGCAGCCGGTTCGTGAAAGGAGCGAGGGCAACCACGCACCCTGTTCCCACCAGCAATCCCGCCAAGGGCGAAAAGATCAGTCCTTGCGACCGGTAGTAGGGATTCAAGATCGCAACGCACACGACGAATCCGGTCTGAATGAGCCGGCGACGCTTCCACCACCCGTCCACCTCCCGGCCCGAACCGAGGGCATGGACCAGCGTCGCGATCGTCCACAGCGCAAGATAGAACTGGATCATGTCCCACATCCATAGCGCGGCGGCAAGGCAGACCCCGGATAACATCGCCACATCCCATCCCCGCCGCGAAGCACCCTTTCGCCTCGCCCATGCATCAAACATCCAGGCCAAAACCAACCAGGGGATGGCGACATTCTCGTGGGACAACTCCTGACCGGTCGAGCGAATCACCGCCGCAATCGAAACCGCGTAAAACGCGCCGCCTGCCAACCCCGCCGAGAACCTTCCGGTCATCAGAAAGATCCATAAGGCAAGCGCGGGAATGGAAACCGAAAACCACCCGACATGAACCCAGCGCACCTTGGTTGCGAACGATGCTTCCCCGGGCAGCCAGCGGGCCACCCACGCATGGAAGGGTTCCGCTCCGTAGGTATAGGTTCTCCGGACATGAATCCCTTCCGGATGTCCGATCATCGGATCGACGTCCGTGGTCCGGCCCCGGTCGGCAAACATCTTTACCCGCCGGTAAAACAATGCGCTTTCGAGGGTGAAGGGAATTTCCTCACCCAACACCAGCTCCTGTGCCTGAAGAATATGCAACCGGGTTGCCACCCCACCCCCATACAAGGTGAGCAGGGCCAGCACAGCAAGCAGGATGCGGTAGCGAAAAGGCATGATAGAGGGGGGAACAAGGAGATCGGATTCGATTCCCGGCGCCAGGGTGCGTCGAGGGTTCGAACCGGTTAGATTGACTCGATTGAACTAATTCCAAACGTAAAACTTCTCGGCCGTAACAGGATACGTCCTGCCTGTGAAAGCCCGCTCACCCACCGCGAAGGCGGGTTAAATCGGGAAGGACTCAGGCCAGGTAGCGTCCCCGGCGGCTCTGCTCGGCAGGTTCTTTTCGATCGCCAAGGTCAGGCGACCGGTGACGCGGCAACCGGCCGGGTCAGAGGTCGCACGACCTGCATCAAGCGAAGGGTCCGGCCGATCAAGATTCCGGTCCGCCATCCAATCCAAGTTGGTCGCCACGATGAATGGGACGACCGGCCGGATCAACAAGGCGGGCGGTGACAAAGATCAAAAGGTTCTTCTTCTGGCTGTATTCGCCTTCGCTCCGGAACAGACGGCCGAGGATCGGGATATCTCCGAGAATCGGAACCTTGTCGCGGAAGGTGACCAGATCCTCGCGGATCAAGCCGCCCATCACCACCGTTTGGCCGTCCCACACCACGATGCTCGTGGTTACGTTACGGCTGGCAAACACCGGCATGGGAATGTTGTAGGTAAAGGTCTGGCCGCCCGCGCTCACCGTGGAGCCGTACTGAATCCAGTCCACCAACTCCGCCACTTCAGGGGCCAGGGTCAGATCGATGGTGTAACCATCCGGACCCACCGTGGGGGTCACATTCAGAATCACGCCGATACTGCGGGTTTCAAACACTCCCGGCGTCACCGTGGGAGGGGTAACCAATCCCCCGCCCGCAGCCGTTCCATCGGAAACGATGGTCGTCGAAGAGGCAATGGTCGGTTCGGTTACGTCGAACTCGGTCGGGTAAATGATTTCCGTGACCACTTGAATCTGCGCATTCACACCGCTCCGGGTAGTGATGCGGGGCGCAGAAAGAAGGTCGGAGTTGCCGCGCTGGGAAAGCGCCTGAACCACCACTTGAAGTTCAGGATTGGTCAATACGCTGGCAAAGGAAAGGATGTTTCCGAGTGGGGACTGGCCCACCCCGGCCGTCGCTGCCGACAAGGGATTGATCGCCCCGGTCGCCCGGTCCGAACCGAAGAAACGGAGACCCTTGGTCATGCCCTGAGGATCGGCATTGACTTGAATGGCTTCACGGGTTCCCGGTCCACCCGAGCCGCGGGTGGCGAGTTGCCAGTTGTCGGTAAGCATCCACTGGAGCCCGAGTTCCTCGAGGTCGGTCTGGGAGATTTCCACGAAGCGGGCCTCGATCTCCACTTGGTTCGGGACCACGTTCAGACGGCTGAGAATGCGCTCAAAGTTTTCGAGGTTCTCCGCAGTATTGGCCACAATAAGCTGGCTGATGCTTTGATTGTAGGTAATGGACGTTCCCGGAGGAAACGGAACCCCGGCCCGCTCAAAGAAATCCCGTACATCGCCACGCGAAATCGTGGTCCGGGTTCCAAACTCCACAAAGTCCCCTCCTCCCCCGCCACGTGTATCTTCCCGCTCGACAATAACGTCAAGAATCGAAGGCTGAACCGGATACATCCGGGTGATCACCCGTCCGATCACCGCATCGGCCCGGTTGATGATGACCACGTTGTCTTCAAGCCGGAACTTGAGATCGGCGACTTCAGTGATGTACTTGATCGCTTCGTGCAGGGATACCCGGCGAAGGTTGAGGGTGATCGCCGGAATATCGGAAGCGCCGGGAGCAGCAAATCCGGCGGCCGGTTCATCGAAACCGAAATCATCGAAGCCACCGAACCCGAACGGATCGGCGGCGGGAGCGGCCCGGGGGGCCGGCGCGGCGGCGGCCGGAGCGGTCTGAAGGTTAAGAATGATGTTCACCCCGTCGCCTTGAGGATCGCCGGCAATGCTCGCTTCAACCAGGAAGTTCACCACATCCGTGATGTTGGCCTGACGGAAGGAGATCGAAGGAATGATGATCGACTCCATCTTGCTTTGCAGCCGCTGGGTGGGGGTATCGACGGGAACCGGGCCGTCTCCCACCAAGGCGCTCGGTCGGGAAATCTCCCCGCGATTGCGGGGGTTCCATGTGTCGCGCACCTGTTGCATGGCCGCCATCACCGTGGCTTCCCGCTCAAGGCTGCGCCGCTCATAACGGATTTCTTCCAGCCGGCGAAGGAAACGCATCGCGTCGACATTGTACTCATCAATCGAAAGAATCCGGTCGAAGACCACTTCGGCTTCGTTGAATTCACCGAGTTCAAACAACGCCCGACCTTCGGCAAGCAGGGAATTCACGGTATCCCGCTTGTCCCGGAACCTTGGCTGCAGATCGGGAGGTGTAGGAAGGGCGGCAATCCGGGCCGCCCGCTGCTCGGCCGCTTGCACCCGCTTTTCGAAGGATTGGGCGCGGCGGCTTTCCGGAGCACGGCGCAGGGACTGATCAATGGCCGTGCGGGCACGAGCGGGATCCGACGACAAATTCTGCCGGGCAATCTGATAGTATGCATTCGCCGCGGAAATCCGTGCATCTTCGATCAACGCTTCATTTCCAGGTCGAACCGCAAGAGCGGCGCGGGCTTCATCAAGAAGCCGGGCGGCGTCTTCATAACGGCCCTGATCCAGTGCCGCCTTCCCCTGATTGTATTTCTGACGACCTTCGGTTTCGAGGGCCTGACGGCGGATTTCCTCGTTACGGGCGGTCCGGGAGGCTTCGACCCGCAATTCGTCGGTCACTTCCGCTACCTCAAAAAGATCTTCCGCTTCCTCGTCCAAACCTGCAACTTCCACATCATCCCAATCGGCATCGAAATCGGCGGCGGGAACGAGGTCCACAACCTCAGCCGGGGCGGGCTCGAGATCGTCATCGAAACCGAACACATCGGCCCATACGTCGGCAGGCTCGGCAACCTCCACGGCGTCAGCAACCGGAACAACCTCTTCCGGTACATCCACGATCCAGGCGTCTTCAACAAACTCTTCCACCGCTTCCACGAGATCGGCAGCTTCTTCGACCCCATCGACCGTTTCTACATCCACATCCGCCCAATCGGCGAAATCGGATTCCGGAGCCTCAAGCTCCTGCGTCAGGTCAGGGGTTTCGAAAAATTCTTCGGCCGGTTCCACCGTTTCCGTCCATGCATCTTCAAGGGCGCTGTCCCAAAGGTCGTCTTCCACCGCCGGGACTTCAACCATCGGCTCAGGATCGGCAACCGCAGGGGTCAGCAGATCATCCAGATCGTCCTCAAAGGCCGCCACCGGCTCAGGCTCAACTGCGGGGGCTGGCTCAGGTTGCGAGGAAAGGAGGGCATCCAAATCGTCAAACAGCGCATCGAAAAGCGCGTCATCCTGGGCGCGGTTCGAGGAAACCATGAACGCCAACGCCAAACCGGGAATCAAAAGGTAACGGGTCAATCTCATGTGGTCTCTCCTCGATAGTCAATCGATCATCAATGCTCTAGGTGGTAGGTTGCTGAAGGTTTCATTCGGTCGGTTCACGGTGTCCGGGGTCCGCCTCCGGTAAGCTGTTGGCGCTCTTCCGAACTGATCAAACCAATGGTGTTGTCCCGCTCGGCGGTAAGGTCGCGTATTACGACACGATCTTCCCGTATGTCAACGACTTTGTAGTTCTTGCCGAGCTTCTCGAATTCTTCGCCGAGGATCAGCCGGTAGCGGCTTCCATCAAGCAGGGAGACCATTAACGCGATCTTGGCCTGCGCATCAATCACTCTCCCCTGCACCAGTCGGATTTCCTTGTCGTTCTGGCTGAGGACAAGCGTCTCCCGTCCCTCCGGCGCGTCGGGTTCAAACCGCACGACCTTGTAGCCCTCGACTTCTTCACCGATTTGGACAAAGAACGTTCGCTCGAGGGTACGCAGGTTCAATTGATAAAGCACCCGGTCCGGCAGACGGTTGACCCCTTGGAACCGGAGCTTGAATGGATCAAGAACCATCCGGACAAGTCGCATCTTGATCACCGGAGGCGGGAAGTCGTCCGGATCGTTGGGATCGGTTCCGGCCAGAAACTCTTCGAGGTTGCTGAAGCCGTCTCCATCGGAGTCCATCAACGCATCAGACGGATCCATGGGGTTCAACCCATGCTTGATTTCCCACCAGTCGGGAATGCCATCACCATCAGTGTCGCGGTCACGCTCATCGACAATCGCCGGCTGTTCCGCCCCGGTGAACGGACAGGTCCGGGCAGCAAACGGGATCGGCAAACCGTCCGGAATACTCGCCACCCGCAAATCCCCCACCAACATCCGACGCTGGGCCAACCCAAGCGTCAGCGGCGAATGTAGCTGCTCACGAACGGATGTAAACAGATCATAATCAATCGGCTGAACTTCTTTCGGCTGATCCGGCCGACGCACTTCGATCTGCTTGAGCGCGGCATGTTCGCTGGACAGCCGGATGAGCAGGAAGGCCCCGGATCCCAAAAGTGCGATCAATACCACGACCAGCAATAACTTGTCGTAGTTCTGCTGCATCCAGCCGGAAGGTTTGCGGACCGAACTCACAAGGTTTCCTCCTGCTGGCCGGATTCGCCGGGAATGAAGGTAAAGACATCAAGAACAAGCGTCGCTTGAATCAATTCACGACCGCCAACAATTCGTTCATCACGGGGAATATCGGCAACCGCCAACTCGCCACCGGGCACGCCAACCCGAGTGGGGGTTGCCGCGGTCGGCGCGGCGCGGGAAAGTGCCTGCGCACGCGTACGCAGATCGATCGGACGGCCAACTTCGCGGGCAAGATTTTCCATCCGGATATCCGTGATCTGGATGAAGATCGGACTCGCCACAATCTGGGTCAACGCTTCCCAAACTGCGGATTCGCGACCGGTAAAAACCACATGCACCCTCTCCGTGCGGTACAAGGCATTGGTAGCAATCGCGGGAGCAACCATCGCCACCGCGGTCGCCGTGGTGGGTGCAGGCGTTCCCGCCCGTCCCCCCGCTCCCCGGCGTCCGGTGCGGGCGTCTTCCTCCTCTTCATCGGGAAGAATTTCGAACTCGACCCTGCGGATCGATACCAACTGGGTGATTCGGGAATTGACCAGAAGTTCACCGACATATTCGAGGGTTTTGAGCTGGCGAACCAGACGGGGAATATGGCGGCTCGCCGGGAGGGTTCCCCGGGCATATTGGTCAAAACCGAACTGAATCCGGTCGGGAATGGTTACATTCGCGGCCGTGGCCAGTTCGGCAACCCGGTTGTAGGCCCGCTCCATCATCGGCGCGAATTGAGCCGGCTCAATCGATTCAATTTCAAACTCGCGGCGCCGCAAATCCTTCATCAAACTGCTCAATTGCTCATTGAGCACGTCAAGATTGGCCCGGGTTGCCTCGATGTTTTCCAAGGAAGGAAAGGGATCCCGCTGATTTAATTGGTTCAAACGACTTTCCGCACGCTGCTTGTCCCGGGCCACCGATTGATAATCGTTCATGGCGCGAAACAGAATGACCGATACCACGATCAGCAAGACAAGGCAGACCCCTCCCCCGACCAGAAGAACCCCGTGTTTTTTGAAGTTAATCATAATGTAATCGGGTTCTCCAACACGACTTGAAGGGTGAATTGGCGGATGTATTCCCCGGATACCGGCGACGGCAACGAGGAAAATTCCGTGGCTTCAGAAAACAGTGGGGATTCGCGAAGCCGGTTCCGGTACTCGGTGATCGGCACCGGGGACGCAACTTGATCGATATACCCCATCCCCCGCACGGTTAAGGCGCGAATGCTGCCTTCAGGAACCCCCGGTGTGGCCGCCGCCTGCTCGGCCGTCGTCCGGACCGGTTGCAAACTGGTGATCCAAAGCGTCTCGGGAAGGTTGGCCTGAAGCTCCGCCAGCATCCCCAACCACGCTTGACGATTTTCGATCAACCCGCTGAGCGTCCCGATCTTTTCTTCCTGTTTCCGGACCTGATCTTCCAGGTCGCGCAAGGGACGCTCCACCGCCTCCAAGGCCTGAACCCCGTTTTGCACAATGTCCCGGGTTTCTCCCGCAACCCCGGCCAAACGGGCATAATAGACACTCCAGATCCCCACAGTAAGCACCAGGCCCACCATCGCCGCAATCAGCATCGGCTGCTTCTTCCGGAACGCCTTCTCCTCCACGACCCGAGGCGGCAGCAAATTGATCTCGATCGGGCAGGTCAGAGCCTTGCGCAACGCCAAGCCCACCACTTGGGCCAATTCATGCGCATGACGTCCAATTTCTTCCCCTTCGATCCGCGAACTGACCGGCACATTGATGAAGGGATTGAGGTAATCCACGTCGACTTTGAGCTTTTCTTTAAGAAAAACATCGGAATACGGAATGGTCGAACTGCCCCCGGTCAATAGAATCTGACTCGGTTGAGAGCCGGATTGCTGGGTCCGGTAAAACTTGATCGAACGGTCGATTTCCGTGTGCATCCGCGTCATCACATTGCGCACGATCTTCGACACCTTGCCCGCAACTTCGCTCTTGGGCTCCTCGTAGGCCCCTCCGAACGCCACAAACGCGTGGGCCTTCTTCATTTCCTCCGCATCCTCAAAGGAAAGTTCGAATTCCCGCATAATTTGCTGGGTAATTGCATTGCCGGCCACCGGAACACTGCGAATGAACACACGCGACTCTTCCATGAAGATCAGGTCGGTGGATCTCGATCCAATGTCGATGATCAAGGTGCACTTCGAGGTGTCGGTATAATTGTAGCGAACCGCATTGTAGAGCGCCATCGGCGCAACATCCACAATGTCGGTCGTCAAACCCGCCTGCTCAACCGCATCGGTCAAGCCGACGATGATGTCCGCCTTGATCGCCGCGAGCATGACGTCCAACTCCCCGTCCCCTCGCCCGATCAGTTGGTAATCCCAAACCACCTCATTGATCGGAAACGGCACATTCTGCTGCGCTTCATAAAGAATGATCTGGTAGACTTTTTCCTTGTCCACCGGGGGAAGTTTCACAAACCGGGAAAACACGGACTGACCGGTCACCGAAATCAACACCGGCCCCGGCTTGATCTGGCATTCCTGCATCAATTCCTTGATCGTGGCGGTGATGTGCATCAACCGCTCGGATTCATGGGCCTGATCCAACTCCAGGGAACTTACCCCAAAATTCACCAACTCGATGTCGCCGGCCCGGGACGATGCGAACTCCGCCAGCTTGATCGCACTGGCTCCGACATCGAGGGCAAGAATACGTTGACTTTTCGCCATGCTGTAACCTAACGACCTATTCCGATCCCCCATCAGGGCTTGATCATCGGGAAATCATCCACATCAATAAATGCAAACGGCGTCTGCATTCGGTTCATCACCAATCCATCCACCGGACTCAATTGCTCCCACCACCGGGATTCCACCGCAGGCCGCCCATCCATCCCTACAACCCGGCCGCCAACCCGCACCACCACCGCCACGCGCTCCACCGCCCCGTAGCGGGAAAGAATGTCCGGATGGACAAACATGTCGCTCATCCGGCGGCGGCCCTGCTCGATATTGATGTAGGTGACTTCTCCTCGCAACAGGGTGAACGGGGGAACATCCCGGCTGGCTCCCTTCAGAAGCACATAATACGTAAACGTCGCTTCGTCCAACCAGGCCGGGGAGGAATCGTACTCGCAGGTCACCCGAAGCCAGTTTTTCGCCCGACCCGAGGTTTGACGGGCTCCTTTGACCGCATACTCAGGGGTTCCTTCCGCGCTGAACTGAACCCGACGGATCGCAATCGGTCCGGTCGGCTCCGCTCCCGGACGAGCTTGCTGGGCATCGGCCAGGTGAATTCCCCCCACCAAACCCGCCACGAGGAAACCAAAGGCCATACGACGTGTCGCCAAGATTGCTCGCTTCATACTGCCTCCGTGCTGGGTTGGACGGTGTTCACACTCATAGAAGATGACGCGGAGTATAGGTAGCGGCGGACAAATGGTCAACCTAGTGTATCGCTTTTTTTACCGAAACTTTTGGCATGATAACAGGGTTTGGTGGAAAGCCTGATCGCGCAGCAGGAATCGACACCGCGGAGCCCTTCCCCTGACCGGACCCGTCGGCCCAAAGCGGAACTTGCCGCACCCGATGATTTAGGCTTTTCTACCCACGAACCCATCCAGATCACCCCATGCCCCACCGACACCTTCATCAACTACGTTCGAGATTTACCGCCGTCGCATCCTCCTATGCCGATCATGCCATGATCCAGAACGAGGTGGCGGAAAAGGTTTTAAGCCAACTCCCTTCGACCGTATCGCCACTCAACGTCATCGATGCGGGGTGCGGGACCGGATACCTGCTCGCCCTTGCCCGGCGCCGATGGCCATCCGCCCGCCTCACCGGCATCGATCTTTCCGAAGGAATGATCCGGGCCGCCCGCCAAAACCCCGGTGTTGGTCAGGAAACCCGGCTAATATGCTCGGACCTCGGCAAGGTGAACCTTCCCGACGACTTCGACCTTGTCCTTAGCAGCAGCGCCCTCCACTGGCTCCGTCCGTTCGAGAAGGGAATCCACCTTGCCTTCTCCTTCTGCAAACCCGGAGGGTTCCTGTCCATCGGCGTCATGCTCGATGGAACCCTCGCCGAGCTTCACTCCGCCCGCCGCCTCATCGCACCCGCCAAAATGCCTCCGGGACGACTTCCCACCATGGAGCAATTTCAAACCGCCCTCGCCAGCCTTCCTGAAGCCCGCCTGCACGCTCTCACCGGTCAAACCCTCACCCAACATCTGCCTTCGGCCACCGATCTACTGCGTTCCCTTCATCACCTCGGGGTCACTTCCGGCGATGTCTCCCGGGGGCCTGCCCCCCTCTCCCGGAAGGAAATTCACCACCTCGTCTCGTTGTACGACCGCGACTACGCCGAGCCCAACGGCACCGTGCGCGCAACCTACACCGTTGGCTACGCCCTCGTGCAAAGACAGGAAGCATCCTCGCTCCCCGATGAAAGGAAACACCCCTGATGAAACGTTCCGCCACCCCGCAACCTGCTCCCCCCCCGCGACCCGCCCTGGGTTGCATGCGCATCGCCGAACTGGCCCCCGACCAACTTCACCACCTTCTCACCACCGCAATCGAACTGGGGATTCAACTTTTCGACCACGCCGACATCTACGCCAACGGTGAATCCGAACGCCGGTTCGGACAAGCCATCCGCGACCTCGGCATGGAGCGCACCACCCTCTTCCTGCAATCAAAATGCGGAATCCGAAACGGAACCTTCGACTTTTCCCGCGACCACATCCTCGCCTCCGTGGATGCCAGCCTCGCCCGGCTGCAGACCGATTACCTCGACCAACTCCTGCTTCACCGTCCCGATGCCCTGGTCGAACCCGATGAGGTCGCGGCCGCCTTCGACCACCTTGCCCGCACCGGCAAAGTGAAGACCTTTGGCGTCAGCAACATGAATCCATGGCAAATCCAGGTATTGCAATCCCGCCTCTCCCGCCCCCTTCAGGCCGTGCAGATTCAGATGAGCCTCGGACACTGCCCGGCCATCGATCATGGCTTCAACGCAAACATGATCTCGGAAGCCGCCACCCAGCGAGACGGGGGCATCCTTGAATATTCCCGCCTCCACGGCCTGAACATTCAAGCCTGGTCACCTCTTCAATTCGGTTATTTTAAAGGCACGTTTATCGACCATCCCGACTATGGCCACTTGAATCATGTCCTTCGTCAGGTCGCCGGACAGCATGGGATTTCACCCTCTGCGGTTGCCATCGCGTGGTTGCTCCGTCACCCTGCGGGCATTCAACCCATTCTTGGCACCACCCGGCCGGAACGGCTTCGCGAACTTTTCCAAGCCACCACCATGACCATGACCCGGGATACCTGGTACGAACTCTACCGCGCCTCCGGAAAAATCCTCCCCTGAAGCCAGAGTCGTAGAAGGGAGTCCACGTTCAAATCAAACAGACCTACTGAACCGACACAATCTTGTAACGGTCCTCCAGACCGTGAACCTTCCACACCACGGTCCCGCCCTTCTTCTTGCCGGTCATCGCCTGCGCCAACGGTGACTGTGGGGTCAACACCAGAACCGGAACCCCGTCCACCTCGACCTCCAGACCGCCCGCCGCCGGTCCGATAAAGTACCACGTCCGCTTTCCCTCCAGCGACATCTCCACCAGCGCCGTCACATCAATCGGGTCCGATGCCTTGAACTTTTTCAGAAAGACATTCGCATACTCCCGGATCGCCTCCGCGACTTCCGCAGTTTGCCGCACCTGCCCCGCCGCTAGATAGGAGGCTTCCAACCCCCGGGTATCGTACTTGTCCTCGGCCCGGTTCTCCTCGTGGGTCGCCTCCTCATGCGCGGTCCGCGCCGCCGCCGCATGAAGCGCCACCTTCGCTTTGAGCGCCTCCACAATCGCCAAAACAACCTTCGCCTTTTGCATCCGGTTACGCTAGCCGACCCCGGCCATCTCTGGCCAATCAAATCCTCCACATCCCCCTCCTTTACTTTATTCCTTCTCAACGGTATTCCATTACCTTGGATGACCGCGATGGTTCATCGCTCGATCTTCTCTTGAAAACCACGGCATGAAACTCAACCTTTTCCGTCGGCTCCGCCGGGCAAACCTGCTGACCCTCATACCACTTCTTTTCACCTCCTTTACCTTGGCCGCACCGCTTCCCCAGGACGGCCTTCTCATGGAAGACAGCGGCTACCTCCGGCACTTCCGCGTCCTTCTCGATGAAATCGCAATTTCCGGGCCCACGGGAACCCGCATCCAGACCCTCGACACACCCGCCGCATCCCCCACCGCCCTGACGCGCGCCGCCTCCCTCATCCCCCTTTCCGTCGGCGAACGAGCCGATCTTGTCCTCCTCGAAACCGGCCAGGTACGCGACGACTACCAAAGGCGCTACCTTTCCCCCCTCGTCCTCGTCGCCCTTGCCCCCGGCGCGAACCCCCAAACCATTGCCCATGATGTCGGCGCGTTGCGAGTCGACACCTATCCCTTTGCCCCCGACCTTCGGGTCTTCACCGCCCCCGGCCACCCCGGAGCCGCCCTCGAACTTGCCCTCGCCCTCCGCGCCCGGCCCGAGGTTCTCTCCGCCGATCCCCTCCTCGAAAAAAAGCGGGCCAAACGCTTCACCCCCAACGACACCTTGTTCACCAATCAATGGCACCTCCGCAACACCGGACAAGGCGGTGGAACCGCCGGCATCGACGTGCGCATCACCAACGTCTGGGCCCAGGGCTACTTCGGCTCCAACATTGTCATCGGCATCGTCGACGATGGCGTGCAATACACCCACCCCGACCTTGCCCCCAACTACGCCGCCGCCTACTCCCGGAATTGGAATGGCTCCCCCGGCGGCCCCTTCGATCCCGCCCCCAACCTGGCCTGGGACGACCATGGCACCCCCTGCGCCGGTGTCGCCGCCGGACGCGGAAACAACAGCATCGGCATCTCCGGGGCCGCCCCCTTCGCTCAATTCGCCGGACTCCGCCTCATCTCCACCACCGTCGGTGACAGTCAGGAAGCCGAATCCGTCGCCTACAGCAACCAGCACCTCTTCGTGAAAAGCAACAGTTGGGGCCCCAGTGATAATGGGCGAACCATGGAAGCCCCCGGCCCTCTCACCCGCGCCGCCTTCTCCAACAGTACCGCTACCGGACGTAACGGGCGCGGCACCATCCATGTCTGGGCCGGCGGAAACGGCCGAAATCAAAATGACAATGCCAACAACGACGGCTACGCCAACTCCATCTATACCATCTCCATCGCCGCCATCACCGACGGCGGACTTCAAGCCTGGTACAGCGAACCCGGAGCCTGCCATGTCGTCACCGCCCCTTCCTCCGGCGGAAACACCGACATCATCACCACCGACCTCCTTGGCGGCAACGGCTACAACTACGTCGGCGCATCTGGCGAACTCTCCGATCGCGACTACACCCAAACCTTCGGCGGAACCTCCTCCTCCACTCCCCTCGTCGCCGGCATTGTCGCCCTCATGCTTGAAGCCCGCCCCACCCTCGGCTGGCGCGACGTCCAGGAAATCCTCATTCGCACCGCCCGCCACATCAATCCCTCCGACAGCCTGTGGCGAACCAACTCCGCCGGGTTTACCTTCAATCCCAAATTCGGCTCCGGCCTCATCGATGCCAATGCCGCCCTCGCCACCGCCCTCACCTGGACCAACCTTGGCCCTCAACAGATCATTGTCTCCAACCGCGCGAGCCTCAACCTCTCCATCCCCGATAACAACGCCGCCGGCGTTTCCGTCACCTTCAACCTCTCCACCAACATCCGCGTCGAACATGCCACCATCACCGTGGGCATCTCCCACGCCCGCCGCGGACAACTCGAAGCCTTCCTCGTGAGTCCTCATGGCATTACCAGTCAGTTGTCCCATGTCCGCGCCCTCGACACCAACGCGTTCCCCTCCACCTGGACCTACATGACCGTCCACAACTGGGGCGAAACCTCCCAAGGCACCTGGACCCTGCGCGTCGCGGATCGCACCTCCGGCACCGTCGGCACCCTCAACAGCGCCCACCTCATTCTCTACGGCACCAGCACCCAATCCCTCACCAACCAGCCCCCGGAGATCGAAGCCATCTCTCCTCCCCCCATGATTGTCGGCCAGCCCGTCTCGTTCAATGTGACCGCCAACGATCCCTTCGACGGCGACCTCATCACCCTCATCGCCAGCAACCTCCCTCCGTGGGCGGTCTTCAACACCGCCACCGGTAGCGCCACCGTGTCCAGCACCCTCACCGGAACCCCCAACACCACCGGCTCCTGGGCCACCGTCTTCCACGCTTTCGACAAGGACGGTTTCAGCCGCGCCGTAATCCCCCTTGTCGTCAATCCGACCCCGCCCAAAACCCCGCCCATCCTCCAGCCGATCGGAAATCAAAACGGCGCCTCCGGAAGCCTGCTCTCCTTCCCCGTCACCGCCACCCCCACCGACGGCGACCCCGTCACCCTCTCCGCCAGCAACCTCCCGCCCGGAGCGGTCTTTTCCTCCACCGGGGAAGTCGGTGGGGTTGCCTGGACCCCAACCGCCGACCAGCTCGGAACATACCCCGTGACCTTTTTCGCCTCCGACATCGACGGCTCCACCTCCCGCGCCGTAACCATCACCATCGTCGCCGCACCCAACCATCCCGCCGCCACCAACCTCCTGGCCTACTATTCCTTTGATGGTCCCGGAGGCACCTTTACCAATGCCCCCCAAACTGTCGCGCCCCTCGTCACCGCCTCCCTCTTCACCACCGATAACAACATTTTTACAGATGTAACCGGAACCTCGGGCCGAGCCATTACCGCATCAAGCTGGACCAGCTCCAATCGATTCTACACCTTCACCCTGTCCATCCCCGCCGGCTACGCCTTGACCATCGGCCGCTTGAGCTTCGAACATCAGCGTTCCCAAACCGGTCCCGGCCTCTGGAATCTATTTTCCAGCGCCAACGCCTTCGCCGCCACCATCGCCGAGGGTCCGTCCTCCACCACGTTCTCCAGCAACCAAATCCCCCTCGGCCTCAGTGCACTTACCGGCTCCGTTACCATCCGGATTCGCGGCGAAAATGCCTCCGGCGCGAACGGAACCTGGCGCCTCGACAACGTCCGACTCTTCGGCCATCTGGCCCTACTTCCCACCAACGCCCCGCCCGTGTTTTTTGCCCTCCCGGCCCCCACCCTTCAAGTCGGCGACACCCTCAACCTCCCCGTGTCCGCCCTCGACACCCTCGACGGCGACCCCATCACCCTCAGCTCCGGACCGCTGCCCTTCTTCCTTTCCTTCCCCCCCGTCACTCAACCCGCCACCGCAACCAGCCACCTCACCGGCACCTTCCCCTGGTCCGGAACCTACGCCATCGACTTCTTCGCCTCCGACAAAGACGGCCTCACCACCACAACCCTCCTCATCAACGTCGCTTCACCCCCCGCAACCTTGGTTCAAACCTCCTTTGACGCCGGCCTCCCCCCCGGATGGACCGTCACCACCAATGCCCACCCCTCCGCCTATTGGCGCTTCGACAACCCCGGCAATCGAACCAATTTCACCGGCGGCGCCGGACCCTTTGCCATCGCCGACAGCGACCACGCCGGAAGCCACGACATGGATACCGAGTTGCGCACGCCTTCCTTCTCCCTTCTCGGCTCCACCAACGCAACCCTGACCTTTCGAAATGACTTTGAAATCTTCACCGGAAACGAAACCGCCGATGTCGATGTAAGCCTCAACGGCCCCGCCGGACCCTGGTCCAACCTCTGGAGAAGACAATCCAACCTATTCGGCCCTATCACGATTCCCATCGACCTCGCCCCCGCCCTCGGATCCACCAACGTCATGGTTCGCTTTCGCTATTACAATGCAAACTGGGACTGGTGGTGGCAGGTTGACGACGTTCAAATCATCGCAGATCTCCCCTCCCTCCAGCTCGACAGCGACGGCGACGGACTCCCCGACGCCTGGGAACTCGCCTTCTTCGGCGACCTCACCACCGCTGGCATCGGCACCGACTTCACCATGAACGACGTCCCCGATGTCCACGCCTTCATCGCCGGACTCGACCCCACCGACCCCACAGCATGGTTTACCGTTCAGGCCCTTCCCGCCTCCGGCAACGCCCCCGCCCAACTCCTCTGGCCCAGCCTCTCCAATCGGATCTACTACGTCAGCCGTTCAACCAGTCTCCCCCATTTCACCACCATCGCCGCCGGGCTTCCCGCCACCCCGCCCCTCAACACCTTCATCGACCCCTCCCCGCCCCCCGGACAGCCCGTCCTCTACCGCATCGGCGTTAACTACCACGCGGAATAGAGCCGCGCTCGCAAAAAATGAGCTGAATGCAAATGCAATCTTGGCGTGCGGCGGCTTGACGCCGCTTTGGATGCGTCAAAGGCTCCCGCCTACCTCCTACAACTCCCCCCTACCCCGCCAGCCCCGCCCGCGCGAACAACTTGCGCCGTTGCGCAATCACATCCGCCCTCAATTGATCCTCATCGATCGTCGTCAGCCGGCCATCCTCATACAGAATCTTCCCATCCACGATCGTCATCTGTACATCCCGCGAAATGTTCGAGTAAACCAGGCACGTAGCCGGGTCCGTCGGTGGCAGACACGACCACTCCGACTGATCCACCAGAATGATATTCGCCCGCTTCCCTGGCTCCAGGCTCCCCATCTCCTCTTCCCAGCCCAGCAACTTCGCCCCCCCCATCGTCGCCATCCTCACCACATCCGTTGCCGGCAACGCATCCGGACCCAGCCGGATCTTCTGCATCAACCCCGCCTCCCGCATCTCCATAAACTGATCCAAACGGTTGCTGCACGGCGCTCCATCTCCCCCGATCGACACATTGATCCCCATCTCCAGGTACTCCGGAATCGGCGCAATCCCCGAACCCAGTTTGAAATTCGCCGACGGACAATGCAACACATGCGTCCCCGTCTCCCGCAGCAACTCCCGCTCCTCCGGCGTCGTATGCACACAATGCGCCAGCCCCACATCCGGGCCCGTCAACCCCACCGTATTCAAATAATCGATGTTGTGCATTCCCGTCTGCTGAAGCACCAGATTGATCTCATCCGGCTGCTCCGAGGCATGGGTATGCAAAAGCAGACCCCGATCCCGGGCATACGCCGACGCCTCCCGCATGTTCTTTTCCGAGCAGCTCAAGGCAAACCGCGGCGCCACCGCCACCTGAAGCCGCGGATGGTCCTCCCAATGGCTCAACAGCATATCGCAATACGCCAGCGCATCCTCGTTCCGGACCGCCAGCGGAGGATACCCCCCCGTCTCATCCATCAAACAATGTCCGATCGCCCCCATCAACCCCGCCTGATCCACCGCCCGAAACACATGTTCCGTATGGTGCACCGTCTCAATCGATAGAAACGCCGTCGTCCCCCCCTTGATCAATTCCGCTGCCGTCAACAGTGCCGAGGCATGGATCGACGCCTCATCGTGAAACGCCTCCGCCGGCCAAATGTAACGCCGCAACCACGGCAGCAACGGCAAATCCTCCGCCGCCCCCCGGATCAGCGTCTGACAAAAGTGAATGTGCCCCTGAATCAACCCCGGCATGATCAACGCCCCCCCCGCATCGATCATCGTTCGCGCCCGCGCCTTAAACTGGCCCGCCTTCACAATCCGGCCGTCCCGGATCAACACCGCCCCGTCCGCCAGCGGTTCATGGTCCGCGGATATCCATAACACCCCATTGTGAATCAGCATCTCGTCTTGCATCGCAACTCCTCGGCCTCCCGACCCTCATGATGAATACCCCCGGCCTTGACCCACCGGAAGGATTTGCTTTTTGACCGGGGTTTATTCTAAATCATCTTCTCGTGTTCTGGTAAGGAGAAAGTTTCCCATGAAAACCCGCCCCCATCCCCTGTCCATCCTCGTCCTCCTCATTCTCGCCACCGGCTCCGGGTGCATGGTCACCCCCGGCTACGAGCAACAGCAAGCCGCCATTCACCAGCAGCAACGCGCCGACTCCGAACTCATGGCGGAAAACTTCCGCGCCATCCGGGCCCGCCTCGACATGATCGAACAGGACATGCTCGAACTCCAGCGCCGTATCAATGCCGTCGCCACCGAGCAACCCGCCGGCCTCACCGCCCAATTCCACGGCATCAACCAGGCCCTCGAAGAACTCAACCGGAAAATCAACTCCGTCGACGCCGCCCGCCAGGCCGACAAACGGGAAATCGTCGACAGCCTCAGCCAGCGCATCGCCACCGTCATGGCCTCCAGCCGCCCCGCACCCGCCGCCAGCCAGGCCCGTCGCCCCATCAGCAACGAAGGCTACGAACATACCGTCCAGCCCGGAGAAACCCTCTCCGCCATCGCCACCGCCTACGGAGCCCGGGTCAGCGACATCGTACAGGCCAACAACCTCACCAGCGCCGACGTCCTCCGCGTCGGTCAAAAGTTGTTTATTCCCGCCCGCTGACCCTTCCCCATGCCGGTGACCATCCGATTCTCCCCCTCCCTCGCCGCCCGCGCGGATGGCAACACCGCCTTGCGCGTGCCCTCCGCAGCAACCCTTCACGATCTACTTGAGCAGGTCCATCATACCCATCCCCGCTTGCCTCTGCCTCCGCCCTACGGATCCCTTGCCTCCTTCCGGATCTTCTTGAATGGTTCCGATATCCGACACCTCAACGGACTCAACACCCCGCTCGAGGACGGCGACCTCCTCCACCTTCACGCCCAAACCCTCTACGGAACCTCTTCCTCCCCATCCTCGTCGTCCTCTCCCTCCTCCTCCTGAGCCTTCTGCTCCAGCGCCCACGACATATCCTCCGCCCGCTCCCACACCGCTTGAGCCACAAAGATCGGACACTTGGTCTGCAGCGCCAACGCAATCGAATCGCTCGGGCGCGCATCGATCTCCACATGACTTCGCCCCAGCTCGTTTTCCTGAATCAGGAACAACCGCGCATAGAACGTGTCCTCCTTCAAATCGTTGATCACGATCTTCTGCAAGCTCACCCCCAGCCCGGCAAAAATATTCGCAATCAGGTCATGGGTCAGTGGCCGCGGCTTGTGAACCTCATGCAGCGCCATGGTGATCGCCGCCGCCACACTGTGGTCCACAAAAATCGAAATCACTTTCACCCCGTCGGTGAGGAAAACTCCGCATCCGGAAGGCGTGGGAAGCAGCGTCTTGATCGAAACCGGTATATCCTGCGTCATCCCGGACACCCTACTACATTCCCCGCGTGATGTAATACACCATAAAGAAAATAAACAGAATCAACCCCGCCGATGCCAACGTATCCATGCCCTACACTCCTTCCCGGGACGCCACCGTAAACGACAGCCCGTCCCCGTTCGACTCCACCTTCACCCGGTCCCCCTCCACAATCCGACCCTCCAAAAGCTCCCGCGCCAATGCATCCAGCAACAACCGCTGCAACGCCCGTTTCAGCGGCCGCGCTCCAAACGCCGGATCATACCCCTCCCCCGCAATCAATTCCCGCGCCCCCCCCGACAGGTCCAACTCGATCCGCCGCCCCTCCAGATGTTTCAGCAAGCGCTGGATCTGAATGTCCACAATCCGTTGAATCTGCTCACGCCGCAAACTGTGGAACAAAATAATGTCGTCGATACGGTTCAGAAATTCCGGACGAAAATGCTTCTGGAGAATTTGCTGCACCGCCGCCTCCATCTGCTCATACATCGCATCCCCTTCCTTCAGGTCGGGATTCGCGGCCAGGGTATCGTGAATGATCGATCCCCCCAGGTTCGACGTCATGATCACCAGCGTATTCTTAAAGTCCACCGTCCGGCCTTGCCCGTCCGTCAACCGTCCGTCGTCCAGCAACTGAAGCAGCGCGTTGAACACATCCGGATGAGCCTTTTCGATCTCGTCGAACAACACCACCGCATACGGACGCCGTCGCACCTGCTCGGTCAACTGTCCCCCCTCGTCATACCCCACATACCCCGGAGGCGCTCCGATCAACCGGCTCACCGAATGCTTCTCCATGTACTCCGACATGTCGATCCGGATCATCGCATGCTCGTCATCAAACAGAAAATCCGCCAGCGCCCGCGACAACTCCGTCTTCCCCACCCCCGTCGGACCCAGAAAAATAAACGACCCGATCGGACGGTTCGGATCCTGAATCCCCGACCGCGACCGCCGCACCGCGTTCGACACCGCCGCAATCGCCTCGTCCTGACCCACCACCCGCTCCCGCAACCGGTCCTCCATCGTCAGCAGCTTCATCTTTTCCGTCTCGATCAACTTGCTCACCGGAATATGCGTCCAGTCCGACACCACCGTCGCGATGTCCTCCTCGTCCACCTCCTCCTTCAACATCTTCACCTCGCTCTGGAACGCCGCCAGATCCTTCTGCGCCTGCTTGATCTGCGCTTCAACCTTCGGAATCTTCCCGTACAAAATCTCCGCCGCCCGCTCCAGATTGTTCTCCCGCTTCGCCGCCTCCTCCTCCCCCCGCAGCGTGTCCAGCGCCTGGGTCAACGACCGGATGTCCCCAATAAACGCCTTCTCCTTCTCCCAATGCAAGGTCAGTCGCGACTGCTCCTCCCGCAACCGCGCCACCTCCGCCTCCAGCTTCTCCAAGCGCCGCCGCGACTCCTCGTCCTTCTCCTTGCGCAACGCCTCCCGCTCGATCTCCAACTGCATGATCCGACGGTTCACCGTATCGATTTCCGTGGGCAGGCTGTCGATTTCCATCCGCAGACGGCTCGCCGCCTCATCGATCAGATCGATCGCCTTGTCCGGAAGAAACCGGTCGGCGATGTACCGCTCCGAAAGCGTCACCGCCGCCACAATCGCCGCATCGAGGATCCGCACCCCGTGATGCACCTCATACCGTTCCCGCAGACCCCGCAAAATCGCAATCGCATCCTCCGTCGACGGCTCCCCCACCAGCACCGGCTGAAACCGCCGCTCCAACGCCGGATCCTTCTCGATGTGCTTCCGGTATTCATCCAGTGTCGTCGCCCCGATCGCCCGCAATTCCCCCCGCGCCAACGGCGGCTTGATCATGTTCGACGCATCCACCGCCCCCTCCGCGCCTCCCGCCCCCACCAGCGTATGCATCTCATCGATAAACAGGATGATCTCCCCCTCCGACTCCATCACCTCCTTGATGAACGCCTTAAACCGGTCCTCGAACTCCCCCCGGTACTTCGCCCCCGCAATCATCGACCCCAGATCAAGGGCGATCACCCGCTTGTTCTTCAACGTCTCCGGCACATCCCCCGCCACAATCCGCTGGGCCAACCCCTCCGCGATCGCCGTCTTCCCCACCCCCGGCTCCCCGATCAACACCGGATTGTTCTTCGTCCGCCGCGACAACACCTGCATCGCCCGCCGGATCTCCGCATCCCGGCCAATCACCGGGTCCAGTTTCCCCCGCCGCGCCGCATCGGTCAGATCCTGACCGTACTTCTTCAACACCTCATACTTGTCCTCCGGATTCTGATCCGTCACCCGCTGGTTCCCCCGCACCGACTGCAACGCCTTCAACGCCGCATCCGGCGACAAACCCAAATCCTTCGCCACCCCCCGCAACGTCGACTCCTTCTCCTCCAGCGCGGCCAGAAACAAATGCTCCGCGCTCACATACTCATCCTTCATCGTCCGCGCAATCTCGAACGCCCGGTCCAGCACATGCTTGAACCCCCGCGAAGGATACCGCTCCGCCGCCCCCCCCACCTTCGGTTGACCCTTCAGCCCCTCCCCGATCGCCGCCGTCATCGCCGCCGGGGACACCCCCAGCTTCGCAAGCAACGGTGGAACCACCCCCTCCCGCTGGTCCACCAACGCCAGCATCAAATGCTCCGGCAACACTTCCCCGTGACCCTGCTCGGCCGCGATCCGGCCCGCCCCGTGCAAAGCCTCCTGCGCTTTAATTGTCAATCGATCCTGTTGCATCCTCTGCTTAAACCTCCAAGACCAAAATTAAACCTTTCTCGTAATCGTACTCGCCTTCCCCTCCCCCCGCATTTCCAAACCTTTTTCCCGTAAAGGCCTTAAAGTCCGATCGCCATCGAGGAAACCGTATCATCCGCATCGCCCCCGCCCGCCCGGTTGCGCTCCTGCTGGGTTTGCACCGCAAGGCCCATGCCGTCGAGGGTCACCCGCACCGAACCCGACTGATCCGTCACCAGGAAGCGAATCTCCGGTTGCTCATGATGGAAATACCGTTCGATGATCCGGAAGCGGTCCACCGCTGAGCGCGAGCGTACCCCCACCACCGAACGCGGGAAGCCATACTCGAGAATCACCACCGAAGGATTCACCCAGTCGATCCATTTCCCGACCTCCTCCTCCAGCGCCCCCGCGTTCACCACCGGATCACCCGGCGGGTCAAGAAGCGCCTGACGCGGCAACACCAACACGTCCGCCGAAAGCAGGGAGCGCGGCAAACGACCCGCCTCCTCCGTGGTAAGATCCGCCGCATAAAGTATCGACCCCTTGCCAAACTCGATCCGCAGCGCCGAGCCCTGCCGGATGTTCCCCTCATCGTCCGCCGTTACCGCCCCGATCCCCACCGGCACAATCCGGAACCCGCCCCGGATTCCGTGGTCCTCCTCCAGAATCGCCGCCCCGGCCGTCAATGCCTTCGGCGCCACCACGCTCCGCGCCATCTGATTCACCTTCCGGTCTCCCCGCTCTTGCAACACCGTGGTCAGCGTCCTCATTCCCGGATGCGCCGCATCCGCAACCAACCGGCTCACCAGCGCATCCCGGTCAAATTCCTGGCGAAATCCCCGGTTCCCCCCGTGGGTCTGAATCAAATCCACCAACCCGTCCGGCATCCACAGCGTATCCGCCCGGATATGGTCCAACAAATACGATACACCGCCCGTCCGTTCCAACGCCGGACTCGTCAAAACCACCGCATCCAGGCTGCGCACCCCGACATGAGAGAAATACGGCAACACCGAACGCTCCGCCTCATTGCGGCGTGACCGCCCCAGCTCCCGGAACCCGCTATCCAACAACACATCCCGTCCCCCCGGCGACCTCACATGAACCGCGCTTCCATACCCCACGCTCAACACCTCCACCACCGCCACATCCCGGGCCACCCGGGGCTCTTGCGTTCCCAACAACAACCCCGCCACCACCACCGCCGGAATTCCCGCCACCGCCCACGGCGCCCATCGCTGCGTCCACCCTCGTGCCTCGCACCACCCCTTCACCCGGCCATGCCAAACCGGAAACCAAATCCACGCCGAAATGATCCCGTAATACACCAGCAACTCCCGCACCGTCGGACGCCGCACATACGGATACGGGAACGTCGAAGCAAAGAAATGCGCCACCCAAATAAACAACGACGCCCCCAACCAGTTCGCCGCATTCATCGTCAACGCCACCCACGACCCCACCACCGGAATCAGCCCCATCAACCCGCCTAGCGCCGCCAACTGCACCACGATCCCGATCAACGGAATCGCAATCAGGTTCGCATACGCCCCCGCAAACGGCCACCGGCTGAAGTAAATCGCCGACAACGGAATCATCATCCCAATCTGAATCGCAAGCTGCGCCGCCAAAAACGTGCTGATGCTATTGGGAATCGAGGCAAACCCCACCCTCGCAAACGGATCATTCCCCCGCTTCCGCAACAGCGTCGCTCCCCAGAACAACATCCCCGCCGACACCGCAAACGGCACCAGAAACCAAATCGACGTCGCCAGAAACCAGTTCGCCACCCCCGCCGCCGACAACCCCACCAGCGTCAACACCGCCGCCACAAACACACTCCCCTTCAACCGCAGGCACAAGTCATGCAGCGGTCCCGTGAGCAGGGCCAGCGAAAGTATCGCCCCGAACGATAACGTCAACGACGGATCCACCACCACCAGAGGATTGTGAACCAAAATCAAAAACGCCGCCACCGGCACCCCCAGCAAGATCGACGAACGAAGCCCCTGGTTCAAGTACGCCCACGTCAGCAGGAACAAGCTGTTCATGATCACCGCCCGCAACGTCGACGGACGCGCCCCCGTGATGATCGCAAACACCACCAGGGCCAGTATCACCATCGGCACATACACCTGCTTGGGAAGCCGAAGGCTCGTAAAAATCGCCAGGAACATCACGGTCAAAATCGTCACGTGAAGTCCCGACACCGCCAACACGTGATTCACCCCCGAAGCCCGGAAGTCGTCGGCAATCGTCGACTGCATCACCACATCCGCGCTCGGGTCATCTGAAGAGCCCCCCTCCCACGTCACCCCCTGCAACCCGTAGCGCAACCCCAACGTCACCCCGCCCAAAAACGCCGACTGGGGAAACGGCATCGTCTGCTTGATCACCCGCAGCACATCATCCCGAAGCCCCAGCGAAAACCGCACCAGCGGCGACGCCCCCCGGAACCCCGCCTCCCCCGCCTCGATCCGCTCCATCGGCGGCGGACCAAATCGTGGCGCATACAAAAACATCGTCCCGTACACATTGTTGTTCTGCAAGAACCGCGCCGCATCAAACCCTCCCGGATTCGATGGCCCCCGCGCAAACGTCAATTCCCCCTCGAACACCACATCCACCCCCGTCGCCTCCGTCCGGGCAAACGCCGCATACCCTTTCATATCCGGCTGAATCGTCACCTGGATATCCCCCCCATCAATCGCATAAAACGGACCGCCCGCCGGGTACTGAATAAACGAAGGGGTAATAAACAACACCGTCCGGAATCCGAACACCCGCGGATCCTGGCTGACCCGCCCCAGCACCGTCACCGGCGACTGCCCCCCCCGGCCCCGCACAAACGACCTCACATGATTCGCGATCTGAAACACCTCAACCTGACCGCTCGCGCCTCCGCTCAATACCTCCACCGAATCCAAACGCGTGAACGGCTGGTCGATCATCCTCTCCAAACCCGCCCCATCCGACGCCTCGAAACGGATCACCTCCGACGTCATCGGCGTCCTCACCACCTCAAACAACCAACGCCCCTGCTCGTCCAAACGCGGACGCCCCCCCTCATCCCGCACCGGTATCCGCACATCCGCTTCCCCGGTCAGCCGGAATACCAACTCACCCGCCGGAGCCTCCAGCAGCCGCACCCGCAACCGCGAGGTCCCCGCCGGAGGATGGCTCAACCGCGACTCCGACATGCTCGCAAAATCGATCACCCCCAGCGAAGCATCATGAACCCGGTCCGCCGAATGGTAACGCGAATACCCCAACACCAGCGCCGGCAGAGCCAGCAACACCCACAACGTCGCCCGCAGCCCCCCGTCCAGCGTCGCCCCCCGGAACATCACCGCCAGCGCAAACGCGGTAATCGGCAGAAACGACCCGATCGCCCCGATCAGCAACGCCCGGTCCCACGACGCATCCACCGGATACGTCATCGCCAGAAGAATCCCCCCAATATACAGATAACAAAATGCGATCAGATTATTCCGGGTCATGACGCCTCTCCGGGGTGATCGCCAATCCCACTTCCGGGTAATACGCAATATTCGACTGCCAGATCGGCGACGTATCCGGCTTCCCCTTCCACAGCGCCACCGCCGCCTCCCGGTAATCCGGATGGAACATCACCACCAACACCCCCATCGCAATCGCCCCCATCAACACCCGGCCCAGATACTTGGCCCCATCTTCCATGTCTCGGCTCATCGGTCATCCTTTCCCGGCAGGAAGCTCGACTCCGGTTTCTTGGACTCCCCGGAACGAAGCAACGCGCTCAATACAAACAAAAACGGCAACACCGGCAGCAACACCAAAATGCCCTCCAGCGAATACGACAACTTCCCCCCCAAATGCGAAAGCCACCACACATAAACCATCAAGCCCCCCACATTCAGCCCCACCAACAGCTTGTGCAGTCGCTTCTCGCTCATCCACCCACCGCCTTCATGAACATCCCCACCACCTTGTCCACCTCCTCCTCCGAATACACCCGTTGCCCCCGGTGACGCGCAATATACTCGCACGCCTCCGAAGGCTCCAGAATCGGAATCGGCAACCCGCTGATCTCAAACGTCGCCCGCCGGTTCCGGTTCACCAGAAGGTCCACCACATCCGGCACCTCCAAGCCCGACGCCTCGATCATCTGCACCACCACGTCCTTGTGGCGCTGATTTTGAAGGTATGGACTACTAAGAGGCGTCGCCCGGTTCCGGTCATTGCGGAGCTGCCGCCACATCCGGTCCCCCACATCCCCCACCACCCGGCCCCGCCAATTCTTCGTCTCGATCACAAACACCCCGTTCGGACCCACCACCAAATGGTCCAACTGCGCCGAAGTCCGCCCCCGCGTCAGCACAATGTCATTAAACACAAAATACCGGTTGTCCAGGTAATCCCCCAGCTTCTTCGTCACCTCCGCCTCCCCGGCAATCCCCGCCTCCAGCGACTTCCCCTCATTCAAATTCTGCTTCGCCTGCCACCAATGACCAAAGGCAAGAATTCCCAAAATCACGCTCACCCACAGCAACATCGTCTGACCGGTCGTAAAAAACAGCGTCAACCCGCCCAGCAGCACCACCCCCGCCCCCACCGCCTCGATCACATGCAGCTTCGAAAGCGCCTCCCCCTCCGTCACCAGACGCCGCTTGCGCCGCGACAACGAGGTCTCATCTGTCAAAATCCGCGCCATCAACCCCTCACGGCCCCGCCGGTTCCGCTGCCAACCGCTCAAGCAGCTCCGACTCCGCAAACCGCTCCGCCCGCTCCGTGATCCTCACCCGCACCCGGTCCCCCACCTTCACATCCGGAACAATCACCACCAAATTGTCCACCCGCCCGATTCCATTGCGCTCCGGAGCATTCCGGTCCGGCGCCACAATCTCGAACTCAAGCTCCGTTCCCACCTCGATATGCGGCGCCCGGACCTCATCCTCCGGCGAAGGCGGACCCGAAAGCACCCGCACCAGCTCCCCCACCGCATACCGGTCCGCATCATACTTCACCTCGTAAACCACCACCTGATCCACCGTCGTTCCCGCCACATACACCGACCGCCGGCCCAAACGCACCACCCCGTCGCCCCGGCGGCTGATGCTCGTCACCCGGCCCGTCATCACCTGACCCACCGCCCCGCCCGACGCCGCCGGACTCTCGACCAAAGGAGCCGCTACCGCCGCGACCGGGGAAACCGCCGGAGCCGCCCGCTCCTCAATCGTCAGCGCGATCGACTGCGCCGTCCGGTCCCGCACCCGCGTCACCTCAATCACTGCCCGGTCCCCCTTCGCCGCCCCGTCCACAAACACCAGCTTCCCTCCAAACCGCGCAATCCCCGACGTCCCCTCCCGCGAATTATCCTGCACCAACACCCGGTAACGTCCCCCCACCACCGGTTCCAGCGTCGGGTCCGCAATCGCATCCTGAACCACCCCCAGATTCAGCTCCGCCGGAGGTGCCTCCACCGGAATCACTTGCAAAATCACCTCCGAATCACTGCGCGACGGACGGGCAACCAGATAAATCACCACCGCCAACGCCAACACCGTGATCAAAAACAATAAAAAAGTCAGCCATACCGAACGTTCAGGAGCCCCCGTGTTTTCTTGCGCCGTCGTCATAGTCATCACCTCGTGCGTTTCGGGTCAGACTACCAAACCTCAACTCCCTTTGGCAAACGTGATCGAAACAAATCCACCCCCCGCAACTTCACCCAACCCGCCCCAAACCCCGGACACCTTTCCCCCCCCCCCCCCCCCCCCCCCCCCCCCCCCCCGAACCCACTCCCCCCCCCCGCCGAGACCTACTTCCCCGCCTTCGGCTTCGCACCGATCGCCCGCGCCGAGGTCGAGCCCGCCGTGCAGGCCTCCGTCGAGTTCGCCGGCGCGTGCCCTGCGAGTGCGGCCGTCATGGCTCTGACCCTCGCCAGCTAGACGCACTGCTACGGAACAGAAGCATGGTATTCCGCCGCACCTGCGGCGTATCAAGGAGCGACAGATGACGAGCATCACCCCGGCGACGCCCGTTGCCATCATCGGCGGCGGCCCGGTCGGCCTCGCCGCCGCCGCCCATCTCGCCGAACGCGGCCTACCCTTCCTCGTGCTGGAGGCCGGGCCCGAGGCTGGCCACAGTGTCCTGTCCTGGGGCCACGTCCAGCTCTTCTCGCCCTGGCGCTACAGCCTGGATAAGGCCGCGCTACGACTGCTGGAGTCGACCGGCTGGGAGGCCCCTGACCCGGAGAGCTATCCGACGGGTCGCGCCCTCGTCGAGCAGTACCTCGCACCTCTGGCCACCCATCCCGCCATCGCCCCGCACCTACGGATCGGCCAGCGCGTCGTAGCGATCACTCGCGAGGGCGTCGACAAGCTGAGCAACGCGGGGCGCGAGGACGCGCCGTTCCTGCTCCACATTGAGCGCGCCGACGGCGGCGAAGAGCTCGTCCGCGCCGGAGCGGTGATCGACGCCTCGGGCACCTACGGCAGCCCCAATCCGCTGGGTGCGAGCGGCCTGCCTGCAATCGGTGAGCGGGCGGCGGCCGCCAGCATCTTCTACGGCATCCCCGACGTGCTGGGGGTGCAGCGCGAGCGCTACGCCGGCAGGCGGGTGCTGGTGGCGGGCAGCGGCCACTCGGCCTTCAACGCCCTGCTCGACCTGGCCGCCCT
>DAOLCW010000010.1:0-54857 GCA_035327665.1 Kiritimatiellia bacterium
CCGCGAGACCGAAGTCTCTATCGGCCAAGCTTCATACCGAAAAGTTATAGGTAATAGTATAAGCAAGGGCGGCCAGCCCGCCGGAACCGTGCATCCCGCCGGTCAATTCTCCGGCGCCTTCGCAAACTCCCGGTCATCCCCCGGCGGCAAGTGGAAATACCCGGCATCCCAGTCCGCTTTTCGCCACGCATCCTTCGCTTCCTCGATCCGCTCCATCGACGACGCGACAAAATTCCACCAGATGAAGCGTGGCCCGTTGAGCGTCTCCCCGCCCAATAGCATCAACCTCGCCCCCATGCTCCCTGCCCGGATTCCAATTTTATCGCCGGGACGAAACACCATCATCCGCCCCTTCTCAAACGACTGCCCCACGACATCGATCGACCCTTCCACCACATAGATCGCCCGGTCCTCGTGTTCATCCGGCAGCGGGAGCGTCGTCCCCGGTTCCAACAACGCATCGATATAGAACATCTCCGAAAACGTCTTGACCGGCGACCGTTGCCCATACGCCGACCCGAGGATCAATCGCAGCTTCTTCCCTTCCGCATCGAGAAACGGCAACGCATCCCGGCCATGATGTTCAAAGTCCGGTGGCGCATCCTCCATCGCCTCCGGCAACGCCACCCAGGTCTGAATGCCAAACAACGAATGGGGATGCCTCCGGGTAGGTTCGCTCGTTCGTTCCGAATGCGTCACCCCCCGCCCCGCGGTCATCCAATTCACCTCGCCCGGATAGATCATCTGGTGCGACCCGATCGAATCCCGGTGTTCGAATTCCCCGTCATAAAGATACGTTACCGTGGACAACCCGATGTGGGGATGGGGCCGAATATCGATGCCCTGATGGGTCAGAAACTCCGCCGGACCCGCCTGGTCGAAGAAAATAAACGGCCCCACCATCTGACGCGAGGGAGCGGGAAGCGCCCGGCGCACCTCAAACCCGCCCAAGTCCCGCGAGCGCGGAATAATCAGCGTTTCGATGCTATCGATTTGCGTGGCCGAAGGGCACACCGGGGCAAGCGCGGGGTTCCAGCTCATGCTGAAAAGTTTAGGTCATCTCCACCCAAGCCGCAAGACATGAATCCCTCTCGAAGGCTCCTCCCACCCCCCGCAACTTTGTTTCCAAACCTTGGAAAACCATGTC
The DNA here is from genome assembly GCA_035327665.1 of Kiritimatiellia bacterium. GTDB lineage: Bacteria > Verrucomicrobiota > Kiritimatiellia > CAIVKH01 > CAIVKH01 > DAOLCW01. Next base: position 1,148 of record DAOLCW010000010.1, read on the forward strand.
ATTTACGTTTCCAAACCTTGGAAAAGCCGGACGGACCGTGTGATAGTTAGAATCTCACGCACGAAGTACCACGCACACACCCTTACGGCACCACCCTTGCCTCCGCCAATTCCCGGTTTCGGACCCGGAACTCCACATTGCGCAGGGTCGAATTGGTTCGGCCAATAAATTCCACCGTCGCGACCATTCTCCACTCCTCGCCCTGTTGCTCGAATTCCCCCCAAGAAACCACGCGATTCGGCCACTGTTTTCCATAATGCCGCGAATAAACCTGAACGATCGAATAGGCTCCATCGCGAGCTTTTTGCGGGGGCGGATTCACTTCCAGGGGCAGTCGAACCAACGAGAGCAACCGTTCCCAATAGGACTTCTGCAGCATCACCGTCTCCACCCGCTCCGTGGCCACCCACGTTCCTGCCCCCCGGCACCGTTCACACACCGCCTTCCCGCTCCCCCCGCATCCCCTACACGCTGACCGCGCATCCACCCGTCCCGTCCCTCGGCAGGCTTGGCATCGCGCTTCCGTCGCCGCGCGGAATTTCCACTCGTGTTTACCTGAGCCTTTGCACTTTCCACATGTGCCGGCAGCATCCACCGTTCCGAACCCGCCACAACCTCGGCAATTCACCGAACCGGTTCGCAGGCAATCCCGGCAAGGAACAAGGTCTCCCCGCTCGGTCACCACCACGCCAGCCGGACGCTCCCGACCAAACAACCACAACCCCGCAAAGCTCAACACCAGGATCACAATGACGATATGGTTGATTCGTACGTACATAAAAGCGCCTTATCGAGTGTGGAATCGGCAGACGCGTGAATCATGATCGCATTCACGACATAACGCAAGACTGCGGACGCGCACAAAAAAGCCGACCAGATTTCTCTGGTCGGCTCAAAACTGATCCTGAATGTACGACGCTTAATTAAAGAACGTCACCTGGGCGGTCGGAGTCGGAGCCGCGGCCTGAGGCGCTTCCACGACAATCGAACCGGCCCCACCCGCTGAACGGGCCCGCACCGAACCAACCACCCCGCCTTTTTCAACCCACGTGCCCTGAAGGCGATATTGCGTGTTTGCTTCGGAAATCGAAAACTCGCTGACGCTGGTGGTGATCGAAGAAGACGCGCTGCCCGTGGACGACGTGCTGAGCTTGTCGTTAAATGTCCGGCTGGTCCGGCTGACTTCCGATCCCGTGTTGCGATCCCTGATCACCGTGGTTTCGCTCACCTGGAAAAAGCCCTCTTCGTTCGGAGTGCCAATGGTAATCGTGGTCACGGTAATCTCATTATCGCCCTGGGTGAACGTACGGGTCCGGGTTGAACCTAATTCGCTCGATTGTCCGGAGCTGCTCACCGTTGAGCGTTCCGACTGGGTTCCCGATGAACTTTCCGTCGTCCGGCCCTGAATATCGGTCACGGATACGATCGAAATGATCCCGACAAATTCGATTTCCCGGGCCGCGACCCCGTCGGTTCCGGAAAATGTCACCTGACTTTCCACGATTTGGGCCCCCGCCGGAAAACGTCCATCCGCATCCGGAGCCACCACGACCCCCGGCGAACCCACCCGGCCCACATAGCGCGACCCCTGGTTGTCAATTACGTCCAACCGATTGCCGACCTGGGTAATCGTGAAGGTAAGGATATTGCCGTTCGAGGTCCGGTCGACCGCCTTGCCGCCCGAATGTTCGCCCCGGTAAAAACCAGAAAAGTTCGCGTTGACTCCCGCACCCTTCGAGGTGTTAAAGGCGCTCGAACTCCCACTGGTGGACCAGTCGCAGCCCGTCTGGATCAACAAACCGAAGGCAACCGCGCCCACGGTAACTACCGAACTCAAAACGTTTTTCATGCTTAACTCCACGTTCACTGATGTTACAAGGCTCTATCCAAGGTCCGCCCGCAGGATAGCGGGCGGACCCACCAAAGGTCAAACCGTTTTCTTGTTTGTTTTAGGGGTTTAACAACCATACCCGGTAATTCCGCAATCCGACCACCGGACCCGGATCCACCACCGACATCGGATCACTCATCGCAACCAAGGGACCACCCAACGGCAACCACACTTGAGGCGAGGCAAGCAGGTTATCGGTGTACTCCACCTGGTAGGATTTCCCGATGTCGGCTTCCCATGAAATGGTGTTCAAGGAATTGAAGGAGACGTTCAGGAGGCTGAACATAGCCAATGGATTCAAGGAAAGATTCCATGAATAGTTACCCAGGGTGAATTCGACCAACTGGCTGGCCGCTCCATCGGTGGCTACGGAATAATCGCCTAGTGGCAACAATCCAAACCCGAATTCACCATTTATTGAGGTAAGGGTATCGCCAATCGGGAAGGTTCCATCTGCACCAAAGAGATACACCGGAATTCCCGCGCCGGCGTTGGTCACCACCCCGGATATTTCCCGGCCTTGAACGATGGCCACATCGTCAATGTACCAGCCCCCCGCATTGCCAACCGTATCGGAATTCAGCCGGAAGCGAAGGTACAGATTGCTCTCGTTGCCCAGGATCTCCAACGGCACCACCACCCGCCGCCATTCGCCGGTGGTATTCGCGGTGAAGTTCCGGTCGCCGAGTACGGTAATCGTCGTCTTGTTCGTGCCGGTGACCCGCTGGGATATGTCGGCAGCAGTGGTCGGACGAATCGCATCGATACGGACTATGTCATTCGCGTCGGCCAAGTTCAGCCACTCGTAGAACACGAGGAAGTACGCGTTTGGATTCTCGGGATCGGTGGAATTCTCGGTTTGCAGATAAAGATCGAACAACGGGGAGTATAGATCCATCACGGCATTGTTTGGATAGAGGCTGTTCAAGCCGGTTCCAAAGACCCATCGTCCACTGCGGGCGTAGGGAGGCGCGGCGATTTCCGAGAACGGAATGTTGGGGACGCCCAACTGCCACACATTTCGAGGATCGGTCTCCGGACCGTCAATCCCACCGTAACGGCTGTACCATAGCGGCGTGCGGGAGACCAAGCGTGTTTCCACCCCTGGATGTGGTGCCCCACCGGAAACACCACGGGATGAGAATGCATCCGGATAAACCTCCCAAGGCAATCCATTCCCAATGGCATAAATACCATCTTCATGTCGCAGTGACTCGAAGTTGGCGATCGCTCCACGTTCAAGCAACGGTAAGGAGGCACGAGGCCCGATACGATTGTAGGCAAAGGGGATGGTTTCCGTGGGATGATCGGGCTGAACCAACGCATTGACGCGGGGATCGCGACCAGCGGCAGGTCCACCCAAGGCATGTTCCATCCCGTCAGGGACTTGATCGTCATCGGTATCCATGCCGGTCGGCAGGGTTCCTGCACGGCCACCAAACAAGAGGGCCGCGTTGTTCGCGGAACGAACCGGACGAGTTTCGCGGAACTCCGCGTCGCCAAACGGATCGGGAATTGCCCCGGCATTTTGCGCATAGACGAAAGAAGCGAAAGCGCGGGGGGAAGGACCTTGCGACTGCTCGCCCACCGGTTGGGCGAGAATCCAACGATTCCCATTATAGACCCACGTATCGTTGAAATACCGTCGGCCGTCCGTCCCGCCGAAGAGAACGATTTGCTGTTTGTTGGCCGCCGAGGAGTAGTTCTCAATCCCACGATCATAATCATAATCACCATAGTAGATCATGCTCGCCCCCCCCCGGGCTTGGGGACGATCCGGCGTGGAAAAACTGGTGATTCGGGACCAGCCCCCGCTGAACGAAACGATCGTATCATCATCTTCATCGATATCTTCGCCGGGTGGTTCCACGTCTTCTCCACGGTATTCCCACAAATCGTTTAATGGCTGATGATTGACATCAAAACCACCGAACATAAGGACGCGCTGATTCTTTGCATCGTAGGCCATGGAGTGGCCATACCGTGCCGGTGGCTTCTCAATCAAGCGTTGTTCAACCCAAGTTACCCGTCGGGGTTCTCCTCCCCCGGTATACCTCAGCAATCCCTCATGGGTGTCATTGAGAATCTCATTTCCATCGATGCCCCCGAACATCACCAGACGGTCACGGTTGTAGTCATACACCATGCCCATTGACTTGCGCTTCGAGATAAAGCGTTCATCGGTTTTAACCTTGCTGATTCCATTGGGATAGGCCCAACGCGAGGGTACTTTGTATTGCGGGATGAAGGAAACGCGGATGACCTGCTGGGTGGCCGCAAGTAATGCGAAACCATTTGCCGCAGGAGCATGGAAGACGAATCCAAGATTTTCACCTTTCCAGCCCGGACCGGTTACCACATCCCGGATCAATTCCGTCACATCCACTTCGATGGGTCCGGTGCCGGATATCACAAAATTCGTCAGTCGCGAATTGAAATACCCTCCGCCTCCGAAACGGAAACTGGGTTCGACTTCGTCAGGCGAGGCATTGTATTCAGGATCGGAACTTCCAAGACCGCCATTGTATTCCGCAACCAAATCCACATCGATCGGGCCACCACTCAAGCTTGAGACGTTAAGAAGCAGCCTGACATCGACAATGTAATCGCAGTCGGCGAAAATCGCGAAATTCGCGAAATTCAGGGCGGAGTAACCGGTGAGATCGCGCCCCTTGCCGAGTCCGGGATCGCCCGTCGTATCGACGTTCACAGTGACATTGTTTCCGATCGCAAAACGCGCACCTTCGCTCGAAGTACTTGCGCCTAGTAAGTCCCCTCCAGGATCCGTGGTACCCCACCGCTTCACGAATTCAGCAACGCCGGATTGACCGCCGGGGGGACGCAGGCTTTCGGTAATCGGTCGAGGGTCATCAGTGGATTTATAGAATGCGTGGGTCTCATAGTAGGAGTAGGTGTTGTCCCAGCCACCAAAGAAGTAGGTCCAGTCAAAGCTGCGGCTGTCCGACCATGGGCGGCTCTTGGGATAACCGAATTCCTCACGGTCTTCAAAAGGTCGACAGCCCGTATTTTTGTTGATGAACATGGTAATCGCGGACATTTCGGAAAGGCCATCGATGAAGAAGGGAGGCAGGGCATTGAGAGGCGCCCCACTCCTCACCCACTCATTCGACCGAACCACAAACTCCCACACATCTCGATGTTTGGTGATCCCATCTCGCCCCCCCACGACGACCAATTGACGGTTATCGAGGAGGATCGTGGTGGGAGGATCGGTATCCGTCAGATAGTCATTCCGGGGATTTTTCGTCTCAAAGACAGGAATGTAGGTCGAGGCGGCACCCCAACGCGCGGGAGGAATCGGCGAGGTCGGTTTGACGCTCACCGGAACCCATCGCGGCAAATCACTGGCACTTGGCCAGACCAAACGCCAAAGATCGTTGAGGGCGAGATCGTAGTGATTGGTGATTTGAGGGACGTTTTGCCATTCCACAATAATGTTGTCGAACAAGTCATCATCGGTAAGCGTGACGAGTAAACCATCTTCATTGATGCCAACAACACCAGGGTTTTCAGCCGGTTCCCCATTATCAACGTCGAGGGGACCATACAACCAAGCCTCGCCGGTACTCCAGTACACGCGGTTCGTATAACGAGCGCCGAGCGCAGAGATTTCCGGACCCGCGGGAAGAAGACCGAAGATCTCGTCATATTCCTCTTCCGTAGTAATGGTTGCCATTTCCCCGATGATGTCGGGATACGAGGGATGAGGGATTTGAGCCAGCAACAGCGCATTGCTCCATGTGCACCCGCCGCAAGAAATAATTGTGAACTCGCTTTGACGGAAGACCGTTTCTACCTCACCCCAACGAGGCGGAAGCCCTGCGCCGTCGAACAGTCCATCACCATCTGTATCCTGAAGAATAGGATTCGATGCAAAGACGCGATCCTCCTCACCGTCCCACAGTCCGTCACCATCGGTATCCGGATTCCGCGGGTCCGTACTCCAGTCATGAATTGCAAAAGGATGAGCGTTCGGATTGAGGTGAAAGCGAATTTGGAATTCGCGAAGGTTCCACAAACCATCTCCATCCAAATCTCCTTCCGGGCCAAGGGCGGGGTAACGATATTCCAAATCGCCATCCTTGGTAAGAATCGGATCCATAGGATGTAAGCCATGGTAAACTTCCCAACCGTCAGGCATGCCATCACCATCCGAGTCAGGATTGAAAGGATCGCTGTAATAATCCCAAATCACACCCTCCGGCATGTTGCCAATAAGGCCATCCCGGATGAGGTACTCTTCGAGATTGGTTAATCCATCACCATCGAAGTCTTCATGGGCATCGGTCGGATCGAGAGGATTCAGGCGCTGGTCCGGAGGCCGCAGGTTGCCGAAAGCGTCCAGAAGCTCATAGCCGTCGGGCATCCCGTCGCCATCCGTGTCGGGATTGAGAGGATCGGTTCCGAACAGGATTTCCAGGCCGTCAATCAAGCCATCGCCATCGGTGTCGGGGTTCAACGGATCGGTTCCATAGACCAGCACTTCGAGTCCGTCACTCAACCCGTCACCATCGGTGTCGGCGAGGTGCGGATTCGTGCCGTGGATATACTCGAGCAGATTGATGAGGCCATCGCCATCGGGATCCTCAAAAGCATCAAACGGATCGAGTGGATTCAACCCATACATTACTTCCCAGCCATCGGGCATTCCGTCCCCGTCGGTATCGTGGTTCCGGGGATCGGTACCGGCAAGAAACTCTTGAAGGTTGGACAATCCATCCGCATCGGGGTCGTTGTCGTGCTCTCCAAATCCAATCGGAGAAAGGATGCGGACGACATTTCCGAAGGAATTGGTCATGAATTGATAATCGAACTCAAAGCCATCCCACATTCCGTCGCCATCGGTATCAGGATTGGTGGGATCGGTGTCCCCGAACAAACGGGTGGCGTTGGGATTTCCCCGTGATACGGCAAGACTTACGATGGAGGTGGGGATGTTGAGAAGCACCGTTTCCGCAGAATCCACGGTCGGAACTGCCGGAGCCGTATGTTGCCAATCGGTAAGGGCAACCAAGTCTCCTTGAACCGAGATTTCTACCGGGGCCCCAAGTGGCGGGGTATTGGTACTGAAATTCCATATCCCGTCGAGATACCGACCGACAAACCGGGCCCGAAGGGTGGAGGATCCCTCAACGGCATTGGTGGAGAGACGGGTCGAAGCGTACATGATATGCCCATCCACCTCTAACAAGCCATTGAAGCCAACTTCATCGCCATCTGACATTCCGTCGCTATCCGAGTCGGGATTGAGAGGATCGAGTACAATGCCATAGAGACGGTTCATTTCGAACTCCTGGAAGTTCGTCAACCCATCTCCATCGGGATCATCAATGCCGCTATAGGTCAAGAGATTGCCGAATGCAGCGATTTCGGTGGCATCCCCCACCCCATCGAAGTCGAGATCGGCTTCCGACATCACGATGGAGACCGTTGTGGTTTCCCCGGCGAGAACCCCGAAAAGGACGGTTTGCGACGTCCGGTATCCGGGGGTGGAAAGGCAAATTGGATATGTCCCAACCACAAGGTTGTTCAGTGTCACAGGGGTTTGGGCGCGTGAAACGCCGGGAGCCGAGTTGGTCGTCAAAAGGCGACCATTGATATGCACGCTCACATTACTGATCGCCTGACCATCAGAACCGATTGCACGAATGACCATGCTACCCGTTCCTCCGCCAAGTTCGGAAACCGCGAAAGGTACATTGGTTCGGCCACCGAGCGGGACGTCGATGAATTTACCGGGCAACAAGGCCTCTCCGCTACCGGCAATCTGTACATAATGCCGACCTGACTGTACGCGAATTAAGCTGGGAGTGGACAACCCGGTATTCGCACCATTCAAGTAGATCGGTCGATTCACCCCGTCAAGCGCCGCGACTTGGATGAAGCCATTCCCGGCGTTAGTCGACAGCGCGACAAAGGTGAACTCCCCGGCCCTCGTTAGCATCTTCGCCGAGGGTATGCGCCACTGAGCCGTTCCCAATCCCGCCCAATGGATACCGGGTCCGATGGCGGTATGGAAGTTTGGCTTCACCGGGTTCGTATCGAAATCCGGAAAGTTGAAGGCGAGATTCGCGTTGGTTTCCGCAACCAACGGGATCAAGGCCTTGCCCCCATTGGTAAGGCCGTTCCACATCGTCAACCCTCGATTGTAGTTAAAGCTGACCGGTAAGGCCGATGCCGCCGTTACACCCAGGTAGTAGGTTGCATCGCCAGGCTCGAGTTCAAAGTGAACTCCCGGTGCAGGTCCTCCAGCAGTCAAATCCACCACACCCAACGTGATCGCATCCACGGTCGAAACCCCCGGATTGAGGATATTTCCGAATCCATAGGTCGGCGCAAACAAAGGACCATTCCAATACTCGGTGCGATAATTGGGATGTTCAGCTTTAATGACAAACCGCCCGCGCGGCAGACCATTAAGCTGGAAGCTTCCATCATTTGCCGTGAATGCAGACGCAAATACCTGGCCGAGTTCGGCGACGCGATGGCCATTGATCGGGTTGGTTACCGTATTAACGCCGATTGCGAGGACCTTGGCGCCAAGAACAGGTTGCCCGGAGATGTTTCGGACCCACGCATCGGAAATGGAAAGTCCCGCATAGAAAACAACGTCATCGATGTACCAGCCGCGGAACTGGTTGTTGATGTTGTTTGCGGTAAAGAGGAACCGGACATACACCTCACTATCACCGGCAAACATGGAGAGATCGGCTGAGTTGTTGACCCAATCCCCGGAATTTCCAGAACGTGGCGTGCTTACAACAAACCAATTGGTCTTACCGGTAACCGGATCGACAAACCGTTCGCTGGTTGCCTGGACTTCGATAAAGTCTTTGGCAGGTTCGGTGTCATAATATTCCTTCCAGCGGATAAAGAGGTTGTCCACGCTGGAAGCATCAATCACCGGGCTGCGCAGAGCACCAATCAGTTGGTTGGTATTTACCGCATAGGTGGCAAGATGATTGGTTTTCGCCGTGGAGGTATCCAAGGCAAAACGATAGGAGCGGGTTGGCGTGGGATCGTTGGGCCGGGTTACGCCCGCTACGGGCTCCACCGGAGTGGCAGAGGAGATATGCCACAAATTAAACATGAACCCCGGATTCGGGAACTGAAGAACCCACTCGTTCAACCGGGGAGAGCCAACTTCAAAGTCGGTTTGGTAGAGATTGGTGTAGATCTGGTTGAAGGACACATTGGGATCAAGTCCGAGCGCCCACATGCTGCCATCGCTAACCCCGTTGAGATTGCTGTCGAAATGCAGGGGATCGGTTCCAAGAGCCAATTCCAAGGCATCATTTAACCCGTCTTCATCGGTGTCAGGCTTGGCGGGATTGGTTCCATATACATACACTTCATCCCAATCGGTCAATCCATCTCCATCGCTATCGGAGTTGAAAGGATCGGTTCCAAAGGTAAAGGCGTCGAGATTGCTCAGCCCGCCAACCACATTGGTGGTGTTGGGATTGGCGGCAGTGATGGAACCGAACCAAGTAAACTCCCACCAATCGGGAAGTCCATCCCCATCGGAATCGACGTCAAAACATCCCACACCGGGCGCATCCGGCCCGGCATACAGAATGACCGTATTGTTTTCCACGTTTCCGGCGCCATCCACAGCGCGCACCGCGAAACATCGAACTTGGTAGTTAGCCAAACCGGTCACGTTAAAGGTGGTTGCGTTTGTCACGGTGGCGATTCGGTTTGCGAACACATCGGTCGGATTGCATGATGGGGCTTCGAAGCACTGATAGACGTTCGTGCCCATATAAATATGATAACGCAAGTTGGTGGTCACGGTGAGGTTATCGGTGGCCACATTCCAGCTCAGCCGAACATTGTTGTTGGTCCCTCCGGTGGCCGTTCGAAGACCTTCGAACTGCGGAGGATTGATGTCGGATATCAAGCCATAGGTTACCACTTCACGGAAACCGGGGGTGCCATCATTCTCGAAGGCCACCACGGGCACACCCTGAGGAGTCGCTCGCATCACGACATTCGAAAAGGAACCCGGCATCACCGCAACCCCGGGGAAGGTGTCCGATCCGCTAATCCCGGTCCAGCTACCCGAGCCTAAAATGTGCCGCTTAACCTGAACGGCGGTGTTGGTTCCCACCCTCGTCCACCATGAAACGTGAACTCGTGGAGTGGGATTGGCGCTGTAGGAGATGTTCGGGGCATAAACTTGGCCATTGAGGTTGGTGATCGCGCTGACCCCGGGGTTGGCTCCAGAACCAGCCATCGAAGTCCAAGTGCCGCCGGTCCGCCGCTCGGCGATAATCTGATACGCGGGGGCAGATCCATACACTTGAACGTACGTTAGATAGATATCGCCTCCCGGCCCGGCATCAAGGTGCGGACGAGATGCAAACGGAGCGGCTCCCCGGGTTCCGATGCTCCCCCATGCCGCTCCCGTCCACTGCCAGACCTGAATCAAGTTGGGGTTGGCCTGTTCTTCCCATGCCACCACCGGATTGCCAAAACTATTGATGGTCATGGTCGGATTGATCGCCTGAGAAAGGTTTCCAACACCATTGGTATTCGACCCGCCGAAGCCAACCCACGCTGACCCGTTCCAACGGGCGACATTGATCCGGTTGGTCGCGCCGTAGCTCTGGCGCCAGGCGATCAACGGATTCCCGTCATTCCCGACTGCGACGACCGGCTGGCTGACCCGGAGGGCCGGACTTTGGCTGACCCCCAAGCCGGATGCCGATCCACCCAGTTCCACCCAGTTCGTGCCGTTGTATTGACGGTAGTAAACATTTGTGGTCGCTCCATGCTGGAGCCATGCGACATGGATTTTTCCATCCTTCACCGCAATCGAGGGGTCATGCGATTCTTCAAGGGACAAACTAACCCCGGTCCCGCTGGCCGATTTATTGAGTCCGTACCAGTTGTCGTCCAGTCGACTCCAATTCCCTAAATCGGAAAGATCGCCCATATCGCCCCGCCATTGTTTGACAAAGACTTGACGGTTGCCCGCGACATCCGGTCCCGAATACGCGACATACGCACGGCCTTGGTCGTCGGTAGCCACGGCGGGCCGTTGGCCTTCAGAGCGGCGCTCCAGCCCCACGCCTTTCATGATGAACATGGCGAAATCCTGAGGACCTTGAGGGATGCTCCGGCCAAATGCACGAATCGTGTAGGTACCGGGAGTGGGATCGGAAATCAGAACAACTTCAACGTTGTTGTAGTTATCTCCGAGTTCGGGATTGGTAATCGGGAAACGCTCCGACTGAATACCATCCACGTCGAATCGATTACCAATATAGCCTCCCCCACCGGGAGCGAGTACCAACAGGTCGAGGTTGTTAACCAGCGCCCGTTCAATGGCGGGATTGCCGGGAGCATCCGTCCATGCCAACACGATTTTAAGTCCACCTTCGCCGGGATTAACGGTAAGTTGACGAGAATAAAATTGGCCGGTTTCCAGCGCGGTTTCCTGATCGATGAGGATCAATTGGTCGGTAGGATGAACAACCGTACCAAACACAGAGCGTGCCGCGTCGATCATTCCCCAGCCCTGATCGACAACCCGGGTGAAAATATTTTGAGCCCGGGCATGACGATACAATAAGGTATTCACATTCCGGGCACCGCCAACCATGGCGGCTTTCACCATGGCTGGACTCGGATAGGTTCCAAAAGCCTGTTTGTAATATTCCACATACAGTGCCCCGACCCCTGTTGCCAATGGAGCGGCCATGGAGGTTCCACTGAAGAACGCATAGTTCGTGCCAGAGTCGATATTGCCACTGCGATAGTCCCAATTGAATTCGAACGGATCGGAGAGGATATCCGGGTTCGTCTCGCGGGATTGAGTCGACAACACATAAACACCCGGCGCAACCAGATCCGGCTTGCTGCGAAGATCGTCGAGCTGCGACGGGTCGTCCTCTACATCCACGGGTCCCCGCGCACTGAAATCAGCAACCTGCCAATCGGAGTCGGTTCGAGACTGGGCAAAGGAAAAATTATTGGCAAGACGAGGTTGTTCAATCGCCCCGATGGTAATCACATTTTTGGCATTCCCCGGAGTCGCGATGGTTCCAGGTGTACCACCGGTTCCATCGGTATTGCCCCCTCCATCATTGCCTGCGGCAAAGAAGGCGATAAATTCCTGCCGCCCGGCAACACCGGGAAGCGCATCGCGAACCAATGCATCCCACGCCGCGCTATCCGCATTGTACAGGAACACACTCGCGCCCCAACTGTTGTTGGCTATCCGTGCGGAATTCGACCAAGCGATCGAAACCTGTTCGCCCGGGGTAAAACTGTTGAAGTCTTCAATGATGACCGCCCGGGCCCCGGGAGCAATACCGGCAAACTGACCTTGGGCGTAAAGAGGCCCAACTTTCTTCGAGCCGGGAGAACTGATCACGGTCGGAGATAAAAATCCATTCCCGAGAATACTCCCGGCAACATGGGTACCATGGCCGTCGGTATCGCCAGGGAAACCATCCGAGGTAATGCTGGGTCGAAACTGGTAGTTCACGATTCGGGTATTCTGACCGAGCGAGGTGAATTGACCCGGATTCACGGCAAAATCGGGATGGGTGAAATCGATCCCACTGTCAGTTACCGCCACCACAACTCCAGTCCCGGTAAGGTTGGGAAGCCGACGCTTGAGGGCATTTGCCCGCAGACGCTGATTACCGAGATCGTTCATCGTCCGGAAGACAGGGGTCACTTCAATCCATTGAACTTCTTCGATTCGGGCGGCTTGGATCAAATCGGCAGGCGAGCCCAATGCCCGGATCATCTTGCGTCCATCCAACAATGATTGCTGCTCGATCTCAAGAACCGTTTCCAGAGCGGAAAGGTCGAGTTCGTGATGATGGGTGAGGATGGTGAAGCGACCGGACTCAACCCGCTCAACCACCTCATCCGGAGCTTCACCGGACAAATAGCCGAGAACATCCTGACTAAGCTTAAAGTAAGGATGGTAAGGCTCCACATGAGTCACACCTTTCTTGCTCCGGAGTTGGTGAACTTGCATGGGATCCGCCTGAATTGACAATCCATTGTGCGGAACATAATGACCGGTCTTGATTTCCAGTTCCTGGAGTAAGGTGCGTTGTTCAGGTCCGATGACCGAATCGAACTGCACGATATGCCATCGAGTATTCGCATCTGCTTGCAATCCATTGGGAACATCAAGGCCAATCCCCTTGCGCGCCCGGGCCGTGTCAATAAATGCATTTCGTAGGACAAGGGCTTCATCGTTGGGCACACCAAGCAAATCGTCTTGAGAGCGAAGATTGGTCAATTTGTATCCGACCACTAACCGTTCTGCCTCGCCATCGTCATCTTGAATCCGGGCGAGAGCATCAGGAATGATTTCCTCCTCCTGCCGGGTGAGCATGGCGGAGACCAGGCGGATGGTGTCGCCTTCCCGTTCGAAGATCATCGCCTGGCTGTCGGAAAGGCGGGCAATCACTTCTTCCAGTGAAACCTTTGCGAGGGAGAGTTCGAGCGGGTTGTCCTTGAGGGCGGGATCCAAGGCGATGTTCACCCCGGTCTGTTCGTTCAACGCATCAACGACATCACCGAGGGTCACGCCTTTGGCTTCGAGGCTGAAGACATCGCCTTGAATGGACAGGGCGAGGCGTCCGGGTTCGGCCGGTTCGGGGAGGTCCGCATAAACCTGACTGATGGGCAGGTAGCCCATGAGAAGGGAAGCGAGAACGATGCGGTGGAGGCTGGGTCGTTTGGTTAGCATGGGAATACCCCTTGGAGTGTCGTGGACGGCCACATGGCGAAAGCACATGGGAAAGTATAAACAAAAGTGGAACATTGGTTAAACCGGGCAGGGACGCAGGCCCCTCGATGATGCTCTGGGATAACTCCCGTCATGGTGCAGCCTGGGCCCGGGTGATGGCTTCGAGAATTTCCTGCTCCTGACGGCGCAATTCGTGAAGACGGTTGGCGGCATCGATCCGGCCCTGCTCGATGTCATCGGGCACCGGAATGTCATCCACCCGGCCCTGAAGCCGGGCATTCGCCTCCAGGTAGGCTTGTTGGGCATTCAGAAAATGCTCGTAGAGCAAGGAGGCTTCCTCGTCATCAATAAGGATGGTGGCCCGGACCTGCTCAAGCTCCTCCCGGGTGGCTTCGATGTCTTCCTGAAGTCCCATGATTTTGGAGACGACGGCGCTCAGATCCTCCTGCAAGGTGGCAAGTTGCTCGGGATCCGGCTCCTCTTTCCTTTCGGCCTGAGCGATCTCCCGGGCGATGACCGTGGAATCCAACTGACGTTCCCGCAAAACGTCATGTTCTTTACCGAGGCGCACTTCAAGATCGCGGTAGTCGGGGTAGCGGGTTCGCAAATGCTGGTTGAAGGCCTCCCGGGCTTCCAACTGCTCTTTCTCCCGCTGCTTGGCTTCGAGACGGTATGGGACGATCTCGTCGATGTCGAATTCCGCGCGATGCCGATGCCGGAACCGGGCAGCGGCTTGCCCGAGAAATTCGGTTTCGGCTTCGGCAATTTCCTGCCGGACGGTGTTCAGGGCACGAAAGAGGTCCTCAAGATCCGACGCATCGGACCCCGCCTCTGTCCTGCCCAGAAAACACACTCCCCCAACCAATACCAACGTGAGAGCGAAACGATTGATCATTGCCGGGAAAGGCATATCAAATGCCCACCCGAATTGCAACCGGTAGAATGGATTATTTTTCTTGTCGAACCGCTTTTCCGAGCCCTCGAGCCCGTCCGGTTGGTTTTTCTATTTATTTGACCTGTTCGCCGCCTGCTGCCTGAAGTACGATCAGCCTAAACCCCAAAGGAGAATTCGATGCCTGTCTTGATCCGTTCCGCCCTTGCCTTGGCCTTGCTTGCCCTACCTGTTTCCGGCGCCGCCGACATCCTGACCCTGAGCCATGACTATGATCATGACGGAACCGTTCTTGAGGGCTGGATCGCCCGGCCGGCGGTGGATGAGCCCCGCCCGGCGGTGATCGTGGTTCATCAATGGGGAGGACCGTCCGATTACGAGAAGAAGCGGGCGACCATGCTGGCTCAGGAGGGGTATGTGGGATTTGTCGCGGATATTTACAGCCGGGGCTACCGGCCGGAAACCATGGAGGAACGGGCCGCCCTCTCCAGCGACTACAAGCGGGATCCCGGGATGATGCGCACCCGGGCCGGCGCGGCGATCCAGGCGGTGAAGGAATTACCGTTCGTGGATGCGGGGAAGGTCGCGATCATCGGGTATTGTTTCGGAGGAACGATTGCCCTCGAGTCCGCCCGGGCCGGCCATGATCTGCAAGGCTTTGTCTCGATTCACGGCGGATTGTCCACCCTTGCTCCGGGGAAAGCCGGACACGTGCGCGGGCGTATTCTCGTGCAACATGGAGAGATCGATCCGCTCGTCCCCCCCGAGGAGGTCGAGGCCTTTAAACGGGAAATGGCCGAAGCGGAAGCGGAGTTGCGGTTCATCGCCTACCCCGGGGCCGTGCATTCGTTTACCGATCCCTCGGCGGGAGACGATCCTTCCCGGGGTGTCGCCTATGATGAGATTGCCGATGCCGCATCCTGGCAGGACTTGCTCATCTTTCTCGCCGAGATCTTTAATCCGGTCGAATGATCGAGAAACCCCTCTCCGATAGGATCGCATGGTAGAGCGAGACGCATTCCGGGAGGTAGTCCGGCAGCAGCCGGACCATTCGTTCCCTACATCTGAAAAGGTATTGTCGGGCGGGAAAGGTTGAGCGCAGCGATACCTTCCCGCCGAGCCCGGGCGGTTTGGCTCCGGAAGATAGCAATTCCCCCCCACGCCGAGGTCCAGCCTCCCTCTTTCCAGTTCTGGCATGCCATCTGCTCTATGATTTGACGTGAACGATGTCCTCGCAAACCGCTGGTTTAAGGTTCTCTCTCTCCTGATTGTCGCGAGTGGGATCGGATGCGCCAGCCCGGGGCAGGAACGCACAGGGGTTTCCCTGCCGCTTCCATCCCGGGCTGGCTTTCTTCCCGATGCGGAAATCGTTGACGGGCTCCAAGTCCATCTCAAACGAGACGATGTGGAACTCGTTCATGGGGAAGACCTTTCTTTAACCTTTGACCTCATCAATACCAGTCGCGATCCAATCACCTTGGGGCCCACGGTCAAGATCCTCCTCTCTTGTCTTCACTCGGATGGCACCCGCAGCTTCCAGTCCCCTTCCCACATTGCCCTTCCTTCGCGCCCTGATTTGATTCGACTTCAGCCCGGGCAATCCCTTACCGGAACCCTCACCTTTGAGAGTATTGATTTCTCAATTATAGGACTGGTTGAGATGCGGGCGCTTGTCCGGGTCAAGGATACCCGGACGTATGGACAACCTTCATCGTGGACCGGTCGGGTGCTTTCCAACGGCTTTGGAATTCACGTTCAAGATCCCGGCGCGGAGGCCCAGGGATTAGCCGGGGCGTTCTAATTCCACGACCAGCCACCCCCGCCCGGCCACCTCCACCGAACCCGGCTCCACCTGCCTTCCATTCCACACATCCAGCCCGTGGCCGGAAACGGTAAAGGAATGGGGTGTATCCGAGGCGTTTAGCACGACCAACACGGACCTCCCCTCCCCTTTACGGAGGTAGGCGAGGACCCGGGAATCCCCGGTTTCTACCCATTCAAGACCTCCATGACGCAGAACAGGATGGTTATGACGCAACGCGATGGCCTGCTTGTAGAAGTGATACAACCCGACGTCAG
The DNA here is from genome assembly GCA_035327665.1 of Kiritimatiellia bacterium. Lineage (GTDB taxonomy): Bacteria > Verrucomicrobiota > Kiritimatiellia > CAIVKH01 > CAIVKH01 > DAOLCW01. Next base: position 17,756 of record DAOLCW010000010.1, read on the forward strand.
GTCCCCGGGAGGATGAAGGCACCCGGTCAGTCGGGGTATGGGTTTCGTCGTCGTAGACAATGTCCTCCCAGAACATTGGTTGCCGGTCATCGGGATCGTTGGCTCCCCACATGCCGACTTCGGTTCCATAATAAATCATCGGCGCCCCAATATAGGTCATCTGGAAGATCACCATCTGCCGGAGAAGTTCAAACGCTTTGGGTGAAGGTTTGGTGGTAACAAACTCTCCCCCATGCCTGACCCGGGAAAGATGGAAGTAGCGCTCGAAATCCTCGACCGGAAGCATGGCGGGATTGTTCATCACCGAGGCGATTCTCCCCACATCATGGGAGTCATAAAGGTTCTGGACCACATAAGAAACTTCAGGCGGATAGGCCGATCTCAAGGCATCCAACTCCTCCCGGAATTGGCGGGCGGTGATCGCCCCGTGGCCGTCGGTAAAGAAGCTGACCGACGGATACAGCCACATGTAGTTCATCACCGCATCGAATTCGTCACCTTGGACATACTCGGTGGCGAGGGTCACAATCTCTGCGGTGAGGTAGGCGTCGGGGCGGATGGACTTTACGAGCTTCCGCCAATCCTTCCAGAAGAGGTGAGGCACGCAGAACGCAACATCCAGTCGCCACCCATCGATCCCATCCGAGGGGTCCCCGTCCCCGTCCGGATCCATCCAGCGCCGGGTAATGTTGAAGATGTAGTCCTTCACCGCAGGGTACAGATCGGTCTCCGATCGTCCGAACTCCGGCAGCGATTCATGCCCGAACCATCCTTCATGCACGAACTGCTTGCCGTCCTTGCTCCACGATTTGATTTTATACCAATCCCGGTACCGCGAAGCCTTCCCGTTGCGCTTGAGATCCTCGAATGCGAAGAACCGCTTGCCGGTATGATTGAAGACACCGTCGAGAATGATTCTCATCCCCCGGGCGTGAACGTCGCGGATCAGGTCGAGCAGTAAACGGTCAGCCGCCGTCCACACCCACGTCGCAGGATCTTCGGTCTCGTTGGCCGCCGCCAGCATCGCCATGTCCCCTTCCCGGTCCGGTCCGAACGTCGGATCGACATGGTGAAAACACGACGCATCGTACTTGTGCAGGGTCGGCGACATAAACACCGGGTTCAGGTAAATGGCATTGATCCCGAGGTCTTGCAGGTAATCAAGTTTGTCCCGCACCCCCACCAGGTCTCCCCCGAATCGGCGATAAAACACGACATCCCAAAACGAATTCCGCGAAGCCTCCCATCCCTCACGGGCATACCAGTCTTGACCCCATCGGGCCACTGACCACTCGGGGAACGGTTTGTCCATGATGTCCGAAGCGACAGGATTGCTGGCTGGACACCCGTTGCGGAACCGCTCGGGAAAGATCTGGTACCACACCGCATCGCGGGCCCAGGCGGGAACAAAAGTGAAATCTTTCGCGTTCATGGTCGCGCATGCTTTCAGGGTTGTTCCTGAAAAGCGAGGTCTATTTCACATCACGGATGCGCCCGATCGGCCGTTCAGGTGTCCCGGGTATCCACGTCGAGTTGTCCATGGATATGCTTGGTCGCTTCCGGGATGGTCACGACCTTGTAAACGCACCACGTTAACAGCCCGGTGACAAACCCTACCGACCCGATCATCACAATCCAACCACCCAGTGTCATGATTTCACCTCGTTGAAAAATGCCGTACCTTCCTCCGCCTGCCAGCGCCGCACCGACTGGGCGATGATCAACAGGAAAAACACCAGCACAATCCCGATAAAGCCCACACTGGCCCCGACCACCACATCCTCGGTGATTTTTGCGAAGAAGCTGTCCCGACCCTTAAGAACCTCTCCCCGCACGAAGGCGAACAAGATGATCAACAGGTAAACGGGAGCCACATATTTCAGAATAAAACCCACGGCATTGGGAACCCGGATTTCCGCACCCCGGTTCATTTCCTCCATCCCCCGCTTGGGTCCAAGCACCCAGCCAAACAGGATGGTCTGGAAGAGGGCGAGCAGGTAAATGCACAGGGTCCCCACCCAGGTGTCAAAGGTGTCGAGGGCCTTGGTGCCCGCCGAGAAGTAAAGCACGAACAACGCCCCGCACAAAGTGATAAAGCCCAACACCGTCACCGAGGCCTTCCGCCCGATCCCCAACCCCTCCTCAAGCAGGGCAATCGCCGGCTGTAACATTGACAACGAGCTGGTCACCGCGGCGAGGAAGAGCAGGAAGAAAAACAGGAAACCCACCACCTGGCCCATGGGCATTTGCTCGAACACCATGGGCAAGGTAAGGAAGCCGAGACCGAACGCCGAGCCCACCGATCCGGTCACCGCCAGCCCGAGGAAAATAAAGGCGGCGGGAATGGTAATCAGACCACCCAACGCAACTTCGCAGAACTGGTTGCCGGATGCCGAGGTTAAGGAACTCAACGCAATGTCATCGTCCTTTTTGAGGTAACTGGCATAGGTGATGATGATTCCGAAACCAACCGACAAACTGAAGAAGATCTGTCCGGTCGCATCCAGCCACATCTTGGGGTTAAGCAACGATTCGAGGAAACCTTGAACAAATGGGGTGTCCGGGCCGCCCCCCCGGGGATTCCACATGAACCCGAGCCCGTCGAGTACGGTCCGCCCTTCATGGGCAGGAAGGGTCAACACCCGACCCAGTACCAGCAAGGCGCAAACGACCAGGGCCGGCATCGCATACAGGCAGAATTTCTCGATGCCCTTGTTGATGCCCCGGTAGATCAAGGAAAAATTCAGGACAAAGCAGATTCCGAGAAACACCAGTCCGGCCCCCCGGTAGGCCGAGCCGTCCTCGTGGTATCCGATCATCGTGAACAGAAAGTCCTTGAACGGACCCGCTGCGATGTCTCCGTTCTCTCCCAGCGCCCTCGCCTCCTGCCCGACCTGGGCCATCGCTCCGCTCAAGTAATACCAGGCATACCCCAGACACCACGACTCAATCAGTACGTAGTACATGTAGATCACCACCGGCACCAGCATCCCCAGCGAACCAATGTACGGCGCCGGCTTGCGTTTCCAAATACTCCGGTAAATTCCCGGCGTGGAATTATGTCCATGCGACCCGCCGAACCGGCCCATCGTCCACTCCCCCCACGCCAACGGAAGTCCGAGCAGCAGCAAGGCGATAAAATAAGGGATCATGAACGCCCCACCCTCGTACTGGGCGGCAAGACCGGGAAACCTCAAAAAGTTGCCGAGACCCACCGCACTTCCCGCCACGGCAAGAATCACCCCCATCCTCGTTCCCCAACCATCTCGTTTACGACTTGTCATATCTCCCCTTCCTTGAACATCGGTCCGGCATAGCCGACCTTTCCTCCTGCAACCTTGCATCGCCGCGGGGGCGACGCATCACGGATCGTTGTATAAAGTTGCCACCGGTGCCGGTCAAGCGGGAAGACCGCGTCCTGATCGACCAGAGCGCATGGCTTCTCTGCGGGTTTATCCTCGCCCCGGCGACCTTGTGTCGCCAAGATCGTTCGTGCAGCGTGCGGGCTCGCGGAGCCTCACCCAAAAGAATTCACACCCTTCATGGAGGGCGGAGCTCCGCGACGCCGCATTCGAGGCGAGGAGAACAGTATCTGATACCATGACCCGAAACATCCTGACACAAATCGCGTCCATCGGATCGGGGCGGTACGAAATGGCGACCACTTACGGTAGCGCCGAAATCTGTTCGGCGGAAATCCGGAAAGATGCACCAGAAGGTTATAAGTAAAGCGATGAGACGAGCCCGATGACAACCCACACCTAACAGGAACGGGCTTACATCACCCCTTCATAGACTTCACTAAACTTGTCCCCGATTCCCTTCGGTTGATGGTTCCCATAAACCTGCCACCGGTTGAATTCACCCATCACCTTGCACACCGTCGGCTTGCGCAGCAAGTCCACCACGGCGTGAGCCAAGGCCTCCGCATCCCCCACCGGTACAATCACCCCGCCATCCGGCTGGATCAAGTCCCGGTTCCCCCCGCAATCCGTGGCCACCACCGGCAACCCGGCGGCCATGTACTCCAACAGCGTATTCGATAACCCCTCGTTTCGTGAGGGTGTCAACACCCCGATGCGGCACACGGAAAGCAAACCCGGAACTTCATGGACATCACCGAGAAAGATCATACTTCCCGACAAGTTCCGCGTCCGGGCCATCCGCTCCAACCGCTCCCGCTCCACGCCATCTCCGGCAATCACAAAGGACGCTCCCGGATGGGCTTTAAGAATCAACGACGCCGCCTCGATGAACATCCCGCCATCCTTTTCGGGATCGAGCCGGGTCACCATCACCACCCGTTCTCCCGCCGGAAGCTCCTCGATCCGCGGGAAACGAGTCATCGCTTGCGCGTCAAATTCATCGAGGTCGAGGATGTTCGGGATCACCTTGATCTTGTCCGCGGGCACGGCCGGTGTGGTGAAGCGGGATTTGATCGCATGAGCGTTGGCGATCACCGCCACCGCTTCCCGGTCCGCCCTCGCCATCAAGTTGAGTTTATAGTCCGGGTAGATCTCCCCGAGATCCCGGCGGCTGGTGATCAGCTTGACCCCCGCCCAGCGAGCCGCAAACTGACCAAAGATCGCCGCATCCGCATCCCAGGTATGCAGGACATCGATCTTCTCCCGCTGCAAACGGCGGGCGAGCCGATGAACCGCCCACACCGTACCCGGGCGGATCATCCCCCGAATTCCGATCTCCTTGACCGGTCCGCAGACTCGCTCGACCTCATTCAGAAAGTACCCTTCCCGCCGGAAAACCATCACCGGATGGGCTTGCCCTCTCCGGGCCAACTCCATCGCGACCCGTGCGCATTGTCCTTCGGTGCCTCCGCGAATCAGATTCCAGACCAGATGAAGCACTTTCATGGATCGTCAGCCTACCCGATTGCCGTTCTCGCGTAAATGTTCATCCGTGGCAGTAAAAAAAGACCCGCCACAAGGCGGGTCTTTCAGGAGAGAGCGGGTGGACTACCGGCCGTAGATTGGGCCGCCGGATCAGAACGACACGCTTAACCGAAGTTGAACCAAATCTTCGCTATTGCGGACAAAGCTATCGTTGCGGGTCTGGCCACCATAGGCCCCGATGGAAACATCCGGGGTAACCTTGTACACCGCACCGCCAACAATCTGATAAGGCGTTTTGTCGAAGTCATTCTTTTCAAGCAAACGCCCTTCGGCAAGCATGGCAAAACGGGGGCCGATATCCCAAATCACCGAACCGGCAAGTTGGAAGGTGTCCGAGTCCCCTTCATCCGCGCCATTAAACAGGTAGCTTGCGTCGACAATAAAAGTGAAGTCATCCCAGACTTTGGTCCCCACCGAAACGCCGGCCACGTACACATTGACCCCCGAGCCTGTGCCCTTGTCCTCGTCGCCGGTCTTCAAACTGGCTGAAACATGGGGAATGATGAAAGGCGCCCGGAAAATATCTTCAAACGCAAGCAACTCCAAACCAAGGACGGTATCTCCAATCCCTTCACGAGTCGAACCGTTGCTCTTGGCCCGGACAAACGGAACCGCCGCCCGGAAGGTCAGGTTTTCATACAATCCGAACCGGATATCCGCGATGGCCGAATCCGTCTCCGTCCCGTTCCAGTCGCGATGCGCGTAGGACAGATTCCCCTCGAGTTGGTACAGATCCGGAAGTTTATTCTCACGCGTCAGCAACGGCCGGGCCGCCTCGGAAAATCCTTCGACCGCGAACAATGACAACACCACCGTACTGGCAAAAATCCTTCGGAACATGATAAACGTCTCCTGTTGTGAAACCGATTGACAAGCCCCACCTTATGCAAAACGGAAACAATCGGCCAGATTTTTTTTCTTCCCCGGAAAAGATCGGGCACGTCCCCCTTTCACCGGCCTTGCTGCGCCGCTGATCTCCGTCGTTCGCGCCGGAGGGAATGCATTCGCCTCGATTACAACGTCCTCGCCTGCTGGATCATCGCCATATCGAGCAGAACGAGAGCGGCCATGGTCTCCACGATGGGAATCGCCCTCGGAACCACACACGGATCGTGGCGGCCCTTGGCTTCGAGCACGAGATCCTTGCCCTCGAAATCCACCGTCGGCTGAGCCTTTCCAATGGTGGCCGGGGGCTTGAATGCGATCCTGAAGAGGATGGGTTCCCCATTGGAAATCCCCCCCTGAATGCCTCCGCTCCGGTTGGTCACCGTGCCCAACCGGCCGCTCTTCATGACAAACATGTCATTGTGTTCGCTGCCCTTCATCCGCACCCCCGAAAACCCTGAACCGATCTCAAACCCCTTGGTCGCCGGCAACGACATCATGGCCTGAGCCAATTTCGCCTCCAGCTTTTCAAAGACCGGCTCCCCAAGTCCGGCCGGCAGATTCCGGCACACGCAGCTTACCACCCCGCCCAACGAATCGCCTTCCCCCGCCGCCGCCACAATCGCCTCCTGCATCGCCTCCGCGACCTTCCCGTCCGGACATCGCACCGAATAGGAATCCACTTCATCCCGGGTGATCGACATCGGATCCACCTCGGAATCGATTCCCCCCACCGAAGATACCCACGAAACAATCTCCGTGCCGAACTTCAGCCGGAGAATTTTCTCGGCAATCGCTCCCGCCGCCACCCGGCCAATGGTTTCGCGGGCGCTGGATCGCCCCCCTCCACTCGACGCCCGCACCCCGTATTTCATCTGGTAGGTGTAATCGGCATGGGATGGCCGTGGAACCTTCGACATCTCCGAGTAATCGCCCGGCCGCATGTCCTTGTTCGGCACAAACAATCCGATCGGGGTGCCCAGGGTCACTCCGTTTTCCGTTCCGGAGAGAATCGTCACCGTGTCTGATTCGGCCCGCGCCGTGGTCACGTTGCTTTGGCCCGGTCGCCGTCGATCCAACTGACCCTGAATGTCTTCCTCGGTCAGGGGAATGCGGGGCGGGCAGCCATCCACAATCGCTCCCACCCCCTTGCAATGGGATTCACCGAATGTGGTTACACGATAAAGGGTTCCAAACGTACTCGACATGATTTATTTACTCCGCCCGCAACCTACCCTCAACCCGGCATCGGTGCAAGGGGTTTGCCAAACAGCTCTGGAAATCTTCGTCAAAGGTAACCTTTGGCCTTCATCGTCAAGCTTGTGATCGCGAGGATCTGAGCCTCCTCTGCCGGTGAAAATTCGCCCGCCCATTTCGCGTTGCGACTGCGGATCGAGCGGATCGCCTCGTCAAGGGTCCCGCCGCTCCATGCGATCTCACAAAACTCTGCCGTACGGCGCATGGTTTGAATTGGATCGGCCGTAAAGTCCTCGTAGCGGATCTCAAGGTAGCGCTCGGCGGGCAACCGCGCTCCGCAGCTGGAAATGTACCCGACGACCTCCGTCCATTGATGGGCCACCGCCTCAAACGGATCGAGAGCCGCCCACTTCCGCCAGCCCTCCGGCTTCATATCCCACCAGGTCATGCGATCCCCAGCATGGTCCCGCCGCTCCAACACCGAGCGAACCACCGCCCGCGCGTCCCGGATCAAATGGAGGAAGCGTGCCTCCGGAAAAATCTCCTCCAGATACCTCATCCGAAGTCCCAGTCGCGGGCACTTGGCTACAAACAGGGTTCGTCCATACAATTTAAGGACATTTGCCACCGCCTTTCGGTAATACGCCCGGGCTTCCGGGGTCAGATCCGCCTCCGTCATCACATCCGAATCGCCCCGAAGATAACGATTCCACATTGACCCCGCTTCTCCCGGTGAATGATCACGGGTCATCCGGGCCAACACCCACAGCGCAGGATAGACCACCGGGGCCTTACGGGTCACCCGGGTCGTCGTTGCAACCTCGGGATGACGAGCAAGCACCCGGTGAAAAGCCGTACTCCCACTTCTCGGCATGCCAACAATAAACACCGGTGGACGCTCGATTTCCATGCGTTCACTTTCCATGTTTCAGACGGATCGGCAAGCTTGTTCTCCGGGACTGCCGCACAGTCTCAACTTCACCCACGCATGATCGAAGCGTTGGCATCCGTGTGACCCGAAGCATCCCAAATTCCGCCCCGGCGCCGGAACGAGCCAGCAGCCGGCCACATCAGAACCACCGTCATGGCCAGGCAGGTCTTGGCGAAGACATCGCCATAACGGGTATAGAAGGTCAACGGCATGGCCGACGGGGCCGGAAAGACATCCACGAGCAAAAAACCGTGAACGAGAAGATCCCCGTCGTCGGAGGAAAGCACATCGGTGATCCTACCGTAAGCATCGATCGCACAGGTCACGCCGGTGTTGGTGGCCCGGATCAACGGCACCCGGTTTTCCGCCGCCCTCAACCGGCTGATCGCCATGTGTTGCCGGGATGCACTCGACGGATCGAACCAGGCGTTGTTGGTTTGGTTCACCAGAAAACGCGCCCCCTTGCGCACCGCATTCCGACCCAGGTAGGCCATGGTATCCTCAAAGCAGATCAACACGGAAAACCGCGGGCCCCCATCCTTCCACTGCATCACCGTACTTTCCCGGCCCGGGGAAAAACTTTCCTGAATCGGGGTCCACGCCCGGAAAAACGGCATCAACCCCGCCCAGGGAACATACTCACCGATCATGACCAGGTGCTGTTTGTCGTATTGGTCGATCAATTTGCCCTGAGGGTCGAAAAGAAAGGAACTATTGAAGAAGGATCGGGTGCCATCGTCATTGAACACCATGTCCATGGACCCCACAAGGATCGGCGCCCCCCGCTGTACCAAGTCCAGAACCAGGGCATAGCTGGATTCACTGAACCGGATATCGTCAGGCAGGGCCGTCTCCGGCCAGATCACCAAATCGGGCTGGGTGAAGTCGATTGCATTGGACGTCAACTCGGCCAGCCTCGTGTAGATCAGTTCAAACTTTTCCTCATCCCATTTCTCATCCTGCGGGATATTGGTTTGAATGAGGGCGATGCGGGAAGGCGGGCCAAGTCGCGGCGGCTCGCGCACCGATCGCAATCCGAGTCCGAACGCAACAATTACTGCCGTCATCGCCATCATCACTTCAGGATGCGGCCGACGCATCACCGCTCCCGCCCCCGAAAGGTAGCGTAAAAGAGTAAGCCCGATTCCCAAATTCACCCACACCACCAAAGCCGAAAGCGCATACACGCCCCCCCATGTCGACATCGACAAGAACCCCGCATTATCGACTTGGGAAACCCCCAGTGGATTCCATGGAAACCCGGTAAACCATGTCGAGCGGGCGAATTCGGATCCGCACCACACCGCCGTGCCTGCGACCATGCACCCAAGGTTGGGCAGAAACCGGGCTGAACCATATCGCCGCAACCAAAATCCCACCACCATGGCAAAGGGGATGGCATAAAGTGCGCAATAGAGACTGAGCAGCAACCATCCCGCCACCGTGACCCGGGTCAACCAGAAGATCGAAGTCAGCCAATAGGCCGCCCCACAGGCAAAGCCAAGTCCCGGCAACCACCTTGGAGGAACTCCATAGACCGCAAGTATCAAGGGGATCAAGGCAACCCACGCCGCTCCCGACCACTCCAAAGGCGCAAAGGAAGAAGAAAGCAACAACCCGGAAACCACCGCAGACGGCCAGGAAATCCGGGCCATCCAGCCCGGAGGCCGAACCGGCTTCGCCTCCCCGGCCACCGGCCGGATCAACCCTCGCCGGCTCCGCAGCACTTCTTGTACTTCTTTCCGCTCCCGCATGGACATGGATCGTTCCGCCCGACCTTGGGAACATCCCGCCGTACCGGAGCCAACGGCTTCTTGAGCGCCGCTTCCATGGCCGCTTCATTTGCACTCGGCGGACGGCGGGCCGGGCCCTCCTCGCTTCCCCCGCCCCCGGCCTGGCCGAGGGTCTGCATGGACGGATGCACACTGGTCCGGGGCAAGGCCGCCAAAAATGACTGCAGCGCAGCCAGCGACGTCGCCGACTTGAAAATCCGGTTGGCAATGTCCGACTTGATCTTGTCCATCAGGTCGGAAAACATCGTATAGGCTTCCTTCTTGAACTCGACGAGGGGATCGCGCTGGCCATACGCCCGCAAGCCCACCCCTTGACGCAGCGCGTCCATGTTCCGAAGGTATTCCTGCCAATGGGTGTCGATCGCCCCCAGCATGATCTGCCGTTCCATCATCGTCAACCGGGCCTGATCCTCGCTCTTGACCTTGAGCTCGTAGGCCGCCTTCACCTTGCCGGTCACCAGGGAGAGGATCGCTTCAGGATTCCAGCCCTCGGCGGGCAGCGCGTCGCGCTTGATTCCGATCGGGAACATCCCGTTGAAGGTATCCAACAAGTTCTTGATCACATCTTCGCCCGGCTCGTCTCCCAGTTCGTCGATTTGGACCGCGATCACGTCCTCCACAATCTCCATCAACTGCTCGCTGACGTTCTCCGCATTGAGCACTTCGCTCCGGAAGGAGTAAATGACCTCCCGCTGCTTGTTCATCACGTCGTCGTATTGAAGGGTGCGCTTGCGGATCGAGAAGTTATGCTGCTCGACCCGGCGCTGGGCCCGCTCGATCGATTTGTTGAGCCATGGATGCTCAAGTTCCTCCCCTTCCTCGATCCCCAGCTTCTGCATGATACTGGAGATTTTTTCCGATCCGAACAACCGCATCAGATCGTCTTCAAGGGAAACATAAAACCGTGAGGATCCGGGATCCCCCTGACGGGCACACCGGCCGCGAAGCTGGCGGTCGATCCGGCGCGACTCATGCCGCTCGGTCCCGATCACATGAAGTCCCGACGGCTTTTCGAGCAGGATGTCCCGGAGGATTCGGCCCTCCAGCTTGTCGGACAATTTGGTCTGGGACACGATGACATCCCGCTGGATGTGTACCACGCCTTCGCCAAGCTTGATGTCGGTGCCACGGCCCGCCATGTTGGTGGCGATGGTCACCGCTCCGCGCTGGCCCGCATTGGCCACAATTTCCGCTTCCCGCTGGTGGTTTTTCGCATTCAACACGTTGTGGGGAATGTTCTGCCGGCGCAGCATGCGGCTGATCAATTCCGAGGTCTCCACGGAAATCGTTCCCACCAGCACCGGTTGTCCGGCCTGATGACGCTCGGCGATCTCCTGGATGATCGCGTTGTACTTCTCCCGCTGGGTCCGGTAGATGGTGTCGTTGCGGTCCACCCGCCGCACCGGGCGATTGGTCGGAATCACCAGCACATCCAACTTGTAGATCTGGGCAAACTCATCCGCCTCGGTCTCCGCCGTGCCGGTCATCCCACCCAGCTTCTCGTACATCCGGAAATAGTTCTGGATGGTGATGGTGGCAAGGGTCTGGGTCTCCCGCTCGATCTTCACCCCTTCCTTCGCTTCCACCGCCTGATGCAATCCGTCGCTCCACCGGCGACCGGTCATCAACCGGCCGGTGTTCTCGTCCACGATCACCACCTGGTTGTCCTGAACCACGTACTGAACATCCTTCTCGAACAAGGTATAGGCCCGGATCAACTGGTCCACCGCGTGAATTTTCTCGCTGCGCTCGGCAAACGCCGACTGAATCGCCTGGCGTTTTTTGAATCGATCGTTGTCACTCAGCGACTCATCCCCGTCGATCATCGACATCTCGGCGGCAATGTCCGGCAACACGTACGCTTCAGGATCGGACGGGTTCAGGGCCTCGCACCCTTTTTCGGTCAGACTTGCCTCGTGATGCCGCTCCTCGATGTTGAAGAACAGTTCCTCACGAAGTTCGCGGGCCTGCTCTTTGTTCATGTCGGTCAACATCATCCCATTGACCTTTTCGAGCAACCGGCGGACCGCAGCATCCTCCATCATCCGCTGCAATTGCGGGTTCTTCGGCATGCCGTGGTGCACCTGATACAACCGGTATTGCGCGGCCTCGGTGTCCCCCTGCTCCAAAAGCTGCTTGGCCTCCTGGATGAACCCGTTGCACAAATCGCGCTGCTTCCGGTACAGCCGCTCGACCATCGGCTTGAGCTCGACATACTGCTGGGTCGAGTACGGGGCGGGACCGGAGATGATCAACGGCGTCCGGGCTTCGTCGATGAGGATGCTGTCGATTTCATCGACAATCGCGAAGTAGTGGCCGCGCTGGACCTGATCCTCCGGCCGGTAAGCCATCCCCATGTCCCGCAGGTAATCGAACCCAAACTCGCTGTTGGTCCCGTAGGTAATATCGCGAGCATATTGAACGCGCCGGTCCTCCGGCCGCATCATGCTCTGGATGCAACCCACCGTCAGCCCGAGGTAGGTGTACACCGCACCCATCCACTCCGAGTCGCGACGGGCGAGGTAGTCGTTGACCGTGACCACATGCACCCCCCGGCCGGTAAGTGCGTTCAGATAGGCGGGCAGGGTCGCAACCAGGGTCTTGCCTTCCCCCGTGGCCATTTCCGCGATCTTCCGCTGGTGGAGGGCCATCCCCCCGATCAATTGCACATCAAACGGAACCATCTCCCACGGCAACTTGTGCCCGCACACATCCACCGTGGTTCCGCACAACCGGCGGCATGCGTTCTTCACCACCGCAAACGCTTCGGGAAGAATGTCGTCGAGGGTTTCCCCCTTCGCCAAACGCTCTTTGAATTCCGGCGTCTTCGCCTTGAGCTGGTCCTCGGTCAGACTCTGGTACTCTGTCTCCAGCCGGTTGATCTGCTCAATGAGCGGCCGAAGCTTTTTTAAGTCCCGGTCGTTCTTGTTGCCGATGATTTTTTTAAGAAGCCATTGCATAAGCGGTACATTCGTTAGGTTGAAAGGCGGCGAGGATACTGTCTGCCCCCCCTCAAGGCAAGCCTAGCCCTCCCGCCTCACCCGAAATCTGACCGCGCCTCAGGCGTGGAAATCTTTCCCTTCCTTGACCGCTTTGACGTACTTCTTGCGGATCACGAAATCCCCGAACCGCTCCCCCGCCTCCCGCTCTTTGGCATAACGCCGGAGAATCGGCGTCAACTCCTCGAGGATCTGCTGCTCGTTGACGTTTTCCCGGTACAACTTGTTCAGGCGGTCGCCCCGGAACCCCGCGCCGAGGTAGAGGTTGTAGCGCCCGGGGGCCTTGCCCACGAATCCAATCTCGCCAAGGTAGGGCCGGGCACATCCGTTGGGGCATCCGGTCATCCGGATCAAAATCGGCTCGTCCCGCAGCCCTTCCTCCTCAAGCACCTTCTCCAACTTGGTGATCAGGCCCGGAAGGTACCGCTCGCTCTCCGCCATCGCCAACCCGCAGGTCGGAAAGGCGACGCAGGCCATTGCGTTCAGGCGCAGCGCCGATTGTTGATCGGTGTCCTGCATCCCGTATTTTTTGAGCAGTTTCTCGATCGCCGGCTTCTTCTTCGCGCTGACGTTTCCGATGATCAGGTTCTGGTTCGCGGTGAGCCGGAAGTCCCCGTCGTGGATCTTCGCGATCTCACGAAGGCCGGTCATCAAAGGATAGCCTTCCATGTCCTTGACCCGTCCATTCTGGATAAACAAGGTCAGGTGCCAGCGTTTGTTGGTGCCCTCCACCCAACCGTAACGGTCACCCGAGTGATCGAAGGCATAGGGGCGCACCTTGCCCAGCTTCCAACCCAACCGCTGGTTCAACTCCTCTTTGAACCACGCAATCCCCCGGTCGTCGATGGTGTACTTGAACCGGGCATGCTTGCGGTTCACCCGGTCTCCGAAATCGCGCTGGATCTTGACGATCTCCTCGGCGACCTGCAGCACCTTGTCGGTCGGGGTGAAACCGATCACATCGGCAAGTCGTGGATAGGTAGCCGGCTCGCTATGGGTCATTCCCAATCCGCCACCCACCGTCACATTGAAGCCGGCAAGTTTCCCGTCCTCCTCGACCGCGATAAACCCGAGGTCATTGGCGAAAATATCCACATCGTTGCTGGGGGGAACCGCTACCGCCGTCTTGAACTTCCGGGGCAGGTAGTGTTTCCCATAGATCGGCTCCTCGTTGTCCTTCGCTTCACCCCCCGCAACTTTCTCCCCGTCCAACCAGATCTCGTGATAGGCCCGGGTCCGCGGGGTCAAGTGATCGCTGATCGCCTTGGTCACCTCATACACCTCCGCATGAAGATGAGATTGATAAGGATTGGGATTGCACATCACGTTGCGGTTCACGTCGCCGCAGGCCGCGATGGTATCCATCAATGCGTGGTTGATTTCCGCGATGGTGGTCTTGAGGTTGCGTTTCAGCACCCCGTGAAGCTGGAACGCCTGCCGGGTAGTCAGGCGGATGGTGTGGTTGGCATAGGTTGTGGCCAAGCGGTCCATCTCCAGCCACTGAGCCGGCGTACAGACCCCGCCCGGCACCCTCACCCGGATCATGAATGAATACAGGGGCTCCAGTTTTTGCTTGCGACGCTCATCGCGAAGATCCCGGTCATCCTGCTGGTAAGTCCCGTGAAACTTGGTGAGAATTCCGTCGCTCTCCGAAATCGCTCCGGTAACCGGATCGGCCAGTCCCTCGGTGATCGTACCGCGCAAAAATCGGCTCTTGTCTTTGATCCGCTCCACTTCGGCCCGCTTGGCCAATTCTTCCGGGGATACAGGGGTCGTACTCATGGGCGTCCTTTAATATACATCGCGTTGGTATCGTTTCTCTCGCTGCAGGGCCTTCACATACTCCTCGGCCTGCTCCGCCGTCTTCCCGCCCTGAACCCGGACGATCTCCAGCAGCGCCGCATGGACATCGTGGGCCATCCGCTTTTCGTCGCCGCACACGTAGAACGAGGCCCCCTCCTCCAGCCACGCATAAACATCCTTCTGCTGCTCCAGCATCCGGTGCTGAACATAAACCTTTTCTTTCTGATCGCGGGAAAAAGCCAGGTCAATACGCGTCAACAAACCTCGCTTCAGATAGTTTTGCCACTCGACCTGGTACATGAAATCGGTTTCAAAATGCTGGTCTCCAAAGAACAACCAGTTCCGCCCCGTCGCCCCCGCCGCTTCCCGGTCCTCAAGAAACGCCCGGAACGGCGCGACCCCGGTTCCCGGTCCGACCATCATAATCGGGGCCGTGGAATCGGCGGGCAGTTTGAAATTCTTGTTGTGCTCGATGAACACCGGAACCCGGGCATCCTCGCCCAGCCGGTCGGCAAAATACGTCGAGCACACCCCTTTGCGGTCCCGGCCGTGGCTCTGGTAGCGCACCGCGACCACCGTCAAGTGCACCTCCTCCGGGTGTGCGGCCAGACTGGAGGCAATCGAATACAAGCGCGGCGGCAACTTCCGAAGCGTCTGCGCAAACTCGATCGCCGTCATGCCCTTGCCGGGGTAATCCTCCACCAGATCAATGATCTCACGCCCGTTCACATACTCAATAAACGAGGGCAAGGCATCTTCCTTCAAAATGCCCGCGAGTTTCTTCGAACCCACCAACGCGGCATACTTCTGCATCATCGGACGGGTGAGCGTGGTCACCTCGTATCGGGTCAACAGCGCCTCCCGAAGCGGCATCTGGGCATCGCCAACCGTAACCATGTCCCCGGCTCCAAGTCCCACCGCGCCGATCAAACGGTCCACGACCTCTGGACAATTCACCGGAAACACCCCCACCGCATCCCCCGGCTCATAGGTCAATCCCGAGTTTTCCAGTGACAATTCGATGTGCCGCGTTTCCTTCGACGAACCGCGCCCGTTGAGCACCAGGTTCTCCAAAACTTCCGCCGGGAAGGGATTCCGTTTGGAATAAACCCCTTCGGTGGAAGCAAACCCCGACGGAGCCGTCACCACCGAGGCCGATACGCTGGAAGTTGCCCCCAAAGCCTGAACAAACTCGCCGAGCGCTCCCTCCATCCATGAGGAAGCCGCCTCCTCGTAGTCCACATCGCAATCCACGCGCGGATAAATCCGGGTCGCGCCAAGCTCCTCCAGCCGCCGGTCGAAATCGATCCCCATTTTACAGAAATAGGTGTAGCTGGAATCCCCCAGTCCCAACACCGAGAACTTGGCCTGCTCGAGCTTGGGTGCCCGCTTGCCATGGAGAAACTCGTAAAACTCTTTCGCGTTGTCGGGCGGATCGCCCTCCCCCTGTGTGCTGATCACCACCAATACATTCTTTTCGTTCTTAAGCTGGGGAAGTTTGTAGTCCCCCATGCTTTTGACCGTCGCTTTAAGCCCTTTGGCAAGCGCTCGCGCTTTCGCTTCCTCGGCAACCTTGTCGCTGTTTCCAGTCTGTGACCCCACCAGAATGGTCAATTCCGGCCCATGCACCGGGGCCGACACCGCATGCACGCCCCCCCCTGAGCCGTGGGCAACCGCACGCACGCCCGCCAGATAGCCGCTGATCCATGACGCCTGCTCGGGACTTAACGACCCGGCAAACTGATTAAATAACCTCGCCTGCTCCTCACTTAGAGGACTGTTGTTTCGATCCAAACTGGGAAATTGCATAATGTGGTTGTCGTTCTATCCTCATCACTCCGGAAATGCAAATGGTAATCCCCACCCTTCACCCATCAACATACTGCACTATTCCGATAAATATAGTAGAGTATTCGAGAGAGGCTTGCTTGTCAACCCGTTAAACTTGATTTAGCCTCTGAACCCTCAATGACATCCTTTCCACCCAATCCGCAATCCCGACATGCCCAGTTTTTGATTCTTGGCATGCACCGTTCTGGTACGTCGGCATTGGCAGGTTTACTGGACCGGGCCGGAGTCTATTTCGGTCCGGAATCCCAGCAAATGCCCGCCCACGAATGCAATGTAAAAGGATTCCACGAACGTCTGGATGTCGTCAGTTTGAATGAAGAAATCCTCTCTTGGGGCGAGAGCGCCTGGGACCTCCCCCACAAATTTGACCCATCCCGTTATACTTCGGAGGCTCGCGTCGAGATCAGCCGGAAGATCGAAGCACTCGTCGCATCCATGGCCGACCGGGAACCATGGTACCTAAAAGATCCCCGACTCTGCCTGACCTTGCCGTTTTGGCGCCCCCTCCTATCCCGTCCGCTCGCGTTGCTCACCATACGGAACCCCCTGGAAATTGCGAAATCCCTCTCCCAACGCGGAGATTGCACCCTGCAAACCGGTCTCGCCATGTGGGAGGCTTACACCCTGCATCTCCTTGGTAATCTTCGTGGACTTCCCTTTATGACGGTTCGCTATGACTCGATTCTGCGCGATCCTGATGGAACCCTTGCCTCCATACAAAGCCGACTTCAAGCCGAAGGCATGTCCCCTCTGCCGCACCCGGTCGCCGATCCTGAATGGATCGAACAAACGCTCCAGCATCAAAAGGCTGATGAAGCGGCTTTCACCTCCCTCGCCACCCCCTCGCAAATCAAACTTTTCAAGGACATTCTCGACACCCAGCATCCCCTTATGGATAACCTCCCGAAGCTTCCCCAAGCATCCGTGGACATTCTCGATGAATACGAACGGTTGATGGTTTTTCCTCGCCGTCAAACCGAGCGCCAAGCCCTGCAACTTCATCTCACCGAGCTGGAACGGGACGAAGCCCGGCGGCGTTCCTACTTCCTTTCCGGTCAAATCGATGCCACCGCCGTCCATTCCGCCCAAGCGCTCGCCACCGCCGAAGCCTTCCTTTCCTCCTGGCGCTGGAAAGCGACCAATCGTGCCTTGAAAGTCGCCGGACGCGATCAACCCCAATTCGCCGATGAACGCCTTCTCAATCCCCTTCATGCCGTCAATCAGCTCCTCGCCGAAGGTCAGGCCCATGGAAAGTTCCCCGAGCCTCCCGCACCCCTACCCCGGGTCTGCGCGATCATTCCCATCCATGATGAAGCACGTTTCGTCGGCCCCGCGATCGATCATCTGATCGCGCTTGGTGTCGACGTCCATGCCATTCTCGACCGCAGCCCACCCGATGTCCGCGAAGCTGTCCAGCAACGCCTCGGTAAAGGGGTCGTTGCCATCGAAGAGGCCCCCCCTTCCAACCACTTCGACCTTCACGCCATTCTCCAGCGTATCGAACAGCGATCAAACAATCCAGAATACGACTGGTTCTTGCGTTGCGACATC
Organism: Kiritimatiellia bacterium; assembly: GCA_035327665.1. Classification (GTDB taxonomy): domain Bacteria; phylum Verrucomicrobiota; class Kiritimatiellia; order CAIVKH01; family CAIVKH01; genus DAOLCW01. The sequence goes on from DAOLCW010000010.1 coordinate 35,676, forward strand.
GATGAATTTCGTTACCCCGAGCGGCCCGGCGAATCCTTTCCCGACTTCGTAGCACGAGTTGAAGCCTGCGGGTTCAATGCCGTCAACTTTACCGAACTGGTGTTTATTCCCACCCGCGAGCAACCCGACCACGACCACTCCGCGTTCCGGGAAACCATGCGCCATTTCTACCATTTCGCTCCCCAACCCTATTTTCGCCTCCAACTCTGGAAACGCCAGCCGGAACCGATCGACCTCACCTCCAACGCCGGTCATCGCGTAGATTTTCCCAACCGTTTTATCTATCCTGTTTCCCCGCCCATGCTTCACTACCTCTACCTTAGCGAAGCCCACTTCTTTGAAAAATACCGGGTGCGGACCTACCCCGACGAAGACAACGAACGCGGGTGGCATGGCTGGAGAAACCAGATCGACGCCGTCCACATCGAATTGCCCTCTCAAAACGAGCTCCACCCTTTCGACCCCGGCAACCCCTGGGATATCCGCACCGATTCACCCCGGCAAACCCCGTATATTGAACTACCCAAGACTTGAACAATCCACCCGCTTACCACACCATGACTCCCATGAAATCCTGGATACCCAAAGCTGTTATTTACCAAATCAACCTTCGCTCCCTCGCCTACCGCGAACCGCGAAATGCCTTCGAGGCCGCCACCGAGAAGCCGCTCAAGGACTCCCCCCTTGCCTACGTCGCAAAAAACCTGCCCACCATCAAAAAGCTCGGAGCCAATGTCCTCTACTTCATGCCCCCCTATCCCATCGGCTTCGAGGAGCGAAAAGGCATCGGCTCGCCCTACTCCATCCGCGACTTCCAGGCCATCGAACCCGAATACGGCACCCTCGACGACATGGCCGACCTCGTCCGCAAGGCCCATCGACTCGGCTTCAAGGTCATCTTCGATATCACCCCCAACCATACCAGCCGCGACCACGTCTGGATCAATCAACACCCCGAGTTTTACGTAAAACGCGACAACGGAGACATCTTTTACGACTGCGACTGGTCCGACACCGCCAAGCTCGACTACACCCAGCCCGCCCTTCGTAACGCCATGACCGCCATCTACGACTATTGGCTCAGCTTCCTCGGAACCCGCCCCGACGGCCAGCCCGACGGCATCGACGGCTTCCGCCTCGATATGGCCCACTTCATCAACGACAAATCCTACTGGAACGAGGCCATGCCCGTCCTCAAGCAGCGGCATGCCGGCCGGGAATTGCTCTTCCTTGCCGAATGCTACGGACTCCACAACAACCTCGACTTGTTCGACCGCGGCATCAACGCCGCCTATGACGACGACTTCTACAAAAACTGCCAATACCTCTACGGAATCGATACCGCCTTCCACTCCCGGATTCTTCCCGAGGACGGAATCGAAAACAACCACGACTACCGCGACCGCTACCAGGCCTTCCTCGACGGCGGCATCGCCGGGGCCTTCGCCAAAGCCCTCACCAACTACGAAGAGCGCAACCCCCGGGGATCAAAAGGACCCTTCGTTGCCCGCTACACCGACAACCACGATGAAGGGCGCGGCATGTACCTATTCGGCGAAGGCACTGTCCGCGCCGTCAACGAATTGATTTTCTTCGCCCCCCATACCCTCCCCTTCCTGCTTACCGGCGAGGAGTTCGGCGCCCTCAATCGACCTCCCATTCATGATCGCCTCAACCCCATCGGAAAACGCCGGCGAATCCTTGAAGCCAACGGAACGGTACGGACGCAGGAAGCGGTGGAATTCGAAGGCAACGTCTTCCTGCGCGGCGACTCCCCCCGCAAAGACCTCTATACGTTCTTCCAAACCCTCATCACCCTTCGCAAAAAGAACCCGGCCTTCACCCAGGGCTCGTTTACCTTGCTCGATCCCGGCGAACAAACCGAACCTGAACACCGCTCGGTCATCGCCTTCGCCCGAAGCTACCGCAACCAAACCTTCCACGTTGCCGTCAACCTCGGGCCCGAACCTCGGACCCTCCTCAATCTCCCCCTCTTCAAAGGCACACCAATCTATGGACGCCTCGACGGCAACCAACTCCACGCCTTCTCCTCCTGCGTGGTCGACGTCGCAACCTGACCAGGCCCACCAATCGCACCGGAAAGATTTGTTGCTCGACCGCACCATCAATACATAATTGTATAGATAGGGGCAGTCTGCACACATAATTGTATTGCACCAAATCTACCGGTGCCTACATCGCCGCCCCTTACTCATTTTTTATCTCGTTATCATTACGCGTATTACAATTATTGCCGGCCATATTCCTACAATTATGGCACGCCTGTTGCTGTAGTTCTCTGTCGATATCGTCGTGCGGTAAGAGCATGAACGGGATGAGTTTGCTGGCTTTTACACTCAGTTGTTCGCCGGTAAAACACCTCGCTCAGGCTTTTTGCACTAACCACAGCGGCGGGGTTTCAATGACGAGACCACGCTAAAAACTAGAAAGGGAACAACCATGAAATCCAACTCAGCTCGCCAGGCCGCGATCAGCGCGGTCACCAACTACCGGCCAATCAGCGAACCGCTGAACTTCCTCGATACTCCCACCAAGGATATCTTCGGATGCAACGTCTTCAACGACGCGGTCATGCGTGAACGCCTCCCCAAGGCCGTTTACAAAGCGATCAAGAAGACCATCCGCTACGGCGAAAAACTCGACCCCATGGTCGCCGACGCCGTGGCCACCGCCATGAAGGACTGGGCGATCAGCAAGGGCGCCACCCATTACGCCCACGTCTTCTATCCTCTCACTGGCCAGACCGCCGAGAAGCATGACAGCTTCCTCTCCCCCGACGGCCAGGGCGGCGCCATCGCCGAATTCACCGGCAAACAACTGATCCAAGGCGAACCTGATGCCTCCAGCTTCCCTTCCGGCGGCCTCCGGGCCACCTTCGAGGCCCGCGGCTACACCGCTTGGGACGTGACCAGCCCCGCCTACATCCTCGTCAACCCCAACGGGACCACCCTCTGCATTCCCACCGCCTACTGCTCCTGGACCGGCGATGCCCTCGACAAGAAGACCCCGCTTCTCCGCTCCATGCAGGCCCTCAGCAAACAGGCCCAACGCATCCTCAAACTTTTCGGCGATGAAAACCCCGGCCTCATCACCGCGACCGCCGGACCCGAGCAGGAATACTTCCTTATCGACCGCAACTTCTACTATGCCCGGCCCGACCTCCACGTCTGCGGACGCACCCTGTTCGGAGCCAAGCCGGCCAAAGGTCAGGAATTCGAGGATCAATACTTCGGCGCCATTCCCGAACGCGTCCTCGCCTGCATGCTCGAAACCGAGCGCGAACTCTACAAGCTGGGTGTTCCCGTGAAAACCCGCCATAACGAAGTGGCCCCCAGCCAGTATGAAATCGCCCCGGTGTATGAAAACGCCAACGTCGCTGCCGACCATCAGCAGCTCGTCATGCTCACCCTCCAGCGCGTCGCCGCGAAATACGGCCTCGCCTGCCTGCTCCACGAAAAGCCTTTCGCCAATGTCAACGGGTCCGGCAAGCATCTGAACTGGTCGCTCAGCACGGAAACCGCCAACCTCCTCGAACCCGGTGACACCCCCCATGACAACGCCCAGTTCCTCGTGTTCTGCGCCGCCGTCATCCGGGCCGTGTACAAAAACGCGGAGTTGCTCCGGGCCGCCATCGCCCACGCCGGCAACGACCATCGCCTCGGCGCCAACGAAGCCCCTCCCGCGATCATCTCGATCTTCCTCGGCGAGCAACTCTCCGATGTCTTCGAGCAAATCGCCAAAGGCGCGGCCAAGTCCTCCAAGAAAGCAGGCTTCCTCAACGTCGGCGTGGACACCCTCCCGCCCCTGCCCAAGGATGCCGGCGACCGCAACCGCACCAGCCCGTTCGCCTTCACCGGCAACAAGTTCGAGTTCCGCGCCGTCGGCTCCAGCCAGTCGATCTCCGGCCCGTTGGTCATCCTCAACACCATCGTCTCCGACAGCCTCGACTACATCGCCACCGAGCTTGAAAAAGCCACCGGCGGCGATCCCAAGAAGCTCAACAAGGCCATTCAGTCCGTGCTCAAGGACGTCATCAGCGAGTGCAGCCCCGTCCTCTTCAACGGCGACAACTACTCCGAAGCCTGGCATAAGGAAGCGGAAAAGCGCGGGTTGCCCAACCTTCGCGACACCGTCTCCGCCCATGCCGCGGTCACCAAGCCCGAGTATGCCAAGATGTTTGCCAAGTACAACGTGCTCAGCAAGCGCGAGCTGGCCAGCCGCCAGGACATCTACCTCGAGCGCTATTGCAAGGACATCGGCACCGAGAGCAAACTGACCCTCAACATCGGTCGCAAGTTCGTCCTTCCTGCCGCCTACCGGTACCAGAAGGAACTCGCGAGCACCGCGACCGCGGTCAAGGCCGCCGGCGTCGACACCGACAACCAGACCCTTGCCAAGGTCTCTGGTCTCGTCACCGAACTCGAAGCCGCCCTCAACACCCTGGATGCCGCGATCAATCACGAAGCCTCCGGCTCCGTGCTCAAGCACGCGGAATACTTCCGGGACAAGGTGATCCCCGCCATGCTGGCCGTGCGCTCCGTGGCCGACACCTTGGAATCCATCATCTCGGATGACCTCTGGCCTCTCCCCACCTACCAGGAGATGCTGTTCATCAAGTAATTTCCCGTTAGGGAAGTTCCCGGGCGGTCCGGTTCGCTTCGGCGGGCCGGGCCGCTTTTTTTTATCCATGCCGCATCCTCCTCCGGCATTGACCTTTCCCCGAATTGCCGTATCTTCTTCTCGTCCAATGGAACCCGGACGAGTGTCCGCGATCCTCCACCAAGACATCGAGAGTGGCGCGAGGGAACTGGCCCGTCGACCGCCCAGCAACCTGGGACCGGAAAACCGGTAACAAGGTGCCAACGCCAGCCCCGTGCAGCGGGGAAACGATGAGCCCGAATCCGGGAACCATTGCCCCCCTCGCTGTCCGGCGAGGTTTTTTTATCGGCAACATCAAGAAAGGAACGATGACAACATGAAACTCGAAACCCAATGCCTCCATGCTGGTCAAACCGTCGACCCCACCACCCTCGCCCGGGCTGTCCCCGTCTACCGCACCAGCTCCTACGTCTTCAAAGACACCGAGCACGCAGCCAACCTGTTCGCCCTCAAAGAACTCGGCAACATCTACACCCGCATCATGAACCCCACCCAGGATGTGCTCGAGCAGCGCCTCGTCGCCATGGAAGGCGGCGCCGCCGCCCTCGCCCTCGCCTCCGGCACCAGCGCCATCTTCTACACCGTCATCAACCTCTGCCAGGCCGGCGACGAAATCGTATCCGCCAACAACCTCTACGGCGGAACCTACACCCAGTTCAACGACATCCTCCCCCAATTCGGCATCAAGGTTCGCTTCGTCAATCCCAACCAGCCCGGGGAATTCGCAAAGGCCATCACCCCCAAGACCAAACTCCTCTTCTGCGAAACCGTCAGCAATCCCGGACTTGATGTCGCCGACATCTCCGCCATCGCCGACATCGCCCATGCCCACGGCATTCCCCTCGTCGTCGACGGCACCTTCACCACCCCCTACCTCCAGCGCTCCTTCGACTTCGGAGCCGACATCATCGTCCACTCCCTCACCAAATGGCTGGGCGGCCACGGAGCCGGCATCGGAGGCATCGTCGTCGACTCCGGAAAGTTCGACTGGAAATCGGACAAGTTCCCCCTCATGACCCAGCCCGAACCCAGCTACCATGGCGTGCGCTGGGCCTACGATCTGCCCGAACCCCTCGCCCCCGCCGCCTTCGCCATCCGCATGCGCGTCATTCCCCTCCGCAACCTCGGGGCCTGCATCAGCCCCGACAACGCATGGCAATTCCTCCAGGGCATCGAAACCCTCCCCCTGCGCATGGAGCGCCATTGCGACAACGCGGCCAAAGTCGCCGACTTCCTCGCCAACCATCCCCTCGTCGAGTGGGTTCGCTACCCCGGACGCAAAGGCGATTCCAACTACGACCTCGCCCAAAAATACCTCACCGGAGGACGGGGCGGGGCCATGGTCGTCTTCGGCATCAAGGGCGGCGCAGCGGCCGGAAGTAAATTTATTGAATCCACCCGGCTCTTCTCCCACCTCGCCAACGTCGGCGACGCCAAGAGCCTTGCCATCCATCCCGCCACCACCACCCACTCCCAGCTTACCGCGGAGCAACAAAAGGATGCCGGCATCCTCCCCGAACTCGTGCGCCTCGCCGTGGGCATCGAACACATCGACGACATCCTCGCCGACCTCGACCAAGCCCTCCACGCCGCCGTCAAGTAACTCCATGCCCAAACCGAAGACCACCACCGCCTCCCCCGCCAAAAAACGGGCCGGACGAGGAGTTGGCGAAGTAGAGACCCGGTTCTTTACCTTCGCCAGCTCCCGGCAGCCCTTCGTCTTCCGCTCCGGCGAAACCCTCGACTCCCTCACCCTCGCCTACGAAACCTACGGCAAGCTCAATGCCAGGAAGGACAACGCCATCCTTCTCTTCCACGCCCTCAGCGGCAGCCAGCACGCCGCCGGGGTCAACCGGTCCGTCAAGGGCGTGGCCAAATTATGGACCGAGGAAAACCATCTCGGCTGGTGGGAGGACTACATCGGCCCCGGGCGCGTCCTCGATACCCGCGAATTCTTCATCGTCTGCGCCAACTACGTCGGCGGATGCTACGGCTCCTCCGGGCCCGTCACCCGCAACCCCAAAACCCGCAAGCCCTACGGCCGGAATTTCCCCACCGTCATGGTCGGCGATATCGTTGACTCTCAGGTCCGCCTCCTCGACCACCTCGGCGTCGGCCAGCTCCACGCCGTCATCGGAGCCTCCCTCGGCGGACTCTGCGCCGTCAACTTCGCCGTCCGCTACCCCGACCGCGTACGCACCGTCATCCCCATCGCCTCCGGAGCCTCCGTCTCCATCCTCCAGCGCATCCTCAACTACGAGCAAATCTGCGCCATCGAAGAGGATAAATACTTCAACGGCGGAAACTACTACCAGGGCCCCCGCCCCGACCGCGGCCTCGCCCTCGCCCGCATGATCTCCCACAAAACCTTCGTCTCCCTTGAAACCATGGAATCCCGCGCCCGCAACGAAGTCGTCCGCCCCGACGAAGACAAGGACAAATGGTACTGGCTCAGCCATCCTGTCGAATCCTACCTCCGCAAGCAGGGACTCAAATTCGTCCGCCGGTTCGATGCCAACACCTACCTCCGTATCATGGATGCCTGGCAGCGGTTCAACCTCCTCGAAGACACCGGAAAACGCTCCCTCGACGATGTCTTCGCCGCCTGCCGCAACCAGCAATTCCTCGTCTTCAGCATCGACAGCGACGTCTGCTTCCATCCCCATCTCCAGGAAGAGCTTTGCAACGCCTTGAAGCACGCCAAAGTCCCCCATCACCACATCACCGTCCACTCCGACAAGGGACACGACGCCTTCCTCCTCGAGCCCCGCCTCTTTACCCCCCACCTCGACTACGCGCTCAAATAGACCGCGAGCTACCCCTTATACAGCTCCGGGCGAAGCTCGATCCGCCGTCCCGGCAGCAGCGTCACCACCCGTTTCATCTCCAGGCCCAGTAGCATCGAGCTCAACGTGACCGGGCTCACCCCCGCCTCCCGGGCCAGCTCATCCACCGACAACGCCCCCCGGTACAACGCCCGCACCACCGCCTGCTCCGACTCGTTCAGTTCCGGTTCCCGCTGAGGTTGAATCGCCTCCGCCTCCTTCACCACCCGCAACGGAAGCAACGGGTCCAAGTCATCCAAAACATCGTCGATCGTCTCGCACAGCTTTGCCCCCTGCTTGATCAACGCATGACACCCCCGCGCGCTCGGCGTATCCACCCGGCCCGGAACCGCGAACACCGTCCGCCCCTGCTCCAACGCCTGCTTCGACGTAATCACCGTGCCGCTCGTCGTTCCCGCCTCCACCACCAGCGTGCCCAAACTAAGCCCGCTCACAATCCGGTTCCGGTAAGGAAACGTTTGCCGGTCCGGTTTCCGCCCCAGAGGATACTCGCAAATCACCGCCCCCAATTCCGTGATCTCCCGGGCCAGCTTCCGGTTCTCCGGCGGATACACCTGATCCAGCGCCCCGCCCAGAACCGCGATCGTCCGCCCCTTCGCCTTCAGGGCCGCCTGATGCGCGGCCGTGTCGATCCCCCGGGCCAAACCGCTTACCACCGTCAAACCCGCCCGGGCCAGCCCGTACGAAAGCTGATCCGCCATCGCCGTCCCGTAATGCGTCGGATGCCGTGTGCCCACCACTGCGATCGCATGCCGGTCCTTCGCGGTCAGTTGCCCCATCACATACAATACAATCGGCGGGTCGTAGATCTCCTTCAGAATCCCCGGATACTCCGCGTCGTCCCACGTCAGGATCGAACCGCCCATCGCTTCCACCCGGCGCAACTCCTTCTCCGGATCCACCTCATTGCGCTGGGCCATCATCCCCCTTGCCACCTCCCGGCCAATTCCTGAAACCCCGCATAAATCGCCCTCAGTCGCCTCCCAGACCGCCTCCGGTGATCCCAGCGCTTCGGTCAAATTGCGAACCCGGACCGGACCAATTCGATCCATCATGTTCAAGGCAATGTAGGCATGGCGACGATTCATGAACCCTCCTTCACAACCTCAACCTACGTGAACGTACCCACCCTTGGCAATGCCCGCCTGATCCCTCGCGGCTGCACATCCCGCCTCTTGCATCCCGCCTTGCCTTCGGCCATCAACTCCGCTAGCGTTTACAAACAGCTAAACATTCCCATCCCCATCCAGATTATGCAGACCATTCTTGTTACCGGCGCCGCCGGATTTATCGGCTCTCACCTCAGCGAAGCCCTTCTTGAGGCGGGACATGATGTGACCGGTCTTGACTGTTTCGTCCCCTACTATGACCCCGCCATCAAGCAGGCCAACCTCGCCGCACTCCGGAATCATCCCAAATTCACCTTTATCGAGGCCGATCTCCGGTCAGCCGACCTTACCTCCGTTCTCGACGGCAAACAGGTGGTCTTCCACCTCGCGGCCATGCCCGGACTCATGAAAAGCTGGAGCGATTTTGCCCTCTACAGCACCTGTAACATCGAGGCCACCCAGCGCCTCCTCGAGGCCTCCCGCCTTGTCGGCATTCAACAATTTATCCATGTCTCCACCTCCAGTGTTTACGGCCGTGAAGCCGCCGGAAACGAAGACATGCCCATACGTCCCTTCTCGCCCTACGGCCTGACCAAACTCGCCGCGGAAAACCTCTGCCGGGCCTACGAGGCCAACTTCAACGTCCCCATCACCATCCTCCGTTACTTCTCCGTATACGGCCCCCGCCAACGCCCCGACATGGCCTACAATATCCTTATTCGGAACCTCCTCCGCGAAGAGTCCTTCACCATGTTCGGAGACGGCGAACAAACCCGGAGCAATACCTTCGTCCGCGACTGCGTTTCCGCCACCATCCTCGCCATGACCCAGCGCGAAAAGGCCCTCGGCGAAGTCTTTAATATTGGAGGTGGAGAAATCATCTCCTTGAACGATGTGATCTCCCTCCTTGAGGAACTCACCGGCAAGAAAGCCTGCATTGACCGGCAACCCGCACGCCCCGGCGACCAGAAACATACCGCCGCCGACATTTCCAAGGCGGCCCGCCTTCTCGGCTACGCCCCCCAAACCGGGGTCAGGAAGGGACTTGAAGCCCAGGTGGAGTGGATGCGTCGTCTCCTGAAGGCATAACCGAATCCGGCGCCGGCTCGTTACGCCTCGCCTCATCGCTGCTCTCCTCTGGCGACGCTACATCTGTCACACCCTCACCAACAGCGTCTTCACCCAAAGAGGCCTCAGAACTCGATGGAGACCCATCCATTTCCGTTCGGGCCTCCTCCACCAGCTCATCCACGCTCCCCGACTGATCCACCGCATCCTTGGACGGTTCTTCCGCAGCAGGATCGCTGACCGGCTTAACCGCCGTAGCTTGATCATGCAAACTTTCATTAGTACCCGGCTGGACGGTCAACTGAAGCTGCTTGTAGGCCCCGGGAAGACAAAGCGCACCGTTGAAAAACTCCATCACATGGCCTTTGTCGATCAACCAACCTAACGAACGCAGCAACTCGGCCACCTCCGGATCATCCGCCCCCCGTCCCGGCAACAGAGACTCCAGCACATGCTTTCGTGTCCACCCCGGATGTTCGGCCAACGCTGTCACCATGCTTCGAATCGCCTCTATCGCATGCTCGGAGTCCAGCGGCTTCGGCACAATACTTGTGGCAAAGGTTTCCCCCCGACCGATCTTGAACAAATGCAGTCGCATGTGTTTAAACGCTGCCCGCAGCGCAAGAATCGTCGAAAGCGGAAAACGATCCTCCTTCAACCAGGCTTGGCGGATCGTCGCCCGGATCTCCGGATCCGTCACCGTCATCGCCACCGTGGCCGGAATCACCGCCCGGGTAACCTCTTGAATCATCGACGGTGCCACCTCCCGCAGATACTCCGCCTCCGCATCCGCCCGACTCAGCGCTGGCGAATCCTCTCCACCCTCTTTGCGACGGTAAACCTTCTGCTGGCAAAACGACTGCTTCCATGCCTCGATCGCTTCCGGCTCCCGAACCATCTCGATCCGCTGCCGAAATGCATCCACGGAAAGGTCTGGACCATACGTCCGGTGCAGGTACGACAAATTCTCCTGAAACGAATGATGATTCGGAGGACCAAGCCATTCACCAGTCGGCCGATAACGCCCGACCATCTGAAAAACACCCGAAGGAGGCTCCACCGTCACATCTTCCACGTCATAGCACCCCTCAAGTCCTATCGACAAAACATGAGCCTCCACCGCTTTCCGGTCGAACGAAACCCAGTTATCCCCGGTCGCCATGAAAAATGTCCGCGGAGAGGTGGAATCCGAACCCTCTCCTCCCGGGACCTTCATCTCCAACTTCACGAGATGATGTTCGGGTTTATCCAGAAACAGCCCGGCCAAATAATGCAGCGGAAAAGCCCGCTTGACCATGTGAAGTTGGCGAACCACCACCCCCAGGCGTTCCCGTACCGGAATAAACGCCACGTCCAAGTGCGGATGCGGAGCCACAACGTCCACATCCCTGCGAGGTCCTTTGTCAGATCCTCGGCGCCGATCCCTTCCCGGTCCCTCGTCACGACCGCGACCCCCTCCACCCCGCCGGTCTCCTCGCCGATCCCCATCCGGACGTCTTTCCCCGCGAAATTCCTGCCGGGGCCGCCGGTCCTTGGGCCCACGGGATGTACCCGGCCCGCGCTCGCGGCCTGAAACACCAGCAGATTCATTCCCATGCCGAAACGTGGGCGAATCCGACTCTGGCCTTGCCCAGGTCGGCACAAAGGCGAGATCCTGCATGATGTCTTCGATCCGGGGCACACCCCCCCCGGTGGAATCAGCCTGCTCCACTTCCGCGTGATCGTCCGGTCCCGTCGTATCCGATGTCATATCGATGTCCCTGCTCCCCATCCTGTTTCTGGGTTGGATCACGCTAAAAGAATCCCATCCCCGATGGAAGCTTTTTCGCCACATCCCAACCGTAAATCCGGACTCGCTCACCGCCTCCAATCATGCTTTCATGATTTCATGACCCCTTGGAAAGCCGTAAACCTCGACCACCCCTCCCGCATTCCCCAACACGAGCAGGAACTCTACTCCTCCGCCGCCACCCTCTCCGACATGGAGATCTTTGTCTTCCCCCGGCTTCTCTTCAGCCTCGTCCTCGCCAACATCCTCTCCCCCCGCCTCTGGGCATGGCGAGAAGATCCTTGGTTCGCCGGGATCCACTCCCTCAAACCCTATCGTCGCGTCCTCCGGCTTAAACAATACATGATCGATCATTACGAATTTAACCTCGATCTCGACACCTGGGGCCTCACCCGCCAAGAAGCTGAGCTCGACCGGTTCGCCCCCTGGATGGACCGCGATACCATCAGCAAAAGCAACGCGCTTTTTGGATACCAGGGCGACAAATACTATTTCGACCTGGATATTCGCCGCCACTTCGGACTCGATAAATACGAAGGCAACATCATTCCCTACTGGAAAACCGAAACCCTTGAAGCCATGGATGCCTTCACCTACCGCCCCGGTTACCGCCTCGGCGCCGGGGAATGCGTCTCCCTGTCCACCCTTTACGCCGCCGCCATGTTCGTCGTCTGTGGAATCCCTCTCGAAGACATCTTTCTACTCGCCACCCCCCTCCACTCCCAGAATTACGTCCTCCTCAACGATGGCGTCATCACCAACAACCGCCGCATCGTGACCAAAAACATGTGGTTCAACGGCACCGAACAAACCGATAAAGCCCAGCGCGCACTCCGTCATGAACAGGTCACCATGGTCGCGCATGTGACCGGACATGTCCATTGCGTCTACCCCGACGCCACCCTTAACCCTCAACACTATCAGCGGTTCAAGGAGCACCTCGGACAGTACCTTAAAACCGATGTAAACATGGAAATCCTCGGAAACTTCCTCCGTATCAACAGCTCCATCCAGCGCTGCTTCCAGTTCTGCCACGATTGCCACGGCCGCCCCCGCTGGATCGAAGCAGAAAAAGTTTACGCCTACGAACACACCAGCTCCTACAAGGCCAGCGACCGGACCCGCGAAAAACTCCTCGCCGAAATCGATGAAGATCTCTTCTATACCGAAAAACTTCCCGGTCGCATCTGCATGGGACACCTCGACCAGATCTTCCGTAACCGTAAATTCGACCTCTCCAAACCCGCCGACATCCAGGCCCTGAAACAATCCATTTCATGCGAATGCACCGAGGTTGCAAACGTTGTCGATCAACTTGCCTCCTTCTCCCACTTCAAACCACGCTTCCCCGATTCGGCCACCCCCCACAACTTCACCCCCCAACCCGCACTGAATCTCCACCCCGGCATGTCCCGCCAGGAAATGATGGATCACATCCTATCCAATCGGCCCCTTGTCAAGGAAGCCGACCTCGCCCTTTATGCCTACCGGGAGCTACGACAAACCGACTGGACCCCTTTCCTCATCGCGGCCTTCGAACGCAATCCCGTCTGCCACGAAGCAACCGCTAACCTTGGCGACGACCTCCTCATCGAACGCATCCTCGGCCTCCCCTCCGAATCCATCTACGACGGATCACGCTGCGCCCAACCGGATGAAGTTTGGAATTATCAGCGCGGCGACGGTTTCGAGAAGGCCCTCTGCCTGTTGAGCATCTGGAAAAAACGCCATCCCGCCCAGCCTTTTACCCTCGTCGCAAACGACAAATGTGTGAAACTCACCTTCGGCCAACAATCCTTAACCCTTGACTCGACCAAGGGTCTGAACGGAGAAATCGTAGCCCCCTCCTAGGGAAACGGGTCGCATCAACCGTCCAATGCAGAACGCAGCGACGTAGCAATTTCCCGAAGGTCAAACGGCTTCCGAATCAGCCGGAACGTTCCACCAAGGATACCCGAATCACTCAAATACGTGTCGGGATAGCCGGAGGTGTAAACCACCTTGATGCCCGGAACCATATCGCACACCTGATCGGCCAGCGTTTTCCCGTCAAAGTCCGGCAGGATCACGTCCGTGAAAAGGAGGTCGATCTCACTCCCGTGCTGTAAAGCCAGACGAATCCCGTCCGCTCCACAACTCGCTTCCAACACCTTGTAGCCCAATTCGGAAAGAATCCGGCAAACAATCCGCCGTGCCGCTTGATCGTCTTCAACCACCAAAATCGTCTCCTCGCCACGAGGAAGATCCGTGCCCTCATCCAGCTTCTCATGAATGTGGGCCTGATCGCTCGCCAACGGCAACAACACCGTGAACGATGCGCCTTTCCCCGGAGAGGAGTCCAGGGAAAGAAACCCGTTGTGCTGCTTCACGATACCTGAAACCGTGGCCAACCCCAACCCCGCCCCCGCCACATCGCGCTTGGTCGTAAAAAACGGCTCAAAGATTCTTGATTGAATCGCCTTGTCAATCCCCCGGCCCGTATCCCGAACCCGCAGATAAACCCACCGGTCCACCGGATCAACCGGCGACTCGACCCAGGTCGCCCGGTTCATATCTTCCAATCGGTTGGTTCCCGTTTCCACGACAATTCGACCCGCGCCCTCCAAGGCTTCCCGGGCATTGGCAACCAGATTCACCACCACTTCCTCGATCTGTGCCGCATCGCCGGTGATCACACAACTGTCCGCTGAAAGGCGAAAATCCAACTCGACCGACTCGCCCGCAATACGCTTCAGCAAGGTTCGCATCCCATTCAAAACGTCGTTGATATTGATTAAATTCATGGTCGTTTCGCTCGATCGGGAGAAAGTTAATACACGATGAAGAAGGGCCTCAATCGCCACTGCCGAGGCAAGCAGATCATCGATCACCTCTGTGGAAACCGACGCAACCTCCTGCTCCCGGCGCACAAGCTCAGCCTTCTCGCGCATTTTAACAAGCAAATTCTTGACGTCATGGGCCATCGCTCCCGCGACTTCCCCCGCCACCCGCATCTTTGACGCATGCTGCAACTGGCGTTGGAGCTGAGCCTCTTTGGTCACATCCAGCTTCACGCATACGTAATGCGCAACCTCCCCCGTCGCGTCACGTACGGGAGAAATCGTCACACTTTCCTCAATCAACTCGCCCCGCTTCGATCGATTCGTCAATCGCCCCTTCCAGGTTCGGCCTGCGGAAAGAACCCCCCACATCTCACGATAAAACGCCTCATCGTGAAGCCCACTCTTGAGGATTCTCGGATTCTTCCCCATCACTTCGTCTGCCCGATAACCGGTTATCCGCTCAAATGCAGGGTTCACATACTCAATCCCCCCCCCGGCATCGGTAATCACGAACATCTCATCCGCCTGACGAATCGCCTCGACCAGCCGCTCGCGACCTCGCTCCGCTTCATGAACGGGACGTAAATCCTCCGCTTGCCAGATCTGGCAGGCGCCGCCCCCCCACCCCAAACCATCGATCCGGGCCGCACTGAGCAGAACATCGCGCCCCCCCCCCTTGGAATCCATTAGACTCACTTCCCGCGCTTCCACATGATCGCTGTCGGCATGCAAACTCTCGTTCATCTCCTCGAGGTGAACACGGCTCGCTTCCGAAGCAAGGTCCAGAATCGATGTACCCACCAAAACGCAGGCAGGCTGACTCAACAACTCCGACAAGCGACGGTTCGCAAGCAAAATCGTCCCTTTCCGGTCGCACAACGCCGTGCCCGTAGGCGAATGCTCAAACAACCCGCGAAACCTCGTCTCGCTGTCGCTTAACGCCTGCTCGGAAAATACCCGTCGGGTAATGTCATGCTGGATTCCCACGTAATGCGTTACCCTCCCCGAACCGTCATGAATGGGCGCAATATGCAACTCATTCCAAAAGCGTTCTCCGCTCTTCCGGTAATTCCGCAACAACACCGTGGCCGAACGCCCATCCTGCAACGCCGAGCGAATCTCCTGCAACCCATCCTGGTGCCGGTCGTTCATATGTAGAAACCGGCAATTTCTCCCCATCACATCCTGCCTGCGATACCCCGTGATCTTCTCGAAGGCCGGATTCACAAACACAATCGGCAAATCCGGAAGCTGCGCATCCACGATGATGATCCCGTCAAACGTGGCTTCAATCGCCCGGTCCTGCAGGTGCAATCTGCCCTCATGCGTTTTTAAATATATGTACGAAGACAAATGGCTCGCAATCGTCATCATCTCTTCCAGATGCTGGCTCGTGAAACGGAAACCCGGCTCATACGACTGCACCGCGATCATCCCGAAAACCTCCCCCGAGCGAACCAACGGCACCCCAATCCAGTCCGCCGCCAACGTCCCCAACCGCTCGTAACCAAGCTGCTCAAACGTCCGGCGCGACACCTCGTCACCCCACCAGAGCACCCGGCCCTCGAACAAGACATAGTCCGTCATCCCCCGCTCCGGACGACGCGGTGATGGAGAAGGATCCCGATCATCCTTAAAATAGGGAAAGACCACCAAACGCTCCAGGTCGTTAAACACCGCCACATACACATTGGCGACCCCAAAACGATCCCTGATCCCCGGATAAATCAAATCACAAAAACCTGCTAATTCCTCGGCGAACCTCACCCCATGCGGTGACTTCACCACCCCATCTGGCCGTGCCGACAAACCTCCTTGATCCTTCTTGTCCACCACGAATACCTTCCTCCACCTTCGCGTAAATTCCGACCTGATACTTCAACGACAAACTTCACTCTAGCCGATTCGGCCTCCCGGTTGCAAGTTTGCCGCAATGCGTTACCTTGTCCTCATGAAGCTATATAAAACCTCCTTGACCTGCCTTCTCGCCGCATCAACCCTCCTTCTTGCCGCCCAATCCTCCTCGGCCCGCCGGATCGACCACTTGTTTCCCACCGAAAAAACCGTCCACGGCCTCCGACTTGAACGCATCGGGGTCAGCCACCTGCGTGTCGGCTTCGTCTTTCCCGTCTACGATGCCGCCCTCTTTGCTGAACCCGGACGCTCCGCCCGTGACATCGTCCTCGGAGATGTCGGTAAATCCCTCCACATTCAATACCTCCGGTCGATCTCCCGCGATCAATTGATCCGGGCCGCCGACGACATGATGGCCAACTTCCTCTCCCCCGCTCAAATCGCGCAAATCCAACCCGGGATCGACGCCATCAATGCCCTCTATAAGGATGTCGGAAAAGGGGACGCCTATACCCTCACCTATATCCCCGGCTTCGGGACCGAACTCTCCCTCAACGGAAAACTCCTCGGCCGCATCGAAGGAGCCGAATTTGCCATTGCCTATTTCCGCATCTGGCTCGACGAGTCCATTCCTTACACCGACTTTAGAAACCGCTTGCTCCAAGGCGCAAATTAGCCGTTAATACCCGACAGGATTCGGGCATGCTAGAAACCTACTTTCAATTCGACAATCCACGCGAGGCACAAGAACTCACCGGACGAAAACACGACTTCCTCCCCCGGGTTGAATCCGCCTTTAACATTACCCTCACCGCCCGCGACACCCGGCTCGCCCTCGCCGGCGAGCAGCCCGACCTCGATCGAACCATCCGGTTTTTTGAAGCCCTTCGCTATGCCCGAAACCAAGGCATTGTCCTCCGTGAAACCGGCCTCCACTTTGCCCTCAGCGCGTTTGTCGAAGGCCGCGAAATCGACCTCAAAAAACTCTACGCCAACCGCATCGATGTCGCCCCCGGCAAACCTTCCGTCTTCCCCCGTACCTTCGGCCAACTCCGTTACTTCGACGCCATCCGGAATCACGATTGCGTCTTCGGCATCGGTCCCGCCGGAACCGGCAAAACCTATCAGGCGATGGCCATGGCCGTTTCCAGCCTCCTCAACCAGAAGGTCAATCGCATTGTCCTTACCCGGCCCGCCGTCGAAGCGGGCGAAAGCCTCGGGTACCTCCCCGGGGATGCCAACCAGAAGGTCCTCCCTTATCTTCGCCCCCTCTACGACGCCCTCTATGACATGATGCACACCGCCGACATTGACCGCTGCATTGCCCAGGGCATCATCGAAGTCGCACCCCTCGCCTACATGCGCGGAAGAACCCTCAATCAAGCCTTTGTCATCCTTGACGAAGCCCAAAATACCACCCCCGAACAAATGCTCATGTTCCTCACTCGCCTCGGATTCGACTCGAAATGCGTGGTTACCGGCGACCTCACCCAGATTGACCTCCCCGCTCATAAGGTTTCCGGCCTCCTCGAAGCCCGCCGTACCCTCCGAAACGTTCAGGGCATCTCCATCGTCGAACTCGACGAGCAAGACGTCGTCCGTCACCCCCTCGTCCAACGAATCATCCACGCCTACCAAGCCCAGCGCGGAAAAGCCCGGGATGGCGAACCCTCTTCCGGAGATTGACCCTTGCGCGTCGACCTTGCCAACCGGCAGCGGCGCCACCGCCTCTCCTCCCTCGTCCAACCCTTCATCATCTGGTTGACCGATCTCATGCTCCCCTCGGAAACGGACTGGAGCCACATCTCCATCGTGCTCGTTGGCGACCGCTTGTCCGCCGAACTCAACCAATCCTTCCTCGCTCACCCCGGACCCACCGACGTCATCACCTTCACCTACCCCCAGCCCACCGGATCGCGACACGGCGAAATCATCGTCAACCTCGATGCCGCCCTCGGTGAAAGCCTCGCCCGCAACCTCTCCCCCTCCCGTGAACTCGCCCGCTACCTGATTCATGGCTTCCTTCACCTTCAGGGGCTGGAGGACAACACCCCCGAGCAACGAAAACGCATGCGCAACCATGAAAACCGGTGGCTCGCCCGCGCTGATCGCGCCGGGTTCACCCAAAACCTAGTTAAGCCTCCTTCCCCCTGAACGACTTCGCCTCCGCAAGGTCAAATCCCCGGACAACCCAATCCGGTTGATCTTGTTTTTCACCCGGACCCGCGTACGCTGGGGGCACCGTATGATAAAAGCCATTCGCAACAACATCTTCGTGGGGCTGATCCTCGTCACCCCCCTCGTCATCACCATCCTCGTCGCCAATTGGCTCTTCCATTTCTCCACGGATCTGCTCATCGGCTTCTTCCCCCGCGCCCTCCGCCAGGGAAACGAGGACATCCTCTTCCGGCTCCGCCTCATCTCCCTCGCCGCCGTTGTCCTCATCCTGTTCTTCATCGGACTCCTCGTCCGCAACGTGCTCGGCCGCTGGCTCTATCACCTCAGCGACCGCATCCTCACCCGCATCCCCGTCATCAACCGCATCTACATCGGCTCCCGCCAGGTCATCGATGCCTTTCTCACCCAGCGCGAAACCATGTTCAAGGAAGTCGTACTCGTGGAATACCCCCGCAAAGGAATCCGCGCCGTGGGCTTTATCACCGCCACCGTTCCCCCTCCCTACCGCAACCTGATCCAGGATGGCGCCCCCCCCGAAGAACCCTACGTTTCCGTATTCATCCCCACCACTCCCAACCCCACGTCCGGATGGCTTTGTATGGTTCCCCGCTCCGAAGTGATCCCCCTCAACATGACCAGTGGCGATGCCATGAAACTCATCGTCTCCGCCGGCGTCGTCTACCCCGGCGATGAAACCGCTCCTGTCCCCAAATCCCTCCTCGAAAAGCTCCGGGCCATCACCTCCCGATCCGAACAACCCCCCCCTCCCCCCCCCCCCACGACCCCCCCCCCCCCCCCCCCCCCCTCCCCACCCCCCCCCCCAAACCCCCCCCCCC
>DAOLCW010000011.1:0-20918 GCA_035327665.1 Kiritimatiellia bacterium
GGTGTGGGGGGCGGGGGGGGGGGGGTCGGGGGGGGGGGGGGGGGGGGGGGGGGGGATGGGGGGGGTGGGGGGGGGGGGGGAGGGGGGTTCCCGGGCGCGGGGGGCGGGGGGGGGGGGGGGGGCTTAGGAGCCAGGCACGGGGGCGGGTTTGGATGAGGGCGAGGATTTCGGGGAGTTTGGTTTGGTCGGGGTGGGCGAGGGGGAAGAGGGTGCGTTGGTGGTGATGGACGAGGGGGAGGCCGATTTTGTCGTGGAGGGCGCGAGCGGGGTCGTGGACGAGGAAGATGAGGTCGTGGGGTTGGGTGAGGGAGGCGATGTGGTTGAGGGTGGCGGGATCTTCGCCGACCTGCACGCGGTGGCCGAGGATGGAGGCGGTGAGGAAGGCGGCGGCAAGGAGGGCGGCGAGGGCGTGACCAAGATGGCGGAGGGGGGGGCGGAAGGTGGTGGTGCAGGCCCAGGCGATGAGGACGAGGCTGTAGGGGATGAGTTCGCTGAGGTAGTAGCGGTCGTAATAGAATTGATAGAAGCGGCAGTAGCGGAAGGGGCTGAAGAGGAGGAGGGCGGCATGCCATGCGGTGAGGGAGGCGAGGGCGGCGACGGGGAGGTTGATGGAGCGGCGATTAAGGAGGGGGAGGAGGAGAAGGAGAAGGAGGCCGGGGGGGGTAAGGTAAAGGAGCCAGCGGAAGAGGAGGGAATGGGTGAGGGCGAAGCGGGGATCGAGGGGTTGTTCGGGATAGATGGAGAGGGCGGGGATGGTCGCGGTTCGGGTGAGTTCGAGGGCGGAGGGAAGGGTGAGAAGGATGGCAAGGGCGGGGAGGATGAGTCCGAGGCGGGTGGCGAGGAGGGCATGCCGGGGGTTTTGCAGGATGTGGGAGGTTTTGGGGAGGGCGAGGATGATGAGGATGGCGAGGGAGGCGAGGGCGAGGGCAGGCCAGGCCCATGCGGGGGTGGCGTCGGCAAGGAAGGTGGCGATGGGGTTGTAGAGGGAGGGCATTTTCCATTTGTAGAAGGCCATGGAAAGGAGCCACATGAGGGTGTAGGCGATGAAGGTGAGGGAGGTTCGGAGGCGGGTTTTGGGGTCGGGAAAAGCGATCCAGAGGACGAGGAAGAGGAGGGCGAGAAAGGGGAGGATGAAGAGGGCGGCGATGCGGATGTAACCGAGGGCGGCCCAGAGGAGGACGGAGAGGATGAGTTCGGGGGTTCCTTTGCGATGTTCGCGCCAGCGCTGGAGGCCGAGGCCGAGGAAGTAGAAGGCGTTGGCGCTCATGGCGAGGGCGGCGGTTTCGCCGACGGGGAAGCGGGAGAGGAAGACGAGTCCGGGGTTGAGGGCGGCGAAGGCGAGGGCGAGGAGGGGGGCGGCGGGTTGGCGAGGGGCGCAGAGGTGGGCGAGTCCGGCGAGTCCGGCGGCGGCGAAGAGGCCAAGGAGGAGGAGGGCGATTCCGCCGCGATCGGGTCCGAGCATCCATGCGGAGATGGCCATCCATGCGGGATGGAGGGGGTAAAAGGGCATGATGAGGGCCTCGCGTGCGGGGGAGGTCCATTCAACGCCGGAGAATTTGATGCCGCCATTGAGGTTGTAGAGGATGCGTTGGGCGGGGGTGAGGTTTGGGTAGAGGGGGTCGTGGTGATAGAGGCTGCCGTGATGGAGGTAGTTGGCGGCCATGTTGACGTAAAGGCCGGGGTCGTAGCCGCCGGTTTGATGGGAGAAGACGGGGTAGCGGAGGATGGCTCCGAGGAGGAGGATGCCGAGCATCCACCAGCCGATGCGAGGCCACCGGGCGCGGGCGGGAGGGGTGGCAAGGAGGGAGACGAGGGCGGCAGCGATCCCTAAGCCGAGGGGGAGGGCGGGATGGAAGCGGTCGACGGAAAGGAGGATGATGGAGGCGAGGCCGCTGATTGAAATCGCCCAGGCGATGGAGGCATGAAGGCGTTTCCAGCCGTTGGTTGGCGGGGGCGGGGCTGGGGGGCTGGGGGTGGCGGTCATGACAAGGTTTCCGGCAAGGCGGAACCGAGTCTGATCATCGGGGCGGGAAAATCAAGACAGAGTGGTTGGGCTTATTCGATGAGAAGCCGGAATGATTGGGCGGGGTCTTGTGATGCGGGCTGGAGGATCAAGGAGCCGGATGCGGGAGTGGGGAGGTTGGTGATCAACGAAGGAGGGGTGGCGAAGAGGTTCGGGGAAGCCTGAAAGATATAGGCTCGGTTGGTAACGCTCTTCCACTGAATGGTGATGTGGGTACCGTTGAGTTGGATGCCGGTGAATTCGAAGGTGGATGCGGAGTCCGTGGGGTCGGTGCCGGCGAGGAATTCGCTGAAGTTGTCGGTTCCATCTTCGTCGGAATCGATGGTGGGGTTGGCGTTGGTGATGCCGCCGAAGTAGAGGAACTCCCACCAGTCGGGGAGGCCGTCGTTGTCGGAGTCGGCTCCGGGGATAAGGGTGGTGGCAACGATCAGGGAGTTGGTTGTGAGGAAATCGAAGGTTGGGGGCGGATTGAATTCAACGGGGGGGATGTACGGCCAGAGTTGGGAGTCGAGGTAGCGGTTGGTGGGGGAGGTGGAGACTAGGCCGAGGGTGATGTCCGGGGAAGGGGCGGACCAGACGCGGACGAAGTAGTAACCGTTGGGGACGAGGCCGGTGGAGGCGGTCTTTCCGGGGAAGATGCCGGGTGATTCGCCGAGGTCGTCGCCCTCGCTGATGTAGCCCCAGTCGACGACGAGGTCGTCGCCCTCGCTGATGTAGCCCCAGTCGACGACGAGGTCGTCGCCGGTTACACCGAGTCCGGCGGGGATTGCGGGGTTGTTGGTGTGGTTGGCCCCGGCGTAGATGAGTTGAACGAGGCAGCTTGCTGCGGGGTTGCCGAACTCTCCGGGGAGGGGTTCTCCATTTTCGTAGGTGGCGGGCTCGCTATTGAGCCACATGAACTGGGCGTGGCCGGGCGTCGCAAGGGAGATGCAGGCCCATCCGATCCAAAGCCAGGTTTTTTTGACATTTAACATTTTGGGCGAAAATGGTTTGTGCATTTTGCGAGGGGCGGGAGATTCCGGGAAAAGAAAACAGGAAAAATACCTATCCCACGTGAGGGTTTTTGCGTACATTACCCAAAACCTTTGTTTTGTACATAGTTGATACCGGGATGAAGCACATTCATTTTTTTCTGTATGCTCTGGGATTTGCCCTTTTGGGAGCGATGCGGTTGCCAGGGGAAACCACGGTCTACTCGGTTAATGTGATCGGGGTGCAGAAGGTGGTGGCGAATCCTGAATCGGTGGCGGGGGGGCGGCAGATTCTGGGGGTGCCTCTGGACGCTCTGCCGGGGAATCTCGACCAGGTGATCGGAACGGCAGGTACGGCGAACAATTCATCGGCTCTGGCCGACAATGTTGTGATCTACGACCTGGATCAGCCGTTATCAGACCGGTATCGGACGTTTTATTTGCGGAACAATCCGAACGAGGGAGGCAGGCCGATGTGGCGGTTTGCGGGGAGCCCGCAGTTCTGGGCGACCAATGTTTACCTGCATCCGGGGCAAGGTTTCTGGTACATCAATCGTTCGGCGAGCGCGGTGACGAATGTGATCGTGGGGGATGTACAGATGGCCGATTACGTGGATACAGCAATCGTTCCGGGTTTGCAATTGCTCTCGAATCCGTTCAGCGCCCCGATGACGTTGGGGGAGGCGGGGTTGACCAACGGGGTAGCGACGACCTCCTCGGCGACGGCGGACAACATCACGGTTTTCGATCCGGATGCTCTTCCGGCTGAACAGTACAAGACGTATTTCCTCCGTCCGGATCCGGGCAACGGCAACGCTCCGCGGTGGCGTTTTGCGGGGAGTCCACAGTCTTGGGCGGATGGGGTTGTTCTGGAGCCGCATCAGGGATTTTGGTATCGAAGCCGGGCGGGGGAGAATTTTATGTGGGCGGCGCCGAGGCCGTATCCCGCACAATAGCGATAATCGATCATGGAGAAGAAATGATGAGTCAAAAACGAGTCTGGTTTGTGTCTGTTCTTGCCGCGATGGGTTTGGTGGCCGGGCTTGCCCGGGGAGATTTGATTTGGTTGAACAGCGTGATCATCAACGATTTTAGCGGGAATCCGCTTCCGGCGAGCGAGACGGATCCAACGGCGGGGGCGTTTGCCCAGTTGATTCAGATTACACTGGGATCGACGCCGTCTTCGTTTGTGGGGTCGGGGAATGGAACGAGCGGCAATGATGTGGTGGTTCAGATTCAGCACGCGGGTCAGGGCGACGATTTGTTTGAGCCGGGGATCTTTCCGGGCTTGCAATACAGCGTGAATGTAAGCGGGTTTTACTACGTGAGGGTGTTCGACGCTCCTCAGTTGACGTTGTCAGCCTGGAACCAAGGGGTTTCCGCGCCGATTCCGAGCGGTGCGGGCTACTACTACCAATCGGCGGTGTTTGAATATTCTCATAATGAGTTTGCTCCTACCCCGATCTTCGATTTTGCTTCAGCGGGCGGCCAGACCCTGAACGTGGTGCCGGAGCCGACGGTGGTTTCGCTGCTTGCGGTGGGGCTGGCGGTATTTTCCGGGGTCCGCCGGCGCTTGGCCCGGGCCGCCTAGGTTCCTTGGGGTGGAGGCAGCGACCTGAGGGGCGACTCGCGCGGTTGAAGTGTGATGCCGTTTGCCGATGACGGGAAGCGGTGTAGATTGGATTACGTCGGAGTTGATCGGGGGGGCCGCAGGGAGTTGAGTGTGATGCCAGGTAGATATTTGCTGGGATTTAGGGTTTGGCTTGGGGTGGTTTTTTCCGGGTTGATTCTGTGGATTCCGGCGAGGGGGGAGGAGGAGGTGTGGGGGCCGCATCCGCCTGCGGAAATCCGGATGATGGGGTTGAACCATCGTCCGGTGCGGACCTTTAGGGATTTGCCGCAGAGCCCGCTTCGAGACCGGTTGGAGGAATTGGCTCCCCCGGCCCGGCAGGCGGCACTGGATTGGTTAAACAGGTTTTCGTTTCCGCCTGAGGATCTGGAGTCGTTGCATGCCGACTCGGAGGGCGGGGTGTTTTACGTTTGTTCTTCCCCGATGATGACGGGAGAGGAGCCGGAGGTTGGGCCGTCCGACCCGCCGGTTTCGGGATCTTCGCTTCCGATTTCCCCGTTTCCGGATTCGCTGAAGTTTAGCAGTCGGCCGGGGGCGCCGAATACGTTGTTCCTCGATTTTGAGGGGTACGATGTGGTGAATACGGCGTGGAATGCGAATACAACCTTTGGGCGGAGTGTATTCAAGGCCAAGCCGTTCAGCACGGATACCGATTTGACGACGTTCAGCCCGGCGGAGCAGGTAGCGATCCGGCGGATTTGGGAGCGGATGGCGGAGGATTTTTCGAGTTTCAACATTAACGTAACCACGGTACGTCCGGCGTCGTTCGGGAGGCGGACGGGGCGGGTGCTGATTACGAGCCGGGTGGACCGGGACGGTTTGTTTAATCCGTTTGGGGAGAATGCGGGCGGGGTGGCGTATGTGGGGGTGTACAATCTTTCGAATTATACCTATTACCATCCGGCGTGGGTGTATCATGACAATTTATCGAATCGTGAGGATTACATTGCGGAGGCGGGGTCTCATGAATTCGGGCACAATTTGGATTTGTCGCATGATGGCCGGACGGATGGCCAAGAGTACTATGGGGGGCATGGTACGGGGGATACCTCGTGGGGGCCGATCATGGGTACGGGGTACAACCGGAATGTGAGCCAATGGAGCAAGGGAGATTATTATCTTGCGAACAATACCCAGGATGACATGGCGATTATCGCGGGGTATCTCGGGTACCGGGCGGACGATCACGGGAACAACAACGCGGGGGCAACGCCCCTTGTGGTGGATGCGGACGGCCGGGTGCGGGCTTCGACGCCGGAAACCGATCCGGCGAATGTCACGAATGTGAACAAGGGTGTGATCCATGCGTTAAACGATGTGGATGTCTTTTCGTTTACGGCGGGAGCGGGCGCGGTGAAGCTGCATGTGAATCCGTGGCGGAGTCCGGTGAACACGCGAGGCGGCAACGTGGATTTGCGGGCAAGATTGTATGACAGCGCGATGACGCTTTTGGCCGACAACAATCCGGCGGGAAACACCTTTGCGACGATCGACACGACGGTGGGTGGAGGTACGTACTTTTTACATGTTTCGGCGGTGGGGGTGGGCAACCCAATGTCGAGTTCTCCATCGGGCTATACGGATTATGCATCGGTTGGCCAATATTTCATCACGGGCCAGGTGGCGGTGGCTTCGGTGGCGGTCCGGGTGGAGTCGGCATTGGATTTCGGCGGGGTGGCGGTGGGGGGGCAGCGAACGCGGAGCTTCGTGCTTCACAATGATTTTCCGCAGTCGCTCCAGGTCACCAACATGATCCTTCCTGCGGGCTTTTCAGGGGGGTGGACGGGGACGCTTGCGGCGTTGTCGTCGAGGGATGTACCGATTGTATTCGCGCCCGCGAGCCCGGGGTTCTTCGGGTCGTCGCTGACGGTGCAGACGGCGGGCGGGGGCGCGGCGCAGGTGGTACCGATGAGCGGCACGGGAACGACCAATGTCTACCTTGCGGTTACGAATCCGGTTGGTCCGGTGACGGTGCCGTTTGAGACGGTTGAGTTTGCGGTTTCGGGGATTGCTGGTTCGGATCTGGTCGGCGGTTTGAGATGGTCGAACCTGCTGACGTCGGCGGTTGGTTCGGGGGGAGTGACGTCGCAATGGGCCTTGGTGATTCCTGAGCTGGGAGTGGGAACAAATGACGTGGTGATCAGTGCGACGAACCGCCCGTTGGGAAGTGTACTGGCTTTCGATGCGGCGGCGGATTCCGCGTACACATCCGGTTGGTTGACGGGGGATAATGGAGGCTATGGCTTCCATGGCTGGATCCTGCAAGCGACGGGGGCGAATGCGGGGCATTTCCGGGCGTCGTTGCCGGGGAACACGCGGTTGAGCCTGGCGAGTCCGGCGTGGGGATTGTGGGCGAATTCGGGGGATACTGCGGTGGCGTTGCGTCCGTTGGTGCATGCGATGAGGCCGGGGGACACGCTCCGGTTGGGTTTCGACAACAATTGGATCGCGACGGGGTCGTCGGTGGGAATTTCTTTGCTGAATGCGGCGGGCGAGTGGTTGTTTGAATTCTTGTTTACCGGAGGGGGGAGCACTTACCGGATCAATGATTCGATTTTGGACCGGAATTCGGGGGTAGGCTACACGGACAGCGGGATCAACCTGGCCCTGACGCTGACCTCGGAGAGCACATACCAGTTGACGGTCAACGCGACGACGCTGACCGGTACGCTGGCGGCGCGTACGGACCGGAGGCCGACGCGTTTTCGGGCGTGGAACTTCAGCGCAGGACCCGGGGAGGATCATAATTTTTACATCAACGACTTGACGATGACGAGCGCGCCGCCTGCGGTGGTCTCGACGTCGACCTCGGTCCGGGTGATCCGGACGAGTTCGCCTCCGGTATTCGAGGTGCAGCCGGTGTCGTTTACAAACACATTTGGAGCGGTTACGAACCTTACGGTGGCGGTCGGCGGGGAGGGTCCGTTCTCCCTGGCCTGGTTGAAGGATGGGGCGGCGATTCCGGGCGCGACCAACGAGAGTCTGGTGTTTTCTCCGTTGCTCCGATCGGACGCAGGGTGGTACCGGGTGGTTGCGTCGAATGTATTTGGGGTGTCGACGAGCCAGATCGCTTCGGTGACGGTCTTGAGGGCGGATCAATCGATCGATTTTCCGCATCCGGGGAATCAGGTTGCCACGTCGGTGGTGACACTGGCCGCGACGGCGAACTCGGGATTGCCGGTAAGCTTTGAGGTGGTAGGGGGTCCGGGCTACTTGGAGGGGGCGGATCTTGGGTTTACGGGCAGCGGCGAGGTGCGGGTGGCGGCTCGTCAACCAGGGAATGACGATTGGAATGCGGCGGTGTCGGTGACCAACGCGGTGCTGGTTTCGACGGTTTCCCCATGGATCACGTGGCCGCAGCCGGTGGCGGCAGTGTATGGAACCTTGTTGGGACCGGTGCAGTTGAATGCGGAGGCTTCGGTGGAGGGTACGTTTAACTTTGAGCCGGCAGCGGGAGCCTTGCTGAATGCGGGGACGAATTTATTGACGGCGGTGTTTACCCCGTTGGATGAGGAGCTTTACGGGTCGGCTTCGGCGGAGGTTTTGTGGGTGGTGACGCGGGCACCTCAGTCGATTCAGTTTACATTGCTGGGAAATCAGGTGGTTACTAGCCGGGTCGCGCTTTCGGGTTCGGCGGACTCGGGTCTGCGGGTGGGATTCCTGGTGGAGTCGGGGCCGGCGTGGATCGAGGAGGGAGAATTGGCGTTTGGGGAGGTGGGCGAGGTGGTTCTCGTGGTGTCCCAGCCGGGAGATACGAACTGGCTGGCCGCAGTTCCGGTAACCAACCGGTTTGAGGTGATCCCGTTTGTGGATAGCAACAACAATGGGATACCGGACGAGTGGGAGATCTTTTTCTTCGGTTCGCTGGATGCGGTGACGGGGACGTCGGATTTCGATGGGGATGGACTTCTGGATTGGGAGGAGTATATCGCGGGCACGGATCCGACGGATCCAACCCAGACGCTGGAGACGCGGGTAGAGCCGGTGGAAGCTGGCGGGTTTGTCATTCAGTGGCAAAGCGCGACGGGTAGGTATTACGCGGTGGGCCGGAAGCAGGACCTTGGGGAACCGTTCACGTTCTTCACGTCGGGGATTCCGGCCATACCGCCGATCAATGTGATCACGGACGCTCCGCCATTGGAACCGCCGTGGTTTTACCGGGTGAGGGTGGGGTTAGAGCCGTAGGGGACTACGTGGCGCTTGTGAAACGGGGGAAGAGGCTGTATCTGTTCTCTTGATATGCCCTCCCGGAAAGATAACGTTGATTTGATTTGCAACATTGGGGAGCTCGCGGGGCTTTTTGAGCGAAGCGCGAGTTTGGAGGATTTTCTTCAGACGGTGGTGAGTGTGGTGGCGTACCACATGCGGGCGGCGGTTTGTTCGGTTTACCTGTACGATGAGGACGGGCAGGAGTTGGTGCTGCGGGCGACGCAGGGATTGAACAAGGAGTCGGTGGGGAAGGTGAGGCTGAAGCTGGGG
The DNA here is from genome assembly GCA_035327665.1 of Kiritimatiellia bacterium. Lineage (GTDB taxonomy): Bacteria > Verrucomicrobiota > Kiritimatiellia > CAIVKH01 > CAIVKH01 > DAOLCW01. The sequence continues at coordinate 9,104 of DAOLCW010000011.1, forward strand.
GAGGGGTTGTCGGGGATTGCGTTGAAGGAGTTGCGTCCGATCCGGGAGGGGAGTGCGTTCCACAACCCGAACTTCAAGTTTTTTCCGGGGATCGAGGAGGAGAAGTATCAGGCGTTTCTGGCGGTGCCGATTGTGCGGGGATTGGTGCGGGTGGGGGTGATGGTGCTGCAGGATCCGGTGCAGGATTATTTTGATGAGAATGATACGAAGGCGTTGATCGCGATTGCGGCGCAGTTGGCGTCGACGATCGAGAATGCGAAGCTGCTGATGGCGTTGCACCGGATCCGGACGGATCTGGCGGCGGAGGCGAAGGGGCCTCCGGCGGAGCCGTTGCCGAAGTTCATCAAGGGTCGTCCGGGAGCGAGGGGCCATGGGCGGGGGAGGGCGGTGGTGATCGGGGCGGAGGCGGAGGGGTTTGTGGATGAGGGGTCGTTGACGCTGCCGGGGGGAACGCTGGAGGATTTTCTGTATGCGTTGAAGCAGACGGAGATTCAGTTGGAGGCGCTTCAGGTGCAGATGGACCGGCGGTTGGCGGATGTGGCGTCGATGATTTTCAGTGCGCATATTTTGATTTTGAAGGACCGGAAGTTTTCGGGGGCGATGGGGGATTTGATCCGGGGGGGGCTGAGCGCGCGGGAGGCGATTGTGAGGGTGGTGTCGGAGTATGTGCGGCTGTTTGCGAAGAGCCCGAATCCGCGGTTGCAGGAGAAGGTGCAGGATGTGAAGGATTTGGGGCGCCGGTTGATCGGGAATCTGGTGCGGGATAATGAGGAGAGCCCGGATTACACGGATCATGTGATTGTGGCGCGGGAGCTTTTGCCGTCGGATATTTTGAAGTTGTCGGCGCAGAATGCGGAGGGGCTGGTGCTGGTGGGGGGAGGCGAGACCGCGCATGTGACGATTCTCGCGCGTTCGCTGGATTTGCCGATGGTGATGGTGAATGAGCCCCGGTTGCTGGAGGAGGGGGGGGAGTTGCGGCTACTGGTGGACGGGGATCAGGGCAATTTGTATTTGAACCCGGACGGGGAGATTTTGGCTCAGTTTGACCAGTTGGATGCGACGCGGCGGGAGGCGGAGGGTTACGGGGAGCGGATGGGCCCGGAGACGCGGACGCGGGATGGAACGCGGGTGCGGCTGATGGCGAACATCAACATGCTGAGCGAGCTGGAGGCGGCGAAGCAATTGAAGGCGGAGGGGGTGGGGCTGTACCGGAGCGAATTTCCGTTTATCGTGCGGACGAGTTTTCCGTCGGAGGAGGAGCAGTACCGGGTGTACCGGCGGTTGGTGGAGGAGATGGCGGGGCATGAGATCACGTTCCGGACGCTGGATGTGGGGGGGGATAAAATTTTAAGCTATGGTCCTGGCTCGGCGGAGGCGAATCCGTTTTTGGGGTTGCGGGCGATCCGTTTTTCGTTCCGGTACCGGGATGTGTTTGAGCAGCAGTTGCGGGCGATGCTGCGGGCGGGGGTGGATGCGAAGGTGCGGATCATGTTTCCGTTGATTTCGTCGGTGGAGGATTTTGTGGAGGCGAGGAAGGTGGTGGGGGAGTGCATTGCCCAGCTTGCGAGGGAGGGGGTTGCGCATCATGGGTCGCCGAAGCTGGGGGTGATGATTGAGGTGCCGGCGGCGGTGGGGGTGGTGGAGGAGTTGGCGCGGGAGGCGGACTTTTTGTCGATCGGGGGGAATGATTTGGTGCAGTACATCCTTGCGGTGGACCGGACGAACGAGCAGTTGTCGGATTTTTATGTATCTCACCATCCGGCGGTGTTGCGGGCATTGGAGCGGATTGCGGTGGCGGCGCGGAAGCACAAGCGGCCGTTGTCGTTTTGCGGGGAGATGGCGGCGGACCCGCGGATGCTGCCGTTTTTGGTGGGGATAGGAATTCATGCGTTCAGTGTGGAGCCGCGGCGGATTCCTTCGGTGCATCAGGTGGTGACGAAGCTTTCGTATGGGGTGTGCGGAAAAGGGGCGAAGAAGGTGTTGAAGTTGGGGCGGCTGGCGGAGATTGATGCGGCGATCCGGGCGATGGCTCCGTAAGGGCCGCGCTCTCGCCTTTACAATGTTTCGACCCAACACGCCTGCGCGTCCGCAGGCATTATGTTCTAATAGCTTTACCCATCACATTTTGGTGCAACTTTCCGGATCTCCGCCGAACCGATTTCGGCGCTACCGTAAGTTGTCCCCACTTCGTAGCGCCCCGATCCGATGGGCGCGATTTGGGTCAGGATGTTTTGGGTAATGGTATCAAAACCTGTTTTCGGCTCGGCGAGACCCGCCAGAGGGGTGGGAAAGGTTTCGCTTCGCTCAGCCGTTCCCGCCCTACGAACCTCCGGATGTTGTAGGGCGTTTGCGTCGCGTTTATACCGAAAGGTATTCGCGATGGGTAAAAGCTGGAGCGGTTTAACTATTTTCGCAGCTGCCGTCGTGAGACGGCGGTCGGCTTTACTTCAGGTATTCTCATTGGCGTTCTGACGAACGCGGCATATTCTTTAACCTCTCTAGGGAGCGAGCTGAACGCCTACGCGGTAGTAGAGGGAGGATTGCCGGGGGGGCTGATCGGTGTAGACGTTGAGGGGAGGGGTGGCTTCGAGGGCGTCGGCGATAAGGGTTTCGGGTTCGAGGAGACTGGATCTGCGGGAGATTTGATATACCCGTCCGGTCACGCTGGTCCAGTGGACGACAACGGAGCCGTTTCCGTTGGCGGGTGATGGGTTGTAGCGCAAGAGCAACCGGCTTTCGGGGTCGTTGGGGTCGGTGCCTGCGATGTACTCTTCGATGTCGAGCATGCCGTCGCCATCGTGATCGGAGGTTTCGGTTACTGCGTCGAGGGAGCCGAAGTGGTGGAGTTCCCATTCGTCGGGGATGCCGTTGCCGTTGAGGTCGGTAAACCCTTGCGTTTCGGGGGTGGTGAAGGACGCGACGGGGGAAGGGGCGCTTTCGCCGGTCGCGTTTACGGAGCGCAACCTGACGTGATAGGTTGTTTGGGCGGTCAGTCCGGTCATGGTATGGCTGGTTTCGAGGATTTCGCGGTTTTCGTAACCGGGGACGAAGGCGCCGCCCGGATGGAGGGCGTTGGTCCATGTAAGGTTGTCGAAAGTGGCGCGAACCGAGCCGCTGTTGCTGATCATGAGGGTGAAGGGTCCGCTGACGTCGATGCCGGTGACGAGGGTGGTGGTGACGGAGGAGCTTAGGGGGATGTTGGTGGCAACCTTGGTGCTGTTCACAAAGAGATCGAAGGAGCCCGAACCGCCGGGACGGCGGGAGAGGATGGAGAGTTCCTGGACGCCGCCGGTGATGACGCTGGACACGAGGTAGGCCCCGGATGCGTTTTGTAATTGGATGGCGGGGCCGTCGATGGTCTGGTCGGTGCGGGCTTTGTAGGCGGTCCAGACAATTCCGTTGTTGGTCCAGATGCGGGTGAGGTAGGCGCTGCTGCCGACCCCGATTCCGGAGAAGGTTTCGATGTCGCCGGGGCCGAAGGCTTCGGGGGTGAATCCGGGCGACGTATGGGCATCGAGCCGGTAGGATGCGGCGGCGGGCACGGGGGGCCAATTTGCGGTGGCGCTGGTGGCGTTGGTGGGGTCGATCCAAAGCTGCGCGGGCGGCGGGGGGGCGGCGAGGGCGACGACGACGCTCACCGACTGGGTGGCGGCACCGGCGCTGTTGGCGGCGGTGAAGGTGAAGGTTTGGGTGCCTGCATCCTCATAAGGCGGGGTGTAGGCGAGCGTCCCGGTTTGCGGATCGAAGGCATAACCGCTGGATGTGGACGCCGAAGCGAGGGCGAGGACGGGCGCCGGATCCCCGCTCGCGCTGACCGTGAACGAGGTGGCGACGCCGGTCACGGCATCCACGGGGTCGCGGGGGGCGAATACCGGTCCGAGGGGTTCGAGGCGAATGATGTTCACGCTATCGGACACGGGCGGGGGCTGACCGGCGGCGTTGGTGATGGACAGGTAGTTCACGTAAACGTTGTAATCCTCCCCGGGCCCGGCGCTGTTGTTCCACGCCCGCAGCTTGGTGGCCCGGCCATCCGTCCGGACGGCGAAGGTTCCGGACAGGGTGGTGGATCCGGCCCGCAGTTGGTAGGTATTGGTGCCGGTGAGGGTAAAGGCGAGGTTCAGTCCGGCATCGGTGTAGCTGATACCGGTATCGCGGTTGAGGGTGTTGTCGTCGATCCGGTAGGTGGTTTGTCCGCCGGTGAAGAAAAAGGAGACGAGGTACTGGTTCTGGTCGTTGACGAGGGCGATGCCGGCGGAATAGGTGGTTCCGATCCAGTTGTTTTCGAAGGCGACCCGGACGGTGTCGCCGGAGCGGAGGGCGAAGCCGAAGGGGCGGTAGGCGTTGGCGGCATTTCCGGAGTTTGCCCACAAGCCCCAGGCGTCGGGGCCGATGTTGAGGCGGCTGTTGTTGGCGGCGGTGGCCCGGAAGTGTCCGGCATTGGGCCCGGTGGTGGAGAGTTCCCATCCTTCGAATCCGGTCCCGCCGTTGTCGCCGGTTTGCCAGCCGTCGAGGTAGACGCCGTGGTTGGCGGCGTCGGTGGCGATCACGCCTCCCGGGGGGGCGGCCCCGAATCCATTGACGGTGATCAGGTTGGTTCCAACGGCGAGGGGGATTGAGGCGATGCTCCAGTTGGATGCGGCGGCGATGCTTCCCCCGCCCATGGTGAGGGCGTTGGTCCAGTAGATGGTTCCGGCGAGCAGGGTCGCCTCGCCCTGCAGGGTATAGCTGGGAAGGCTATGAGGGACGGTGATGTCGACCAGCGGGTTGGTGATGGTGATGCTGGCGAGATCGGTGATCAGGCACCCGGTGACCGGGGCGATCCAGTCCTGGCCGTTGTTGTTGTCCCAGATGCGGCTCGCTCCGGAAAGGCCGTTATGAAACGCGACATTCACCTGGTGGGTTCCTTCGATGACCTGATGCACATAGGTAAAGGAGCCGTTGCCTGCGGGCGCCATGGGCTGCTCGATGATGTTTTGCCAGCCGTCCACGCCGAGGTAAATAGAGGGCGGGTCGACGTCTTTGAGGGGGCCATCGTTGGGGGTGTAGGTAATGGTGACGGGAACGCAGCCGGCGATGGGGGATGGCGAAAAGGTCGCGACGCCGGGGATCCCGGATTGCGGGGTCTTGGAAAAGATCTGGAGGCTGTACATCCCCATGTTTACGGTGGCGGTGGCGGGGGAACCGGAGGCCTGCACGATGTCGGCTCCGATGTTGCCGAAGTCGGCTTGATAGGTGGTGGAGTCGCTGTTGTAGATTCGGTACCAGGTGCCAGCGGAGGGAAATGGGATGCTGTAGCTGTTGTTGTTCCACGCGGTCGCGCTGAAGTTTGCGACGACGAGGACGTCGTCGGCCTGCCCGCCGGCATCCCACCGGATGTAGGCGATGACTTTGTTATTATTGTCGATGTGATGAACGTTGATGCCGGTGCCCTTGAGGCCCTGGGTGCCGCCAAGGAGGTTGCGGCGGGCGTGGATGAGGTCGCGGTAGGAGCGTACGATGCCTGCGTAGGTGTTGGTGCGGGACCACCGGAGGGGGGTGTCGTCGTGAAAGGCGAGGGTTTCGTGAAATTCCTGGCCTTGAAAAATCATGGGGATGCCGGGGGTGGTCATGACGATGCCAGCGGCGAGGAGGGCGCGTTTGCGGGCCCAGATGCTGTCGGGATTGCTGCTGTCGATTTCGGTGGGGATGCGGCTGCGGTTGTGGGTGCGGGCGATGTAGTCGTGGGCCTCGGAGAACACGACGCGTTGGTGGCTGGCCCAGTTTTGGAGGAGTCCGGCGACGGTGTTCATGTTGCGATTGGCGTCGGAGCTGGCGGTGACCTGGCCATGCAGATCCCAACGGTAGCCGACATCCCACACGTTTTCGAAGTTCATGTTGTAGTCGAAGGCGTTGTCTTCGGATCCGCGGATAACATAGGGATAGTTTTGGGCGAGTTCCCAGTTGATATCGCGGAGGAGATGATGGCCTTGTTGGTTGTAGCCGTTGTCGGTGTTAATGATATTGTAGACGGAATCCCAGCGGAAGCCGCCGACCCGGTATTCCTGGACGTACATCATGATTTGGTCGCGGATGAAGCTGTAGATTTCCGGGCGTCCGAAATCGGGGCGGGTGGTTCCCCATGGGGTATAGGCGCGGTTGTCGTTGTAGAAGTAGATGCCGCCGAAGTCGCCGACGCCCCAGCCATCGAAGCGCCACATGTCGAGATCGGAGGGGCCGTAGTGGTTGTGTACGACATCCATGAAGATGGCGATGCCGCGTTCGTGGGCGGCTTTGACAAAGCGCTTGAAGGCGTCGGGTCCGCCGTAGGCGCTTTCGATGGCGAAAAGGTCGGCCGGGTTGTAGCCCCAGCTCAGGCCCCCGGCAAATTCCGCGATGGGCATGAGTTTAATGGAGCTGATGCCGAGGCTCTGGACATGATCGAGGCGACTGATGGCATGGTCCAAGGTGCGAGGGACCGATCCGCCCTCGAAGGTGCCGATGTGCATTTGGTAGTGGACGACATCGTTTCGCCAGGGTTGGGGAATGGGGGTGTCACCCCAGTCGAAGGTGTGGGGATCGTAGATGATGGAATTGCCGGCCGAACTGACGACCCTCCGGGCCCGTGGGTCGCGTTTGTCGAAACTATTGTTGATGCGGAATTTGTATTCCTGTCCGTCGGCGGCTCCGGCGATGTCGCGGGACCAGTTGCCATTGCCTTCGCTGAAAAGGGTGGTGGTCGCCCACCCGTTGAATGTACCCTTGACGCCCACTGCGGTGGCATTGGGGGCCCACACCCGGAAGGTGACGCCGGTGCCTTGAGCGTCGGCGTAGGGAATCGACCCCATCCCGGGACGCGTGGATTGCCCCCACGCCGTGGAAAGCAGCACCAGGGTGGTCCCTGCGAAAAACAAAAGGCTTCGACGCCAAGTATCGATCATCATACGTATCCCTTCGCGCCGAAGCGCATACCCAAACGGCAAGTGTTCATAAGTTTGATAGCATATTTCAAGCCAAGTTCACGGAAAAGTTGCATCAACCGGGGTGGACGTCAAGAAAAGGGGTTTTGCGGGTACTGCCGCATGATTCGACTTTGGGGTCGCGCCCGAGGATTCTGGCGTGGTCAAGGTTTCCATTCACGGCTTACTGATCCTGTTCCACCCGCTGTTCCACCCGCACGCGATAGAAGCGCACGGCCACATTGGAGGGTGGGAGTTCCAATCCGCGTGAAATGGGTTCTCCCGTGCCGGCGATTTGCTCGTAGTCTTTGACCACGCTCCATGATCCGTTCACGTTTGCGTCGGACAGGGAATCGATGGTGTAAAGGAACCCTTCCACTGAGGGGAATTGAAGTTCGACGAAGTTCTCCGGCAAGGGAACGATCTCGAGCCGGGTCGCCAACGCCACTTCCATGAGGGAGGGAGTCCCGGGCCGATCAGCGGCGGCGGGAGGGGCTGGATCACCCTCCTCGTCGACGGGGTGAGGAACGGTCATTCCGGAAAACAAGGTGGAATCCTGATGCTGGGTTAGGGTGTCGCTGCTGGTGCTCGGACTGGATTCGGCGAGGTCGCCCGGAGCGGGTTCGGGGCTCATGTAAATATCGATGAAGATGGGCAGGTGATCGGATGCGACCCCGCTGGTGTTCGCGGGAAGGGGCGTCCCGCCCTTGGGCAGGCCCGGGAAGGTCCCGTCATGGTGGGAGTTGTAGATTTCCCCGACGGGCAAGGCTTCGGCGAGGGCTGGGCTGAGGTAGATATAGTCGAGGCGGGAGATGAAAGAATTGTCTTCGAAGGAGTACAGTCCGTTGCCGTCGGCCTGGGTCATGAAGGAGCGATGCACGGCATGATGGCCGTCGGCGTAACGTTCGTCGGGGAACCAGGCGTAGGCGACGGGGAATTCAATGTCCTCTCCCAATTGGTAGGATGCCGGGAGGCTGGCCTGGTTGTCGTTGAACCATGACTCGCTGAACGAGACGGACTGGGGCTGGGTGAAGACATCGGCGTTCATGTCGCCAAGCACGATGTATGCGACATGGCCGGTATGGGCGGTGCGATATTGATCGATGTCATTGATGATTCTTAGGGTTTCCACGGCCCGCCGGAATTGGTTGATGTCGTCACCCAATGCTTTTTTGTGGGCATTCCAGATGACGAGGGGCGTCTCTGCCTCGGGGACATCGACCACGATGCGTCCAACGGGCCGGGCCATTTCATTGGCGGGTGAGGGGGATTGGACGTAGTGGGTAGAGAGAATGGGGTACCGGCTGAAATAGCCGGTGCGCTGGCCTCCTTCGGGGGCGAGGGCGGTGTGGGGGTAGCCAAGTTCGGCCGCGAGGGCGACCCATTGGTTGCTTTGGGAGAAGAAGAGTTCCTGGAAGGCGACGATGTCGGCTTCGATTCGTTCGAGGGTGGACTTGATGGCATTATATTTATCATCGCCGACCTGGCCGATTCCGTTTTCGATGTTGTAGGAGGCCACGCGGACGAGGCGCCCCCCGGGGACGGGCGGGAGCGGGGTTCCCGCGACCACGCCTTCGGTTCGGACGTCATCGATCTGGAAGAGTCCGGTTCCGGTGGTACTGCGGGAACCGTTGTTCCATCCGTGAATACGAATCCGGCTCAAGGTTTGTTCGGAGTATCCGGTTACCGGCACATTGACGGAAAGGATGCTGCCGTTGGGCATGTCCTGAGTGTGGATGATGTCTCCGTCGATGGAGACGCTCAAGGCGGAGGGGCCTGCAGCGGTTGCCCGGGCGAGGAAGGAGATGTTGGTGATGGCAAAGGTGGATCCGGGGCGGGCTTCGATTGCGTAGATAAAGTGTTGGGCGAGGTGGATGTCGGTTTCGGCGAAACCTCCGGCAAGCTGGGCATAGGGCACCCCGGATCCAGTCCACTGGGAAGGGTTGTTGTTCCCGGTGCCGGGCCGGCCGTTTTTATGGACGAGGTGGGATGAGGTGAGGGCTGGGTGGCGCGCCTGGGGGGTGACGAGCGCTCCGGTGAACTCATACAGGGCGATCAAGGAGGTTGCCTGGGCCGCAGTGGTAAAGGACTGTTGTTCGGTATAGGCGGTGGCGGCGACGTTCCTCGCGAAGGCCCGGAAGTAGATGACGGTTTCCGGGGGGAGCGTGGAGACGGCGAGCGAGAAGGGACCGGTATCGAACGATCCGGACTGGGAGACTTTGGTGCCGGTTCCAAAGGGAAAATCCGCCACGGTGCTCCAGTAGACGCCGCGTTCGGTGATGGTGGTCCCTCCGGTTTCGGCAACGGTACCACCCAAGGTGGCCGAGTTGGCGCCGATGGCCGAACTGACCGGGGAGGTAACGACCGGTTCACCGACGCCGACCGCCTCGGAAAGAACCCCCTGAATCATGATGGAGTCGATGTGCAGTTCTCCGTCGCCGGTGGTCGATCGGGAGAGATTGTGCCAGCCCTCGATCCGGATGACAGCTCCGGTGATGTCGGCGTACCCGGCAACGGCTGATTCCACGAGAAGCACGGTGTTGGCGGGGGCGTCCACTTCGTGGAGGGGATCGCTGTTTACGGCGAAGCCGACGGCGGAAGGGCCCTGTGAGGTGGAGCGGGCGAGATACCGGATGTTGGTGATGGTCATTTGCCATCCGGATTCGGTGGCGAGGGTGAGGAGGAAATGTTTGGCGTCGGCCCGGTGGGGGATGGCCCAGCCACCCGCGGCGACCAGTTGCGGGTTGGCCGCACCCAGGGCTTGCCATTCGGCGGTTTGTCCTTCGTCCGGAGATTGGAAGGTGAAGTTGCCGGAGGAGACACTGATCGCATCGGCGCGGATGGCTTCCCGGGCCCTTTCCGCATGGGTTGAGTTGCCGGTGAAGGAATAGAAGGCCAACTCGTCTTCACGGGTTGTGGTGAAGGTGTAAAGGGGGGAGAAGCCGGTTTGTTCGGCGTTTGAGGCAAAGGCTCGCATGTAGATTTCGGAGCCCGCGGGCAAATTCTGTACCGGGAGGCTGAAGGCCCCGGGCTCAAATTCCCCGAATTCAGAGATTTTTGTTCCTTGTTCCGGCGGTTCGAATTCGGGGGTGAGGCTCCAGTAGACACCGCGCTCAACGATGATTTCGCCGCCGTCGTGGGTCACGGAGCCACCGAGGAGGGCGGTGGTTTCGGTGATTCCCGCAGCGGACGGATTTGTTACGGAGGGTGGGCCGAGCGGGGTGGTGAAGGTGGCCTCTTCGGTGAGGCCGATGCCGACCGCGTTTGCGGCGAAGGCCCGGAAGTAGATGGTGGTGTCCGGGGGGAGGTCGAACACCGCCATGGTAAAGATTCCTGGGGCAAACAGACCGTTTTCGGAAATCTTTATGCCTTCGCCGGGGGGAGAGAATCCGGGGAGGGTACTCCAGAAGATGCCGCGTTCGGTTACGGCGGAGTTGCCGTCATCGATCAGCTCACCGCCCAAGGTTGCCGAGGTGGCGCTTATACTGGAATGGGCGGGGTTGGCGACCACGGGTAGTTCGGGTACCACGAGCAAGCCCAAGAGCCCCTCGAGACGAACATCATCGATGCGGAATTGGCCACCGCCGGTGGTCGTGCGGGAGCCGTTCGCCCAGCCGGCGATTCGTACGACGGCCTGGGTGAGGTTGTTAAAGCCTTGGACGGTTAGATCAACTCCGGTGGTGGTATCCGCGGCGATGTTCTGCTCATCGATTGGTTGGCCATTGATGAACACCCCGAAGACCGCAGGTCCGGCGCTTGTGGCGCGGGCGAGAAAGCGGATATTGGTGATGGAGAATGCGGCCTCTTCGCGCGCGACCACGGTGACGTGGAAATACTTCGCCTCAGAGGACGTGGTCGCGCCCCAGCCGGTATTGCCTTGAGCATAGGGAACCCCGGAACCGGTCCAGGTGTTTGCGTTAAAGCTTCCGTAAAAGAGCGTGCCTGCAGAGAGGCCGAAATCCGTTGCGATGACATTGGTGTGGACGAGCTGGGCCTGGGGGGTGGACTCCGAAAACTCATAGAGGGCAAGCACAGTGGAGTCGGCGCCAGAGGTTGGCGGGTTGGCCTTGATGCGAAGTCTATAGTACCGGACAGGAAGATGGGGCGCGGCGATGGCGGTGTCGGTAAAGCTGAGGAGGTCACCGGTTCCTTGAATCTCCCGGAAGGCTTCAAGGTCCTGCCAGGAGGTTTCGTCGCTTAACTGGTCGCGGTATTCAAGGGTGTAGCGGAAGTCTTCGTGGGAGGTGAAACTAAGCTCGACTCCGTCTGGCCGGGGGGTGGCGGTCAAGACGGTCGGGCTGGGCGCCCCCTGGGTGTTCGTCAGGCAAGCGGTCAAGCCCGTGATGAGAATGCCGAGCCGGAAGATTTTTAGAAGCGGGAACAGGCTCAACGTCCACTCCCTGAATAGCCGAATGAGATCAGGGAGGATCCTGGGGGGGAATCGAATGTGATCAAAAAGAAGTCCTGGTTTATGTGATGCGTCAATCTTTTGAGCGGAGCGCACATTTATCCGTGGCTGCCACGGGGCCGATGGATACCCCAGGTTATGCGGCGCGTAAACAGCTTTTATTCAATGTGATGCAAGCGTGTGAATCAGGATGGGTCCGTTATTTACGTCGTAGATTGAGCGGGGATGCGTTGGTTAGGGGCATTTCGGCGGAGGCGAAGGGGGAGTCGGTAAATCTCTTTGTCCGGAGGGGGGAGTCGTGGCAGGATGCGGGGGTGATTGGAAAGGTGTTTTTACGGTGATGATCTCGAAGTTGAGGTGGGTGGTGGGTTTGTTGCTGCCGGTGGCGGTGTGGGGGGCGTTTTATGAGGTGAGGGTGTTGGAGGGCCTGGGGGGCGGGTTTGCGCGTCCGCATGCAATCAATGGGTGGGGG
>DAOLCW010000011.1:46621-52614 GCA_035327665.1 Kiritimatiellia bacterium
ATTGCCTGGCTCCCCGTCCTTCTGCCGTGCCGGACGCCCGTGCCGGCGGGGCCGGTCCGAGGCGTGAGCCGGGGCTTTGCAGGGCCGCCGCGCCCGCGAGGGGGCTCCGATGCCACAGGGAGAACGGTTGTGGGGATGGCTGGCGAGCCGGGGCCGGCGCTTCGCCGACCGGGCGGCCGCGGGCCGCGCCCTGGCCGCCCGACTCGACCGCTACGTGGCCAGGCGAGACTCGCTCGTGCTGGCCCTGCCGCGGGGCGGGGTGCCCGTCGCCTTCGAGGTGGCCCGCGCCCTTGGCGCCCCGCTGGACTTGATCCTCGTCCGCAAGCTCGGGGTGCCCGGCGAGGAGGAGCTGGCCCTGGGCGCGCTGGCCGAGGGCGGGCTGCGCGTGCTCAACGACGACGTCGTCGCCGCCGCGGGGGTCGGCCTCGCGACGATCGAACGGATCGCGGCGCGCGCCGAGGCCGAGATCGCGCGCCAGGCCCGGGCCTACAGGGGCGGCCGCACGCCGCCCGCGCTGCGCGACCGCACGGTGATCCTGGTGGACGACGGGCTGGCGACCGGGGCGACCATGCGCGCCGCCGTCGCCGCGGCACGCGCCCAGGCCGCGGCGCGCGTCATCGTCGCCGCGCCGGTTGCCGCGCCCGAGACCGTCGGCCTGCTCGCGCCCACGGTGGACGAGGTGGTGGCCTGCGAGCGCCCCGACGCCCTCGGCGCGATCGGCCTGTGGTACGACGACTTCAGGCCGGTGGGCGACGACGAGGTGCGGGAGCTTCTGAGGCAGACGGCCGAGCTGCGCGCGGAGGGGGGCGGCTAGCCGCCCCCAGGCCACCCAGGGGCGCGCTACTGCCCGGCTGCGGCGGCGAGCGCGTACGTGGCCTGCAGGCGCACGACCACGGTCAGCCCGCCGGGGGTGATCGTCGGCCCGCCCGCCCCGCCCGCGCCCTCGCCGTAGGCGTAGGGCGTGAGCGCGCTCGACCCGACCGCCTCGCTCACGCTGATCAGCTCGCCGAGGCGGACCTGGTGCAGCCGGGCGTGCTCGGCGGCGTGGGCGCGCAGGCTGGCCGTCGCCAGGGCGCGCGCCTCGCTCTCGGCCCGCGCCCTGGCGCCCGCGTCGAGGTCGTAGCTCACCCCGTAGATCTGGTTGGCCCCGGCCTCCGTCGCCGCCGCCAGCACGTCGCCCAGCGCGGCGAGGTCGCGCACGGTCACCTGGGCCATGTTCGTGACGTGGTAGCCGATGATCGGCGCGAGGCCGCCGGCCTCGTAGTCGCGCTCGGGGTAGACGTTGTAGCTCGTGGTGTGGATCTCCTCCGGCGCCACGTAGTCGGCCAGGCTCGCGTTCATCTTCGCCAGGGCCACCTCGTTCAGCTCGACCGCCTCGGCGACCGTGGGCGCCACGGTCTCGACGCCGATCTCGAGGCGGGCGAGCTGCGGCCGGGCCACCACCTGCCCCTCGCCCACGACCACGATCGTCCGCGGCAGGCTCGCGGCGGGGGCCACGCTCGCGGCGGGGGCCGTCGCCACGGCGCGGTAGGGCGTGCCAAGGGGCAGCGCCGTCGGCGGCGTGACCACCTGGGCGTGGGAGACGCCGACCAGCAGCGCGACCAGGGACGCGCCCAGCAGCGCGGCGACCGCGCCGAGCGACAGCAGCAGCATGCGACTGCGAAGCATATGCGTTCGCCTCCTCTCCATGCAAGGCCCCGCGCGGTCGTCAGGCCGGGGTCGGGGTCAGTGCGGTGGCGGGCGGCGCCGGGGCGCCGGGGCGCGCCAGGGCGAGGGCCCGCGCCTTGCGCGCGGCCTCGCGCGCCAGCCCCCGGCCCTCGCGGCGGGCCCCGACCAGGGTCGCGCCCGCCAGCGGGGCCGCCAGCAGGAGCCGCGGCCCCTCGAAGGCGCCAAGGGCCGGGTCGCCCAGGGCGGCCGGCGTCTCGATCAGCAGGTCGGCGCCGGCCAGGGCCGCGCGCCGCCCGGGCGTGTCGGCCGCCTCGAGGGCGACGACGGCGGCGCCGGGCAGCTCGTGGGCCAGGGCGGCCTCGAGGCTCTGGCACAACGGCTCGCCCGCCACGACGGCGATGCGCCAGCCGGCGCCCACGGTGCCGCGGGCGGCGCCCGCGCGCCGCAGCAGCAGGGCGAAGGCCGCGGCGATCGCGCCGCCGAGGGCGGTGTAGGCCGCGAGCCGCCCGATCTCGCCCGCGGCGCCGGCCCCGCCCTGGCCGAGCAGCGCCACCACGGCCTGCCCGACCAGCCCCGTCGCCGTGACCACGGTCGCGATCACGCCGAAGAGCAGGCCCGCGTAGAGGTAGATCCGCCGGGCCAGGGCCAGCTCCTCGTCGGGGCTGCGGCGCGCGCGCCTCTCGCCGCTCCGGGCCGCCAGCAGGAAGACCGGCAGGGCGACCATGGTGGTCGCGGCGTACCAGCTGAGGGGCGTGCGCCAGGCGCCGGCCCCGGCCGCGGCCCCGGCGCCCAGCCAGAGCCGCAGCAGCGTGCCGGCCAGGCCGCCGAGGCCGAAGTAGAGGGCCGCCAGGCTCACCGCGCCGACCAGGTAGTCGAGCGCGCGGCGCACCGCGCCGACCCGCTCGGCCGCGCCGCTGAGCCGCGCCGTCGCCACGAGCTGCTCGCGGTGGTAGAGCAGCACGGGCAGCGCGACGACGACCGCCGCCGCGGCCCGCGTCTCCTCGGCGAGGGCGCCCGCCCAGGTGGCCGCGCCGAGCGCGGCCCGCAGGCCGGCCGCGAGCAGCGCGGTGAGCCCGGTCAGGGCGGCCACCAGGCCGCTGAGCATGACCAGGGCCGGGTAGACATGGCGCAGCGCCGCGCCGAGCTCGTCGGCCCGCAGCGGGCCGGGGGCGCGCACCAGGCGGCGCGACCAGAGCTCGTGGGGGAGCCAGATCAGCAGGCCGGCGGCCAGGGCGGCCGCGGGCATGGCCAGCTGCCGCGGCGAGCCGGGGGCGGCGAAGACGAAGCGCTGCAGCAGCCCATGCATCAGCACGCCGGCCCCGAAGCTGGCCAGCGCCAGGCTGACCCACATGGTCAGCGCGAGGTACCAGCGCCGCAGCGTCGCGCACGGCCCGGCCGGCTCGACCAGGTCGCGGTCGGCCCCGGCGACGCGCCAGTGGGCCAGCCAGACCCCGGCCGCCACGGCCGCCGAGCTGAGCGGGTCGAGGGCGGGCAGGAGCCCGCGCGCCTGGCCGAGGTTCTCGAGGGCCAGGCCGAGGGCGGACTGGAGCCCGAACATGCCGGTGAGCGCCGCGACCAGCAGCACCGCGTAGAGGTAGAGCCGGCGCAGGGCCGAGCGCTGCCCCTCGGGCTGGCGGGCGTCGCGGCGGGCGAGCGCCCAGTGGGCGGCCCAGAGCGGAGCGCCCACGGCGACCAGGGCGACGCTGCCGCCGACGCGCAGCGCCACGGCCGCGGGGGCGGCGATGGGGGCCCCGCCGAGCCAGCGCTCGACGAGCAGCGAGAGCAGGCCGACGGCCCCGCCGACAAGCATCTGCAGGCCGACGCAGGCCGCGACATAGGTGTAGATGCGACGCACAGTCTGGGCGGTCATCGCGCACCTCCCGGGCGGGCCGGCCTACCAGAACGGCTCGCCCACAATGCGCCAGGTCGCGCCGTCGCGCTCGAGCAGCATGTCGTACTGCGTGCTCCACTCGCCCCCGCCGAAGAGGCCGCCGGGGCTGAAGTGGGTCACCGTGACCGTGACCGTGGCCGTCCCGTCGTGGATGGCGACCGCGTCGACGCGCATCTCGCCGTCGCGCTGGTAGCGCATGCTCGCCTGGAACTCGGCCAGGGTGCGCTCGCGCCTGGTCGACTCGCCGAGCAGCGCGTAGGCGCCGGCGTAGTCGCCGCGGTAGGTCGCCGCGAAGAAGCGCTGCACCACGCCCTCGGGCGTCGAGGCGGGCGCCAGGGGCGGCTCCCGCCCCCCGGCCAGGGCGATCACGAGCACGCCGGCGATCATGAGGATGAGGGCCCCGGCCGCGATGGCGAGCAGGCCCCAGCCCACGCGGCGGCCCTCGCGCACGGCGTCACGAGTGGTCTCAACCATAGTTCACCTCCCCGAGCTAGTGCGGCGGAGCGGTGGTGGGGTGTGCCTGTAGTGTAGCAAGCGGCGGGGCGCCTGTGCGAGTCGCTCCCGTCACCCACGGGGATGAAGCCGCGACCCGTGGCCGACGTGTGACAGAATCTTCCCCGCCGGGGGCGGTTCCTTTTCGCGCACGGCGGCGCCAATGGGCTATGCTGGGGCGGGAGCGCGGCCGCCGCGTCCCCGCTTCGTCGTCCTCGCACCCCCGCCCCAGCGCTCCAGCCCGCGTCGCCGAGAGCCCGTGACTGGAGAGGAGGCATGGCATGGCGTGCATGGAGACCCTGACCGCCTACCTGCGGTCGAACCAGGTGCCCTTTACGGTCCAGACGCACCAGCCGGCATTCACCGCGCGCGAGGTGGCCGCCTCGGCGCACCTGCCGGCGCTGATGATCGCGAAGGTGGTCGTCGTAGACGCCGACGCGCAGCCGGCGATGCTGGTGCTGCCCGCGGCCTACCGCGTCGACCTGAGCCGGGTCTACGAGCTGCTGGGGGCGCGCCTGGTCCGCCTGGCGGACGAGCGAGAGCTGGCGATGATCTTCCCCGACTGCGCGATCGGCGCGATGCCGCCCTTCGGCAATCTGTACGGCATTCCGGTCTACATAGACCCCATGATCGCCGCGCAGCCCCAGATCGTGTTCCAGCCGGGCAGCCACACCGAGACGATGGCGATCAGCTACGCCGACTACGCGCGGCTGGTGCGCCCCCATGTGGCCCAGGTCGCCGGCGAGCTGCACGAGCTGGCCGCGCCCGCGTAGCGCGCCCGCGCTCGCCGCGGAGCGGCGCCGCCCTCCGGGCAGCGCCAGTAGCCGCCTGGAGGGCGGCGGTTTCGCCGCGCGCGGGGCCCGCCGGCGGTCGCGAGGGAGGCCCATATGTCTCAGCAAGAGTCCCTGGGCCGGATCGCCCACCGCGTCGCGCTGGGGCTCGTCGCGCTGCTGCTCGTGGGCGGGGCCATCGCCAACGCCCAGGGCGCCCAGACGATCCACGGCTGCGTCAGCACGCGGGACGGGTCGCTGCGGGTCATCGGCGCCGCCGGCGCCTGCCGCAGCGGCGAGACCCGCATCGCGTGGAGCCAGAGCGGGCCTCAGGGGCCGATCGGCGAGCCGGGTCCCCAGGGGCCGGTGGGGCCTCAGGGCCCACAGGGGTCCCTGGGCGCGCCCGGCCCGCAAGGGCCGGCGGGGCCCCCGGGCGCGCAGGGGCTGCAGGGGCCGGCGGGGCTCCAGGGCGAGGAGGGGCCCAGGGGGGCGCCCGGCCCGCAGGGGCAGCAGGGGCCCAGGGGGGCGCCCGGCCCACAGGGCCCCGCGGGCGCCGGCCTCGCCCAGGGGATGCTGGTGCTGAGCACGGCCGCGAGCCCGCCGGCGGGCTACGCCGCGACGGGCCTGCAGCTCCAGCCCGTTGACGCCGGCCTCTGGTCCGCCACCACGCCCATGCCGACGGCCCGCGCCGGGCTCGCGGCGGCCGCCCTGAACGGGCAGCTCTACGCCATCGGGGGCGCGGGCGCAGACGGCAGCCCGGTGGCGACGGTCGAGTCCTTCGACCCCTCCAATGGTGCCTGGGTCGTCAGGCAGGCCCTCGCGCCGGCGCGCAGCGGCCACCTGGCGGTCGCGCTCAACGGCAAGATCTACGTGCTTGGCGGGGTCGAACTGGCGAGCGGGGTGCGCCGCCAGGCGAGCTCGATGCAGGCTTACGACCCGGCGGCCAACGCGTGGTCGCCGCGCGCGGCGCCGGCGACCACGGGAGCTCAGGCCGCGGTCGCGCTGAACGGCAGGCTCTACGCCCTCGGCGGTAGCACCAGCCTCGGCCATAAAGCCTTCGTCGAGGAGGACGAACCGGCGACGGGCCGCTGGAGCGTCCCAACCCGGCTGAGCGCGGGGCGCCTGCGCTTCGCTGCCGCGGCCCTCGACGGCAAGCTCTACGTCCTGGGCGG
>DAOLCW010000012.1:0-1276 GCA_035327665.1 Kiritimatiellia bacterium
ACTCCAGAGCCGATGAACCTTCCTCGAATACGGCCTGTTGTGCGGTCAACGCCGCCACCGAGGCCGTTGCTTCACCCAGTGCCGCCAACGCCTCCTCACGCTCGCGTTCCAACTGTGCCACGCTTTCCTGCAAGGACAAGCGGGCGCCCTTCGCCGCCTCCAACTCTTCCTGCAATCCCAAAACATCACGGTTAAGAGAAACGGTTATTTCCTCTAGTTCAAGGCTTCGGATCTGCATCATGTCTGCTGAAGCAGAGGCCTGATCACGCTCCTGAATCAACAGAACCTTTTCCGCCTCCGCAGCTTCAATCCCTGCCTGTATCGATGCAACCTTATCCAACAAAACTCCACGCTCACCGAGAAGTTCGTCTCGCTCCACGGTACGAGCCACCAAATCTGACAATACGGTTTCATAACTTTCATGAATGGACTCGACTTGCTTTCGTAAATCGTCACGTTCCGCATTCGCCTCGTCCAACTTCCGGGCGAACCGGTCACGCTCCTCCATGACGTCGGTCTGTGACCGTTCTGCCGACGCGGCGAGTTCGCGAAGTCGCTCCGTCTCTTTTTCCAATCCCGCGTGCTCTGCGGAAAGAGCGGCCAACTGAATCTTTACCGCTTCATGATCACCTCCGAGCTGCTCATACCGGCTCGACAAATCTGACCATTCTTCCATCAGAGCAACCAACTCCTCCCGAACGCCTCCCAAGGTTCCCACCGTCGTTTCAAACTGGGCGATGCGGGCATCCGCCTCGCGGAGTTGATTGCGGAGCTGATCACGCTCACCGGAGACGGCCTCAAGGTTTTCCGAAAGCGTGGTCCACTCTTCGAGCACAGATTCGAGCTGGCCTCGTACCTCGGTAAGAGCTTGTGCGGTTTCTGCTAGTCGAGCATCGCTGGATCGGGCGGCGCGTTCCACGTCCAACAATCGCTCGATGCCTGAAGCTCGTTCAGAAAGGGCCAAGGTAAGTTCCGCGATCTTCGCCTCATCGTTTTCCCGGTGTGCCGCCAACATGGCCAGCTCCGCCTCCACCACGGCGAGTTTTTCCACGAGAGCATCACGCTGCGCCGCCATTTCCGCCAAGGCTTCACCATCCCGCAGACGCTCCTCGGCATGATTCGTTTGCGCCAGCTCCATGCTTGAGATCTGGGCTTGAAGGGACTCCACTTCCGATCTCGCCCTGGACAATTGCTCTAAAGCTGTCCCGGCTTCCACCTGAACGGCGTCCCGCTCACCAGCAAGGCCGGCCAACTCCGCCTGCAAGCGTCCTTGATT
>DAOLCW010000012.1:1376-52418 GCA_035327665.1 Kiritimatiellia bacterium
CTCCGCCTGCAAGCGTCCTTGATTCGCTTCCCACTCCACTCGCTCCGACTCCACGGAAGATAACCGGGCCTGCAACTCGGCAACTTCGGCGCCAAGGGCCTCCGCCCGCGCCCCCGAAAGATCCGCATCCGTCTGCGCTTCATCGCGCGACGCAACCAGCAAAGCCAACTCCCCGGTGAGACGATCCCGTTCCCGCGCCCATTCCGCACGCTCCGACTCCAACCCGTCAAGAAGCCCCTGCAAGTCATCCGCCTGTGAAGCCACCTCACTCAACCGCACCGATGCAGCCAACGCTTCCGCCTGAGCGGCGTCCCGCTCACCAGCAAGGCCGGCCAACTCCGCCTGCAAGCGCTCCTGCTCAGCGGCAAAGCTCTCAACCTGGCGACGATGGCTTTCTGCTTCAGTCGCAGATTGCGCCTGCAAACCGGCAAGTGCCGCATTCATCTCTTCCACGGCCACAGCAAGTTGATCCCGCTCCGCAACCAGTCGAGACGTTTCGGCCGCCATTTCCCCCCCCGCTCCGGCAAGCTCTTCAATCTGGCGAGCCGACGCGGCAAGCTGCTCCCGATGCGTTTGTACCTCCGCCTCAAGTTCGGCCACCTTTTTCAGAGCTTGTTCGCGTTCCTGCTCAAGCGCAGCGCGGACATCGCTTGTTGCTCCATGTTCCGCCATCAACGCCTCAAGGCGGGCATTCAACTCCTCGATTTGTACGTCGCTCTCCACCCGCAACCTGGCCAACGATTCCTCGCGAACTTCCAACCAATTCGAAAATTGGTCCCGTTCCGCCGTCCGTTGTTCAAGTGTCGCGCCAAGTTGCTCAAGTTCTTCCCGGAGGTTGCGGATCTCCAGCTCCAAGGCCTGTTCGCGATCCTTCACCTCCGCAACCTCCGCAACATAGCGGGCTTGTTCGGCCTGAAGTCGTGCCTGAACATCCTGCTCCAGGGACAATGTCGCCGACAACTCCTCCTGCAGCGCAACAATCACGGCATCCCGTTCGCTCAGTCCAACCGCCAGCTCATCCCGTAACGTGGTCATCCGGCCAAGCTCTTTCATGACATCTTCAAACGATGCCTGCAAAGCCTCCGTCGCGCTCCGGGCCGCTCGCTCTCCTTCGGCGGCCGCAGCCACCTCCTGCTCCAACTGTTCCCGCAACGCCGTCCACTCCGCACGCTCCGCCGCCAACCGGGTCAAGCGCTCTTGAACCGTATCCATTTCTTCCGTCAACGTTTGGGAAACCGCCAACACCTCCTGCTCCCGCCCCCGAAGTTGCGCAACCTGCTCGGCGAGCGCGTCACGCTCCTGCTCCACCTGCAAACAATCCTCCGCCGCTTGCAAGGTGAGCCGCTCGATCTCTTCAATCAACCGCTCCCGTTCGGCTTCGGCGGCCTGAATGTTCACCACCCCCTCCGCCTCCCGGGACTGAAGTCGCCCGACTTCCGCAACGAGTTCGTCCAATCGCGCATCCCGAAGGGCAAGTTCCCCGGAAAGTTGGTCCCGCGCCTCGACCAGAACCGCCACCTCGGCCAGAGATGTCGCCTCCCTCGCTTCCGCCTCCCGGAGTCGAATCCGGGCCTCTTCCTCCCCCGCTTTGAGCGCCGTGACTTCTGCGGCAAGCTCCTCAACACGCTGACGAAATTCCGACAGCTCCGCACGCCCCGCCTCCATTTCGGCAAGACGCGCCGCCACCGCTTGTTCCGCCTCCCTTCGCGCTTCCTCCAGGCGGCTGCGCTCATCTGCCCAAGCCGCCGCCGCGACTTCCCGGGCCTGAATTTCCGCAACCAATCGATCCCGCTCGGCCAGCGCGCCGGACAGTTGTTCGGATAAGCCCTGTTCGCGCTCCATTTGGTCTTGCCCCGAAACCTGAGCTTCCGCCAGCGCTTCTTCAAGAGCGGTTCGCTCCCCGCGCAGCCGGTCGATCTGGTCTCGCAGATCATCCATGGCGTCCAGTGCGGCAGCCGTCTCAGCGATTGCCGCAAGCTTCTCCTGCTCAAGAGCCGCCGCCTTTTCCTCCACTTCCTCCAGCCGCTGGGTAATCGCGACGAGCAGGGAGGAAATATGCGCGATCACCGCATCGGGATCAGCTCCCTCAAGTCCCTGCCCCCGCGCGGGAGGAAACCCTCCCAGCAAAAGGCAACCGGCAATGAGACACGACAGGCAACGGCGGGTATTCATGATTTGGGAGGATCGTAGGCGTTCTCAACGCATTATTCACGAAAAAAGAACGCGGACTCCACGGACATGCTAGGCCCGGTCTTGCTCCTGCCAACGGATGGCCGACTGAACCAAAGCCCGCCCATTTTTTAGCCCAAGCTTCAGTTTAATATTGTCTCGATGCGTGGACACGGTCTTTGGACTGATGCCGAGGCGCCGGGCGATCTCCTGCGTACTCATTCCGGTGCCGATCATCTGGTAAATCTCCAGCTCCCGATCCGACAAACCCGCCAGATCCGATCCCGGCTGAGTCGCCGGATCGTTTCGGGAAAATTTTCGCAGCAACCGGATATTCATCTTCCGGCTGACATACAGATCCCCGGCCAGCACCGCACGAATGGCATCGAGGAACTCCTCGGTGGCGGTGTGCTTCATGATGTAGCCCTCCGCCCCCGCCTTCAGGCAGCGCTCGGCATACACCTCCTCGTCCTGCATGGAAATGACGAGAAGATGGAGATCGGGCTGGGTTGTCCTTGCTTGTTTGATCAAATCCAGTCCACTTCCTCCCCTCAGGCTCAGGTCGGCAAGCACCAAGTCCGGTTTTTGCTCCTCGATCAACGCCAGCGCGGTGTCCACGGTATCCGTCTCTCCGCATACCGTGAGATCCGGTTCCCGGTTGATGAGCGCGCAGAGTCCTTCCCGGACCACCACATGATCCTCCACCACCAGAATCCGCGCGGCTTTCCGAGCTTTATCTGCCTCACTCATCCCATGTCCTTTCCGCACCCTGATCCTGCGGCATGTGCCGCGCCGACATGACAATGCAGAGTGCAACCGAGCTTGGACTCGTGGTCAAACCACAAATCCGCGCCGATGGATCCCGCCCGCCGGAACATAATCTTAAGGCCCATTCCCTGCCGGCTTCCCGTTGGCTCCTGCCACCCCCGCCCATTGTCCGTAACCGCCAGCACCAACCCTTGCTGGCCTTGGGCCAGCCGGATCACCACCCGGTCTGCGCCCCCGTGCTTGACCGCATTGTTGATCGCCTCCTGAACGATCCGGTAAAGTTGCTTGTTCACCCTTAAGTCCTCGGCAGGAAGCGGCGCAGTTGCCTCGACCCGACAATCCACGCCAAGCAGGTCCCGGGCGGACACCGCCAACGTTTCCAAGGCCGCCACCAAACCATCTTGAAGCACGACCGGGTCGATCCCGTGGGCCAAAGCGGTCGCTTGCTCCGAGGCTTCGTTTGCCATCCGCACCAATTCCCCGACCTGCTCTGGACGAGGCACTTCCCCATCCCGGACCATTGATTCGATCAGCTTCGCTTTGAACGCCAGCCCGGTGAGCACTTGCCCGAGGCCATCATGAAGGTCCTGGGCAATCCGCTCTCGCTCAGCATCGCTAATCGCCACCATCACATCCTCGACGTTCCGGATCTCGGTTACATCGCGCCCCACCGCGTAGATCAGCTCCGCGTCCGGATCCGACGCCACCGTCCAGGCGATCCGGACATGTCCCCCACCCTTGCGCAGGAAACGGTTCTCGAAAAACACCAAGTCTTTTCCGTCTTTTAACTCGGCGGCAGCTCGCCGGCCCTTGGCCTGGTCCCCGGGGTGAACAAAATCAAAATAGGACGTTCCGATCATCGCCGACTCCTCCAAGCCCAGAGCCTGGTAGAAAGCCGGATTGACATGCCTAATCGTGGTGTCGTAACCGGCAATTCCCAAAAAGTCCAAGGACTGATCAAAAAACAGGCGGAGGCGGGCCTCCACGCTTCGAACATCCGTGGGCGACTCGCCACGGAATTCCTTGCACGCGTTGGACATGGTCATGACTCGGTTCCTCTTCTCCGGGCCGACCTGAACACGGTCGACACCAACAACGTGACAACATCGCGTCCGCGAATCAAGATTCTCTAAAAAAGGGCCGACCTCCTCGGCGCCCCGGGTTCTCGGTTCACACGGCCCTGACCACCGGAAGCAACCAACCCGAATGCTTTAAAATTCGAGGGTTATGTTACCAAAATGCAACACGTCGGCCATCGGGTTGCCTTTCCCATTTTTCCCTAGGACTTTTTCCTACGCGGGAACGCGAGGCTCCGCACTCGCCGTTGTTGAACAAGCGCGGGTGCAGAGCCCCGCGTTCCCGGAGTATTCCATCTTCCCCACCGACCCCTTTTCCCCCTCTCTTTGTCGCGAGCTTTGTCGGAAACTTTGTCGACAAAGCTCGCGACAAAGATTCCGGCAAAGATTAGGATGCGGGCAATTGCCTGCGTTAGGCCAAAGGGAGAAACACAATGGACATTTCGGACTGGGCATTGATTGGCCTCGGACTGGTCGTGGGGACAGGAGCGGCCTTTACCGGTCTCGGCGGCGGTTTTCTTATCATCCCCATCCTGCTCTTTCTCGGCTTCACCAGTCAGCGGGCCGTAGGAACCTCCTTCGTCGCGATTCTTGTCATCGCCTTGTCTGCCCTCGTCGCCCACCACAAGTTCAACAATATCGACATGAAGGCGGGATTGCTTTTAGGAATAGGTGGCCTTGTCGGGGCTCAGCTCGGCGCCCGCTTCCTCGAGCATGTTTCCACCGCCCAGTTCCGGCGAATCTTTGCGTTCGTCCTGATTGCCCTTGCCGTCTACCTGCTGGTCAAGAAGTAGATGCGTTGGCAACCACGCGGCCCGGGGAAGCTCTACCCTCCGCATGCTTGCGAATGCGGCTACGGATTGAAATTCCGGCCGGGCGGCGTGTAGGTCATACGGTTGGTCCAGGTGATCGTGCCATTGTGGTTCCGCTGGATAAGTACGATCGTCGAATACGGATCGATCAGCGCATCATTGGCCAGGGCGCGGGTGGTCCAATCATAGAAATTGCCGTCGCCGTGCATATAAAACCGCCGGGTCGGTGAAATTTGAGATCCTGCCCCCACCCCGTTGACCGGCGTGTTGTTCAGAATACGGATTTCATCCGGCCACCCATGCAACGCGGGCACGAAGGCGGTGGGGTTGGGGCTGTGATTGGTGCGCAAGCCCGATCCGAAGAAGTTCATGTCGGCAAGGCGGGTCCGGGTAGGCAGGGAGTGGCTGATCAAGTGATAGTTGGTCGTTCCCAGCGCGCCCTGCATGTTGGCAATCACGATATTGTTGGTCGGCACCTGTCCAATCATAATCAGATTGGTCGGACCGGCATTCACCGGCATCTCCAAATTAAACGCCTGCTGAAGGGGAACCAACGCATGGTCCGCGACCCCTCCAAACGACCCGCCTATTTGATAAATCCAACGTTTGTCGTCACGCAACCACACCTGCATGGTTGCCACGTTCATCACCTGACCGTTGAGAATTTCCGAATTATACCAGGAAATCTTCGGGGCATCGAGGAACGTGCTTCCCCCGGCGAGCAAGTTCGTTCCGAACACATAGCCGACCGTGTTCGTATCCGGCACAAAGAACAACGAATACCAGTTCTCGCCCGGTCGCAGCGGAAGGGCGCGCGTGACATAGATCTCCCGGCTTCCCCGACGCGTGCCATTGTTGGTCGTCCACTGCCCCTCGCGGGCCACCCGATAAAACCGGAAGTAGCCATTGGTTAGCTCGCGCGGGGCCAAACGATCCACCGAGCCGGTGTCGAAGACCACCGGCTGGTTGGTGGTCTTCATCAAATCCCACTGGTTGCTCAAGGCGTTTTGGAAACCCTGAGAGGAATCCACGAAAAGAACATCATAATTGCGGTTGGTGGTGTCAGGACCAGTCCAGAACAATTCGATGTCCCGTCCCACCACATTCACCCCCTGGGTCACGCTGAACCGCTCGGTCATCGCGGTCACGGTGATCGAAGGACCGATGTTCCCCGCCTCGTCCCGGCCCCGGATCGCCACCCGGAATTCTGTGTCGAAGTTCAAATTCGAGAGCACAAACGACCCATGGTTAAAGTTGGAAAGCGCTCCATAACCCGCATGTGCGCGGGTAAACTTCTGGGTGGTGAGGGGGGTTGCATCGAGCTCAGTGACTTCAATGATGTAGGTATCCCAGGGCGAGAGGGCCACGCTGTCCGCCTGCCGCCACCCGGCGGCCTGCGCCTCGGTCGCCGCCGGAGGCGACCATGTCACCATGATCTCCGAGGTCTCGTCGATTCCCGTCATCACATTCGTCACATTCACCACCGGCAACGGCGGATTGGTATCCACCCGGACAATCAAGGACTTGAGGTTCCCGATCGACCGGTCGTTCGGGCGGTCATTATCATCGTCGATGGCAAACACAAACCCCGTAATCACGCCCTGCTGGCCAAGGATGCTGAAGGTGTCGTTGGTCACCCCGAATGGGCGATGCACTCCGGAATTGGTGGCGACCAGGGTCGTATTGGTAAAGGCCGGCACCACGATACGGTATTCATCCACCCCCGAAAAATCATCGACCGCTTCGCTCCAGGCAATCGCGAGCTGATTGGTGCTGATCCATTCCGCAACCGGGGAAATCGCGATGTCGTCCACGTACACCTGGGGCCCGGTGGTGGTGACCCGGGTCAGCCGGAGCGTGACCACGCCGTCCACATTGACTCCCCACGTAAACATTTCAAATTCAGGGCTGCGGTTGGTCACGACCTGATCCCCGAGGTTCACCCACGATGCGCCATCCCGGCGCTCCATGCGAAGGGTGACGTCGTTGGCCGCCCCTTCCGCGCCGAACCGCCCCGCAAACAAGGTCACGTTTCCTGGATTTTCGACCGGGGGCAATTCCAGCCACGAGGTTGTGACCGCAACATTGGTCAACAAACCAATACGGCGGGTTCCTGAAACTTTGGGATCGAGGGAGCCCCACAACACGTTGCCTCCGGCGGTGTAGGTGCCGTTGCTCGCCTCCCAGGTCCAAGCCCCGCTGAACGACAGCGAATTGGTCCAGCCTGTAGCCGGTTCGAAGGTTTCGAGGAAGCCCGCATCCGGTCCGAACGCCCCTTCAACCGAAATCGAGCTGATGATGGGACCGCGAATGTCGTCGTCGATGACCTGGAGGAATCCAACCTGATGACTGAAGAGCGTAGCTTGATCGTTGGGCCGGTCATTGTCGGTATCGGGAATGGTCACCAGCACCGGCTGTTGACCCGCCGCAACCAGATTGTTGATCAGGTCTCCATCGAACGAGCTGTTCGAGAACGCCCAGATGTTGGTCAAGGGCTGATTCGGGCCCGTCTGGTCGGAGGAAAGAGCCGCGCTGTAGTCGGAAAAATTCCCGATGAGGGTGTTGCCCACGCTGAAGCTCATCACGGAGTTCGTATCCGGTCCGGCGGCTCCCCGGGCCACCCCGGACAACACATCGCGGGCCCCGAACGCGAATTGCAAGCCGACCGTTCCTGCATTCGCAAGTTCGGCATCGGAAACCCGGAACACCGTGGATGCCCCCGTGCCGGAGCGGCGGGCTTGCGAGCCACGAATGGTTTCCCCGGCCGGCGAGGCGAGGCCATTGGTCAGCACCATAAACGGCCGGGCGGCCGCTCCGGTGTAGTTTACATTCACCACCATAGGCGGATCTTCGTCATCGTCGATGACCCGAAACGTCCCGATCACCCGGTTGCTCATCCACGAGGCGTCGTTAGGCCGGTCGTTGTCGGCATCGGCGGCGGTAATCCGGATCGGGCGGTTGCTAAGGCCATCCGCGAACAGGTCGCCAATCTGGTCATACGTGAAGGACGTAAACTGCCAGAGGCTGGTCGAGGTGGGGATGGTGGAGTCGGCGGAGCTAAGGCCACTAAGATAATTCGCGGTGTTGTTGGTCACGAACCCGTCGAGGGTCATCATCATGTTGGTATGATTAAACGTCGAGCCCCGGACCAGCCCGCTGCCCGGATCAAAGATATTAAAGCTAAACCGGAACGGGTTTGACCCGCTGATCGCGGCGAGCTGGGCATCCGTGACCTCGAAGATCGTGGAGATATCCGCGTTGAACTGGAAGTTGTCGAACCGGTTGTTGCCCGTCGCAAAGGTCGCCCCGGACAGGGTAATCCGAAGATAGACTTCGCCCTGATTGTTCAGATCGGTGACCGAACTCAGGTCATAGGTACGCAGGGCATGGTTGTCGAGGGTCGGCGTGAATGGCGCCCCGAAATCGGTGAAGGTGTCGCCGTCGGTTGAGTAGGAAAGCTGCTGGGAGTCAAAGCCGGTCCCGGAGCGCCGGGTCGAGTAGGTCATGACCAGATTTTCAAGCCCGCTCATATCAATCACAAACTGGATGTAGCGTCCATTGTTGCCCAGTCCCGGACCACCGGTGATGGTGATGTCCTGCCCGGCCACGTCCCCGGACACGGCATTGATGGTAGTGCCGGGATTGCCAAAGGTGGGTGTATTGATCAAGTTGTGGGAGAGGGAACCGGCGCCATGACTGACCACGGTATCGCTGGCATTGAAATTCCACCCCGCGATCAATGCGGTAATCCCGGTGGCCGGCGGCAAGGCCGTTTCATCGATCATCACCGCAACGAGGTCGTCTCCAACTTGCGGGGGGTCCGGGTCGTCGTCGACCACCAACACTTGCATCCCGAACCGGGTGGTGAGGCTGTCATTGTTGCGATCGTTGTCGGCATCGGCCACCGCAACCACCGAACTGTAGAATCCCAGATAGATGCCGTCGTAGGCCCCGGGGGTGGCGGCGAGGGACATGATCTGGGGGGCCGTCGATCCATTGGCAAACGCGGCGGGGAAAAGGTTGGAGACAATGACTGAGTCATTGGTGCCGTACAGGACGAAATAGGGAGCATGGCTGAACACGGTATTGCTGGCCAGCAGGCCGCTGTCGATGTCCTGGGCGATGTTGGTCACGATGTAGCCACCCTGGTTGACTTGGGCATCGGTCAACGTTGGAATGTCCCAGGGCAGGTCGCCGGGACCGAGGACGTTGAAGTCTTCCCCGTAGTCGGTGATGTCCGTCTGAACCGGATCCACCGTCCAGTTGGTGGGGTTGCTGATCGCGAGGAGCAGTTGCTGGGCGGTGCCAGTGCGGTTGCCGGTGTACCGGACATTCATGCTGGACGCCGAGGGAAGGCTCAACGCGGTGAGACCATTGGTCAAACCATAATACAAAGCCGACGATTCATTGTTGTTAGGTACCGGAGGATCATACCAGTCGTTGCGCACAGTGATCGCATAGAGGAAGCGGACATTGTCGGGATCGGATAGCGGGTCACTCATCCCGTCATATTGATAGACCGCAACCTGATCGCCGCCGTTGTTGAGGTTACTGATGGTCAACGTTACCACTGAGCCGAGGGCCTCGCTGCCCGTGGACACCCACGATGCGCGATGGAACTCCGAGGTCCGGTGCCAACCTATCGCCGCATTGTTCGACCACCCCGCATCGGTGAAGAAGATTTCCGTGCCCACCGGGAATGGGTTAAGCACCACAAACGCGAAGCTTTCCCCGTCGCCACCACCGTCCCCGGTGAGGGGATGCCCATTGACCCCGACGATCGCAATCCCTCCGGCGGGGATTTCCGTCCCACTGATTCCCATGCCGTCAATCGTGTATTCAAAAATCGTTGGCGCATCGGGATCGTCATCGATTACAGTGAAGGTGAACGGTTCGTCGATGGTGTCGTTCCCGGCCATGTCCACCGCCGAAACCAACACGGTATAGGTGCCGGGAATCCAGTTCATCACGTCGAGGGCGGCTGCATTGGTGACCACCACCGGTGTCGTGACCCCGGCGGTGTATCCGGCGGTAAAATTCCCCGATTCGGTCGCGCCATCGGGATAATACAAGGTGAAGCTGGGCGCGGGCGTGGTGGCGAGACCACTGTTGGAATCCTGCCAGGTCACGGTAAGGTCCACCCCGCCGGACAAGGTGTTGTCCATGATCGAGACAAGATCATTGACCAGCAGGTCGGTCGGAGTCGGACCGATCAGGTCGGGAGCGGTGGTCGTGACCTCTTCGGTCGTGGAAGGATCGGTGGCACAATACGCATTGGTGGCCACGACCCTGAAATAGTAAGTAACTCCGGGCAAGAGGCCCGTGACGGTGTGACTGGTCCCCGCCACCTCGCGTTGCTCATAACCATCCACAAAACTGGCCGAACCGCCCAACTCGATGTTGTCGATGTAGACCCGGCGGGTGGTGGCGGGATTGGCAAACCTCGCATAGACGCCGAAAAATGATGCGCTTGTATGAGTGGAGTCGGTCAAGGTTCCTCCGCTGGTGGTCGGGGTCGATGCATAGGTAAACCCGGTAGCATAGAACAATTCGAATTCTCCCGACCCATCGCGGGTGATGCGAAGCTCGAGACCGTCGCGGAGAGCTCCCGTGCCAAAGTCACCCGCTGCGGTGAAATCGCCGATCTTGGTCTTGGTCGCGCCGGAGCTTCGCCATAGTTCGAGGTAGTCGGTACCCCCATTGACCCCGAGCCGGAGGTAGTATCCATCCCAGCTCGCGGTGGTGATGTCCCCGGACAAAGCGGTGTCGGACATCAGAATCACTCCGAAATGATTCACACCCGAAGGATCAAAATTGGGACTACCGAGCGAAAACCGCCATTCATTCACTTCGGTTGACGGAGTGGTTAAAGCAGCGTTTCCAACGTTGGCAATCGCGGCAAGAAAACTGCCGTCGGTGGAGGCATTTCCGCTAGGCAGGGTGCCGGAGGTATCCACCACAAAGTCGGAGGTGTCGCCGGACCACACCGGATTGGCGGTGAAGTTACCGTCGGTAAAGTCATCCGAGACCGTGACTCCTGAGAACTGATCATTCGTACTGACATCGAGCAAGTAACCCGTCGCTCCGGCGAGAGCATTCCAAGAAGCGGTGAAATCCGAACTGTTGATGGCGCTAGCAGTGAGCCCGGTGACCACGTCATCAAAGCAGTCGGCGGCCTGGGTAAGGGTCCCTGAATTCGCCCCGGTGCCGCTGGCGTTCACTGCGCGCACCCGCACATAGTAGGTTTGTCCCGGGGTGAGTCCGCTCACCGCCTGGCTGGTTCCCGAAACGGTCAGGTTGTTGAATCCGGAGACCATCGCGGTGAATCCACTGTCGGTCGCCACGTCCAGCCGGTAGCTGGCCGCCCCGGTGGTGGGGGCCCAATTTACAGTAAACCCGGTGGGGGTGATGCTCGCCGCGGTGGGGGTCGCGGTCTGGCCGGGGAGGGTCAATCCACTCGCGGTCGAGCTGAACGCGGTCTCGGTCCCGGCCCCGTTGCGAGCCTTGACATCGAAGCTGTGAGTGGTGCCGGAGGCAAGACCCGAAACGGTGCGGGTGCCCCAGGTGGCAGCGGTTTGCCAGACCTCAGTGGCGCCCAACGAGCCATCGGCCTGCACGTATTGGCCACCCGTCCGGATCGCGAACTCCGTGATGGCAGGATTCCCGTTCACATTCACCACTACATCAAGGGTCGTCGCGGTGGGCGAGCTTACCGTAGGCGCGGAAGGCACATTGGCAAGGGTCCAGAAGGTTCCATCGGAGGAGTAGCCGGTGCCGATCCCGTTGACCGCATAGCCCCGGTAGTAGATCAAGGTGTTGACCCCCATACCGCTGCGGGCATGGGAAAAGGGGCTAACCGCCGTGCCGCCTTCAGCCAGCACATTTCCGGTCGGGTTGGCAGACGTTCCCCATACCGTACCACGCGACGTGATGGTCGAGCTGCCGTCGCTGGTGATCGTGGCGCCGAGCGTCGCCCCGCCGGTGGTGATACTGGTTGCCGTGGGCGTGGTCAGCACCGGCACCGTCGCCCCGGCCGAGGTCGTTCCATTTTGCGACGCGCTCCACGCGGTGACCGTGTTCGCCCCGTTGCGGGCCCGGACATCGAAGGTGTAGGTCGTCGAGGGAGCCAACCCGGTCACCGTGCGCGGTGAACCCCACGCCGCCGCATTTTGCCAGACTTCCGACGCGCCGAGGGCCCCGCTGGCCTGCACGAATTGAGATCCCACCCGGATCGAAAATTCCGTCGAGGCCGGATTCCCGTTGGCCGCGATCGTCACATCCAACGAACTGGAGGTCGCCCCTCCCACCGTGGGCTGCCCCGGAACGTTGGCCAACGTCCAGAAATTCAATTCCGACCCCAGCGTCGTCCCCGCGCTGTTGATCGCATACGCCCGGAACCAGTAGCGGGTATTCACGGCCAACGACCCGATGGATTGGCTGAACACGCCCACGCCGCTTCCGATTTGGGTCTTGTTGTCGGCAATCGTCACCCCGGAAGACGTCTTGTACACCACCCCGCGGTCGGTCACCGTAGCCCCGCCATCCGCCGTCACATCTCCCCCCAGCGTCGCCGAGGTCGTGCCAAGCGAGGATGCGGCGGTGGTCGAGACGGTTGGAGCTGTGGCGGAGGCGGTCACCTTCAGATATACATTGTCAAAAAATGCGGTCTGCCCTCCAGCCGTTGACCCTTGCCAGTAGCCGCCGATGTAACGCATGCCTCCTGTAGAGGTATAGGTGCTGTCTGTTGCTGTTCCTTGAGAGGTCAAGGTGCCGGACGTGGGATCGGCGAATGAAGAAGTCCCGTCATTTCTAACGAACAGCTCCCACTCGTTCGAGGAAGGATTGTAGGTCACTCGTATACTGAGATATTCTGCCCCAATATCATCAGCCCCGGTAATGATGTCGGTAAGGGTACCCCCAAGTCCGTTGTTGTATCGAGCCAACCGGACCCGGTCATCCGTGCCCGATTGCCCGAGCACAACCGCATAACCGCTGCCTGCGCTCCTAGGGTCTGTGCTAGTGCCCGCAAGAATGAAAGCCACACCGTATGAACTCGCAGACCCAAAACCCGCCGGATCGGTGCGGATCTGCCTCATATTGAATTCCCAAGTAATCGTGCCCGTATTGCTTGATAGCGTCGTATTCCAGCCAGATAGCGCATTGATATCGCGGTAACCAAAAGCCCAACCGTTAGCTCTTGTACCACCTGCATCATTTGACAATTCAAGCCGGTTATTGCTGACCCTGGCACCCCAAGCGACCCCTGATCGGGTCACATTCCAATTCGGATACGAGCCGATGGCGCCACTGGTGGACCACGTCGCGCTGTTGTTGGAGTTGAAATCATCGCTAAAGAGAGTGGTCTGGCCAAACGATGTTATACTTTGGGCGAAGAAGAGCGCGAGGCTCACCAGACAGACAACGTGAGCCGCCCCCCAACGTGGAACGGGCATCCTGCCCGTTTCCTGCACGGGCTGGAATCCCGTGCCACGCTTCACACCAACCTTGCTCGATCCCGAAGTTTCGACCCCGGACGCCTGCCTGCGTTTCCAAACCTTGGAAAACCAGGCTCCTGCGGTTTCCAAACCTTGGAAAACCCCGGCTCCCCGGTTTCCAAACCTTGGAAATCGCGTGTCCACACCGCTTTTTCTGTTGCCCGTCAAGTAAAACGTTTTCATTTCCGTGCCGTCCCACCGGTTGTTCATGGGTGAATCGTGCTAGCTCACGGGTATAGAAGGTAACCGGGAACCTTTAGGAATCCGCACTGAAACGGTTAAATTGGTGCTAAATTATGGTTAGCGCCGTGGATTCCCCGATGATCTCTCCGGCAGGTGTTGCCGGGGCTTTGCGGTCACGATCCCGGGGGGATCGGCCGGTGGGCAAACGGCCGGTAAGGAAAACCGGACCATTGGAGGCCCAAATGGGAGGAAAATTCGAGGGTATTGAGGCGAACCCCATGAACGAGGACCCCCATCGCCCCGAGCAAGATGTTCAAGGTGTGCCCAAACAGAAGAATGACCGCCGCGAGCAGGCCGGTCAGGACGCTGTTGATCCCCGCTCCGAGGGCCATCTCGTTGAACGCGCTGGCCACCGCGTAGGTCGCGGTCCCCACGGCAAACAAGCGGATGTAGGACACCACGTCCACGAAGTTGCTGATGAGGTTGAGGGGGAGCATGACATGGTTTAGCCATTCGGTTTTGAGCTTCCGGACCGGAGTCATGAACAACACGATGAGGATCACGCTGGTCAGAAAGATCCAGCCAATGAATGGCGGCCAGGGGTCGTTGACGATCATGTTGCGGGCGGCGAAGTACATCGTCCACGTGGTCCCGATCCACCCGATCTGACCAAGCACAGCCGGGGACACGCCGAGCCGGATGCTGTTCCACACATGAGCGATGGTCAAATGAACGGCTCCGATCAGGAAGCACATTCGCATCAGATTGTCGTCGAATTGCAACCATCCCACCTTGGCGGCTTCAAGCAAGCCGGGAAGGCGGGCCGCTCCGAACCAGGTTCCCGTCAACGTACCCCAAAGGATGGTTGCCGAACTGGTCAGCAAGAGCAGGTGAAAGATGTAGCGGGGGGCCTGGGGATTCTTCTTCCACCCCCACAAGGTCGCAGCGAGGAAGATCAACCCGTACCCCGCATCCCCGATAATCATGGCGAAAAAGATGCTGAAGAAGACCAGAAACGCGGCCCCGATATCCACTTCCCGGTACCCGGGAAGGATGTTGATTCCCTCGAACACCGCCCGGATCGGCTCAACCCACCGGGGATTCCGGATCAGCGTCGGCACGTCCTCCGACGGATCGGGATCTTCGACCCGGACTCCCCAGCCATGGGTGCGGGCCGCTTCGAGGAGGGCGGGCTCGGCATCCTCGGGGGCGAAACCCCGAAGATAGGCGATGGGCGCGGTGGCCCCCATCCCGTCGCGGGTTTCGAGAAACTGTACCCGCTCCTCGACATCCCGGACGATCCCGGCCAGGCTCGGACGGTCCCCAGCGTAGGCCATAATCGCCTGCTCGATTTCCTGGAGTTGGGCCTGGAGTTCCCGCTGCTCCTCCTCAATGGAGCGGAGGGACCGGTCGCCCGGCTTGACCTCGGTCCCGGAGAATTCCAGCGGACCGGAGCCGACCAGGGCGACCGAGGTCCGGGTTTTGGTCCGGCTCGTCTCGACCAAAACCCATCCCGCCGGGGCCTTCGGTTCCGCCTTGGGGGGAAGGTGGAAGAAACGAACCTCAACCCCGTGCCGGGACAAGACACCCAGCGCCTCCGGCTCGAAATTGCCAAAGGGGGCGAGCCGAATGTGCTCCTGACTCAGCACCTCCAACCGGTCCTCCAGCTCGTTCTTTTCCTGGATCAGGGTCCAGATGAGACTAACCACGGTGTCCGCATGCAATCCGGTGGGCTTGGCGTGGGTCGAGGCGGGAAGAATGTCGAGAGCCCGCTTGATCTGGCCGAGATGGCCGCGGGAAATTTCGAGGTCGCGGCTCTCTGGAGGGCGCAGGTTGGTGACATGCACCACTCCAAGGTCGCATAAACGGCGCACCGTTTTCTCCCGGTCGGAGGCGAGGCAGATCAGGGTGATCCGTTTCATCGGCACAATCATGACGCGGCCTCGGTCTTTTTCTTGGCGATTTTAGCCCGGGCAACCTGGGCGGTCTGGGCGTCTCCGAGAAAGATCCGGATCACCCGGATGTTTTCCCGCGCTTCGGGAATCTTGATCTTTTCAAACAAGTTCACCCGCTGGCTGGTCACCCGGAGCTCGTGGGCAAGCAGTCGGTGCTCTTCGAGCAGAATTCCCCGCTCCACCCGGAGGTGGAGGAGCCGGGCGACTGCGTCGAGCCCGTCGTCCACCCACGGCGGGGTCGCGGAAAGATCCGGAGTCAGCCGCTCCATCACCACCTCTTTGAGGACCGGAATGTTCACCCCGGCGATGTTCCCGGTGGCGGTCTTGATCTCATGAAGGTGCAGGTAGGCGGACAGGTCCACCGGTTCGGAAAGCAGCTGAATCCAACTGGTTAAATCTTCACGGAGAGCTTTCTCCTCCGCCGCCTTGGCCTCGATCCGGTGTTCGAGAAGCCGCAACTCCATCTGCAATTGCTGCTTTTTCAATTGCAGGGTCGGCAGGTAGCGCCGGAACCTTTTCAGGGCGTCGCGCTGGGTCTTTAGCTCATTTTTGGTGTGCTTGATCTTGGCCATGCGCGGTAGCAGGATGGCGACCCCAACGGGATTCGAACCCGTGTTGCCAGGATGAAAACCTGGAGTCCTAGGCCCCTAGACGATGGGGTCGTCTTTGAGGTGAGGGGGAAGACTATACGGTTTTTCCCAACGTTGGCAACCGGATTCAGGAAAAATTCACGGGCCATGGCCCCCAGCTCCCGGCCACCTCGTGTGGCCGGTGAATCCATTCCACCCGCGATCTCTCCGCCCCCCTCACACCTACCCGAAGCCGGCGGGTTTACCCCGCCGGTCGTCAGACATCGGAAAGAACGAACTCACAATGGCCCAACCCCAGTCCACGTTTTCGTGAACGCGCATCTACGGGTTGAAGTTCCGCCCGGGCTGGGAGTACATCATACGATTGGTCCAGGTAATGACCCCATTGTGATTGTACTGCACAATGACGAGGGAGTCAGAAGGATCAATTACGTCGTTGTTGGCCAACGCGCGTCCAACCCAGCGATAGAAGTTCCCGTCCGCACCCATATAATACCGCCGGGCCGGCGACCGTTGGGAGCCAATCCCGTGGCCGCTGACATTCGGGGTATTGTCGAGGATTCGGATTTCATCCGGCATTCCGTGGAGGGCAGGAATGAAGGCGGTAGGGTTGGGACTGTGGTTGGTCCGGATCCCCGAGCCGTGGAAATTCATGTCGGCAAGGCGAGTCCGGGAGGGGAGGCCATGGCTGATCAAATGATAATTGGTGACGCCGACCGAACCCGCCAGTGGCCCGATCACCACATCCTCCGTGGGTACCTGACCGATCAGGACCAAATTCGCCGGCTGCGCAGTAGGCGGCAATTCGAGGTTGAAGGTCTGGCGGAGGGGAATCGGAACATGGTCGGCCAACGCATCGACGGTGGGACCGCCCAATTGATACCGCCAGGTATGATCGTTGCGCAAATACACCTGCATGGTCGCCACATTGACAACCTGACCTGCCTGAATGGTTGAATTGTACCAGGAAATCTTCGGCGAGCTGGCGAAGTCCACCCCTCCGGCAAGAATGTTCGTTCCGAAGACATACGAAAGGGTATTGGTATCCGGCTCGAAGAACAACGAGTGCCAGTTTTCCCCGGGGACCAACGGCAGGGCCTTGGTCACATAGATCTCCTGGCTGGCCCGACGCACGCTGTTGGTCACCTGCCAGGCTCCCGGCCGGGCCACCCGGTAGAACCGGTAGGTGGTTCCGGTAAGTTCACCCGGGCGAGCCCGGCTGACGCTTCCTGTATCGTACATCGCGGGTCGGTTGGTCAGTAGCAAGTGGCCCCATGCATTCGACAACCCGTTGTGGAAGCCACTGGCGGTATCCACGTACAATACGTCGTACCAACGGTCCTCGTAACCCGTCCAGAAGACCTCCAGATCGAGGCTGACCCGGTTGACCCCCTGGGTTACGCTGAACCGGTCGGTGTTTCCGATCGCGCTCACCGCATCCCCGACATTCCCCGCCTTGTCCCGGCCTTGAATATGAATTCGGAAATAGGTGTCGAAATCCAGGTTGGAGATGACGAGGTTGGTGAAGGCATGGGTATGGAGAACATTGGTCCACCCGGTGGTGGTCCGGGTCAGCACGGTAGTGATCGCGTTGGCCACCGGCTGCTCGGTCACGTCGTCGACTTGATAGTACGTCACAATGTAGGTGTCCCACGGCGACAACTCTGCGTCATCAGACCGTGGCCCCGCGGCGACCGCCTCGGTGGCGAAGGCGCTCCACTCCACTTTGATTTCCGACGTTTCATCGATGGTCAGGTCAAAGATGTCCCCGCCCACCGCATCGGTGGCCCG
The DNA here is from genome assembly GCA_035327665.1 of Kiritimatiellia bacterium. Lineage (GTDB taxonomy): Bacteria > Verrucomicrobiota > Kiritimatiellia > CAIVKH01 > CAIVKH01 > DAOLCW01. The sequence goes on from DAOLCW010000012.1 coordinate 19,216, forward strand.
GAGGTTCTGGACGGCGGGCGGCGGGGTGCGGTCAACCCGGACCACGTAGGGGATGCCGGGGTTGCGCATCCGGTCGCCGGGCCGGTCGTTGTCGTTGTCCACAGCGAAGACGAAGCCGGTGACCACGCCTTCCGACAGGGCAATGGTACCCGCATTGGTCGCGAGAACAGAGCCCTCAAGCACATTCGTCCCGCCCTGCCAAAGAGGAGCGGACACATTTTGAACCGCGCGGTACTGGTAAATGCCGCTTTGATCATCTGCATCGGCAAACGTGACGTCCATATTTACCACATTTGTCCATGCAATCTTCTTGGTCAGGATAAGATCGTCGAGGTAAACGGTAGGTGTTCCGCCACCGGTTGTGCGGCGTATCCGCAAGGTCCATTCACCGTCCTCATTGACTGGCCAATTCAACAGTTCCCAGTTGACGTTGGTCACATTTCGCGTTCCGAAATTCGTCCAGGCATCCCCGGGATCCTGACGGCCTTCCAACACGACTTCACGGCTCCCGGCGCCACTTAGCCGCGACCAGACAAACAACGTGCCGGGATCTTCTCGCAGGGGCATCTGCAACCAAGCTGTTTCCGCTCCTTGATTACGCATGGCAAGGCTGCGGACACCGCTAGGGTTGGTGTCGGCGGTCAAGGCTGTGTAAATCGCATCTTTCGAAACCCACACATCCCCCCCGATATGATTCGTGGTGCCGTCGACCGTCGACGCATAGGCCGTTACAAAATTGGTCCAGCCCTGTTCCGCCTCAAACCCCATGGCGAAAAGGTTGTGTACACTGCTGATGTTTAGTTCGATAGGACTCATCAACGGAGGACGGATATCATCGTCAACCACCCGGATGAAGCCGACCTGATGGCTAAAGATCGTCGCGCGATCATTAGGACGGTCGTCGTCCAAATCGGGAATGGTCACCGTTACGCGCAGGTCGCCACCTTCCACCATGGTGGTAACATCTTCAAGACTCCAGGTCCGATTCAGCGACCAGACATTGGTAAGGATCTGATTGACCGGGTTGCCAGCGGTGCTGAGTGAAGGATCAAAATCGGAAATATTGTTTTGAATGATATTTCCAAGACTGAAGCTCATGACCTCGTTGGTGGAACCCGAGGTTCCCCGCGAAACACCGGAGTACTCATCCAGTGCCCCGAATGCGAAGCGAATGCCTGCCGCATCGGGATTGGCCATTTCAGCATCGGTCAGGACAAAGATGGTCCCGGTAGAACTACTTGAGCCACCCACAATCCGCGGGCCGCGGACCCACGGATCGGTGCTGGAGGTCAACACCTGTGGCGTCGTCACATTGGTGGTCACCTGGAACGCGCGCAGGGGCGTTGCTCCCGTTCCTCCAAATCGATGGGTCCGGATTTCCGGGGGATCTTCATCGTCATCAATGATCCGCAAGGCGCCGAAGACGGCGTTGCTGACCCACGAGCGATCGTTGGGCCGGTCGTCGTCCATGTCGGCGAAGGTCGCGACAATGTCACGGAGGGTTGTACCGTCGCCATACAGGACGCCGCGGTCTTCATAAGGAATGACTGTATCATACGACCACACGGTGAAGGAGTTCGCGCTGAAGGTGTCGTTGGAACTCAGCCCGGCGTTAAAGTTGGCGTCGTTGTCAAAGAGGCCATCGATGGTAACCACCATGTCCACATCATCTTCCCCGCGGGCCACCCCGCTGATCGGGTCGTACACGTTGAACCGGAACTCAAGCGGATTCGAAGCGTTGATCTCGGCCAATTGGGCGTCGGTGACTTCAAACAACAACTGGGAAAGCGGCAGGGCATTAAGCTGAAGATTATCAAACCGGTTATTCCCGTTTGCCGCAGAAGCACCGGTGAGAACGCAGCGGATGAAGACTGTGGCGGATCCGTTCAATGCCGAAACGCTGGTAAAATCAGCGGTTTGCACAGACCAAGCCGTAACGTTTCGTCCCGTGATCTGGCCAATGCTCGTAAAAGATATTCCGTCGGTACTCCATCGCCAGTCATGGGTGGTATAGCCTTGGCTTGTACCCCGAGTGGCGTAGGTCACGACCAACGACATCGCATCGCTCATATCCAGCTCGATCTGGAAATGATTGCCGTTGTTGACCGTGCCCTGTGGCGACAAAGCCACACCGTCAGCGTCACCGAACAACGCGTTCAGGGTCTCTCCTCCGAACCACTCATTGGTGGTAAAGTTATCCGTCATCACTCCGGTTGTACCCGCAGCGCGATTGAAGTTGGTTTCGTTAAAGTTCCAATAACCGAGTAGTTCCGGGTTGCCGCCGGGCGTGGGCGTCAACGTGGCACTGCCCATTTTCATCTGCATGCGGGTCGAACCGATCCGAGGCGGGTACGGATCGTCATCCACCACCATCACGGCCAATGTATTGGTGACCAGTTGATTGTCGAACTGCCGGTCGTTATCCGCGTCGGACACGACGAAATAGGCGATATGTTCGCCGAGGACGATGTCGTCATAAAGTGCCCCAGCCGCCGCCACCACCCCGGTCTGCCACTGGTTGGCCGCCACGGAGAAGCCGGAACTGAAGTGGTTGGAGGTGATCATCACGTCTTCATGGCTGAACAGGGTGAAATAGGGTGGCGGAGCCCAACTGGTGCCGGTGGGCTGGATGCCGGTGGTCACATCCCTCACGATTCCGGTCACGGCATAGCCGCCCTGATTGATCTGGGCATCGGTCAAGATCGGCGTATCCCAAGGGATATCGCCGGGGCCGAGGACAGTGAAGCCGCCGGCAAAGATCGTGGCCAAGTCATGGGTGGTGCTGCTGCTCATCTGCTGCCAATTCGCCCGCGTGCTGATCGACCGCAAAAGATCCGACGCCGTCCCAATGCGGGGGCCGGTGTATTGCCAATTCACCCGGTTGGCGCCCGTCCCGATCACGTCGATCGCCGTGTATTCATTGGTCAAACCGTAGTAGAGTGCGGAATTCTGGTTGTTGGTGCCAACGCCTCCGGGGTGATTGTCCAGCCACGCGCTGCCCATGTTGAGCGCATATATCCAGCGCACATTCGCCGGGTCGGCTATCGGGCCGTTGGAGTGCGATCCGACATATTGATATACCGCAACCTGATCGCCGGCATTGTTGATATTGATGATCGGCAAGGTAATGACATCCCCAACCGCAGCACCGCCCACGGAGATCCAAGAAGCGAGGTGAAATTCGTTGATGTTGGCCCATGCTTGGGTCGCGTTGTTGGACCAACCGGCATCGGTAAACCAGATTTGCGTCTGCTCGGGGAACGGGCTCAAGACCACAAAGGAGAAGGTCTGGACATTGTTGGTTATCGGAGGGTTGCCGTTCACCCCGATGACCGCGATGCCGCCCTGCGGCAGCAGGCCATCGGCGGTGATGCCGGAACCAGCCACAGTGAACTCGGCGATTTCCGGGGGTTCGGTGTCGTCGTCGATCACTTGGAGGAAGCCCATGGTCAATTCCTGGGAGGATTGGTCGCCGGGCCGGTCGTTGTCGGCATCGAAAAGTTCCACGGTAACGGGCACAACCTGACCCGTGGCGGCGTGGACGTTGGTTCCCCACAGCGTAGTGATATCGGAATGACCGACGCCGGTAAACCGCCAGGTCGTGACCGCAGCGTCGTGGTCGGTGGCAGCCGTGCTCCACGGCGTAGTGGCGTAATTCGCGGTATTGTCGACCTGCCAATCCCCGATGGTCAGACTGGTGTTGGTAACGATATTGCCATCGAGGGTGGTGGTCGGGGTGGTTCCGCGTTGAATGCCGGTGTACCGGTCCCACACATTCAGGCCAAAGGTCAGCACACTGCTCTGAGCCAGCGCTCCGTCGGTGATGGTGTAGGTCGCGGACTGGCCGGATCCGCTGGCCGAAAGAGCGGTGGTCGCATTGGAAATGATCATCGACCGGTTCCCCCAGGCCGCCATGGTCGAAGCGATGGGCGGATCGGAATCATCGTCCCGAACGACAATCCGAATCAGATGGTTGGTGGTGACATTGCGCGAGGTGTTCGGACCATCCAGAGCCCAGCCTCCTCGGTGAAATAGAGGAGCGCCATCCGGAGCGCCAAAACTGTTCCACGACCCGAAGGACCACCAGCTCCCGCCCTCGGTGTAGCTGTCCTCCGCGCTTACCGTGAGGAAGTATTCGGTATTCGGATTGTAGTTGGTGATGACAAAGGCGGAGAAGACGAAGTTGGTGATCGTCGGGTCGGCATTGCCCTGGGCCCAGGTGTTGCTGGTGTGGAAGGCCACGTCGATTCCCCACTCATACGTATTGGTGAGGGTGCCACCGATTTCATCGTACTGATACTCGATGATGTCCCAGTTCGGGGAGACCCGGCCATCATCGGAAACAATGTTCCAGGTGAAGTGCCCGGGGTTGGAGCCGCCGCCGTGCTGGCGGTTGGTCGCATACACCCCGCTCGGGTCCTCCCACCGCAACACGAAGCCGAAGCTGTCACCCGCCTTGATTTCAGAATCGAGCACGTCCTGAATGAATCCGAATTTTTCAATCCGCTCGTCGAAGTCGCCGGCGAGGAAACCATCGACGTCGGTCCCGATGTAGAGCAGCGTGGGCAAGGGTCCGTCGTTGTCGAGCTTGCCATCCACGATCCGGAATTGATGGATGTCCCCGGCGGAAAGCTCGCCCGAGGTGTCGCGGGCCCGGACCCGCCAGTAATACTGGGTGCTGATCGTGGTCAGATTGTAGGAGGTTTGGGTGTGGGGCAGGTTGACCCGTAGATAGATCGAACCGTTTTCTGTTCCTTCAACCCCGTTGAAGTCCGCGCGTTCACTGACTTCCAAGAGGTAGCTGGTGACCTCGCCATCGCTATCCGTTGATGCAGACCAGCTCAAGGTCGGGTTGGCGTTGACCACCGCCTGATTGGTCGGGCTCATGCTGCCGGGTTTGGTCGGCGGGATATTGGCAATGACACCACCGGTGCCGAGTCGCACGTCGAAGAAGAAGTCGATGTCACTGTCGCTCAAGTCCTCCGACCACGCCGAACGGGTGTAGTCGTTGTCCGGTTCGCCATACCGCATGATCGAGATCGAATCGAGAACATGGGGTGTGTTATCAGCGATAAACCGGGTACCCGCGCCGTCGTTGTTCCACGACCCGGTATTGAGGAAACTCGCCACGGTGAACCGCGCGGTCTTGGTCCCGTCGAGGTTCATCGCGGAACGGGCGACCCGGATTTCAATTGCGTTGTGGGTCGTGCTGATCGCGGCCTGGGCTCCGGAGGGCAAACGCCAGCGGGGGGCCGGACTGGCGAGCCGGTCCCACATCTCCACCTGCACCGTTCCGTCAGCGGTCACATAATGAACGCCAAGCTGGTATTCGGGGAAACGGACCGCCGCGGATCCGCCAAAATAATCGCTGCCCACGAACGTCTGGCTATCGTCGCCGATCCAGTTTACCCCCTGGCTCCCGGCGTCCATCCGGGTATCCACACCGATCGCGATATGAGGATGGGTCTGGTCGGTGATGTTGGTCATTTTGACGAGGAAGTAAATGTAGTCGGAATCAGCAAAGACCCGGAATTCCTCGATGTCCGCGTTGGTGTGATCATTGTTGTCACGCCGTTGCTCCCCGGTCTTGTCCCGCCAGATATATTCCCCGGCCGAGACTCGCCCGGAATTGATCGGGGTTGGGCGGGCCCCCACCCAGTCCACGGGATTGCCGTCGATCGTTATTTCCTGGACCCCTTCCTCGGTGGTCGCGGACGCAGTGACCCCGGCGGAATAATAACCCCAGTTTTCGGAGTAGAACTTGTAGTCGTAGGTGGTATCAGCGGCGAGGCCGGAGTCGTTGAACGAGGTCGCTGGACCGCGGTAGACGACGATGCCGGATCCGATCGGATCGCCGGGATTGTAGGTCACCCCTTGGGTCGGTTCGGTCCAACTGTCCGCCGCCAGCTTCCGGATCACCATGACATCATGACTTTGCGCATTCTTGGTCCACGACAAGTTGATCTGGGAATTGCTGTTGACGGCATCGACCACCGCCGATTGCGCAGACGGATTATTAAGGGCCTGGACAACAATCGAGCCGGAACCGCCCGACTCGTCGCACGTACCGACCGCGACGGTAAAGTTGAACGAGTGGGTTCCTGTCTTGCCCATCTGCACCCAGTTGGTCCAGAACGTATTGTTCGACTCGAACTTCCAGAACTGCATGCCGAATCCATCGGTAGAGCTGTCCGCGTAGGTGACGTTGAGGGTTGCCGCCTGGCCGGGACCGATGGGGTAGCTTTCGACCTTGAATCCGACCCGGTCACCGAGCCAGACACTTCCCGAAGGATCGCGTTCGGCATTCCCGACCCAAGTCGGGCAGACCCCGGCCACCAGGTCCGACCACTGGCGGGCGATGCGGATTTCGTCGAACTGGGCGCTGCCGATCGCGGCCCCGGCATCACTGCTTCCCGCCTTGAGCCGGATGCGATCAAACGAGGCAAACGACACCCCGTTCTGGGTAATGTGCCACGACCCAGGCTCGGACTCGGGAAGGGCTCCGGTGATCTGATTGTAGACCAGCCCCTGCAACCGGTCGTTCTCGAAATCATATTTACCCACCACAAGATACACCCGCCCGGTATCCCCCCGCCCGTCGTTGGTGTGGGTACCGCGGAGATTTTCTCCCGACATCCACGTCGTCGTACCGTCGGCGATGGCAAAGGTATGGAAATTTCCACCTCCGCCTTTTCCGAAGAATGCCCGCTCACTGGAACCACTGTAAAAGCTCAGTCCCGCCCACTTGTTCGCCCCGTCGTACTGATACGACATCATGAACGCGACATAAACCACCCCGGTGCTATAGGTTTCGCCCAGGCTGCGCTCGGCAAACCCTTGCTGGTTGTTGCCAAGGCTTTCCACCCGGACCAGGTAGCCAGCCATCTCCGGATAGTTGTCGGGGGTGAAGAACCGGGGGGCATCGCCAGTCGCCGATGCCGGATTGGTCCGCACCATCCACGATCCGCTTCCGCCCGTGGTCCAGTAGTGTGTGCCAAAGCCTTGCCCGCCCCGATGGTCCGCGCCCAACGCGGTGTTGTTGGTGTAGGAGAAGGGATTGATAACCTCCCCGGCGAAGTAGGAGCCCATCGACACATTGGCGGTCAGACCGGTAGAATAAATGTTCCCGCTGTAGGAAACGAAGCGGTAGTGGTTGGCGAAGCCGGGAGGAACCACATGGTCGAGATGCGAACCCGCTCCCTTGTAGATGACCCTCGTGCCGTCCGTTCCTACCGCGTCGCCCACGTTGTAGGCGGTGTTCTGGACCGGAGCGGCCGCCGCATTGGTGCCGCGATGCAGAATCATCACGTTGTGGTCAGCATGCTTGGTCCAATTCAGCCGGACCAGCTCGTTGCCATCGGCCGTAGCCGTCGCCGCCGACGGATCGTTCATCGTCACCTCGACCCCGATCAAGTCAGCCCAGCTCGACGCGACCCGGATTTCATCGAAGAATACATCGCCCGGCGTTCCGAAGCCCGATCCTGCACCGGCCCCGATCCGAATCGAGTTCACCCAGCCGACATTGTTGCTGGATGCGCTCACCGTGGCCGCCCACGATCCCGGCTCGGTCGTTGGCACCGTCTGGCTACCGATATGGTAAGCAATCACCGAAGCCTGCTCGGTTACCCAGTCATACTTCGCAATGATGATGTAGTCGTTGCCAGCGCCATTCTCCAGGGTGTACGACGATCCTGTCTCGCTCACCGAAGGACCATTGATCCCGAGCACCTTGTTCTGACCGTAGATTTCACCAAAATAGAGCTTCTCCGAAGAATTGTCCCAGAACAACGACAACCCGGCGAATTTATTCGGGCCATCCCACTGATAGTTCATGATAAACCCGACATAGATCTGGCCGTTGTTGTAGACTTGATCCAATTCCCGGTAGACGAATCGGCTTTGGTCATTGGGCGGGGTCACCCGGATCTTGTTGCCCGCTCCGTTGGGGTAATTCGCCTGGTTGGCGAAGTTGCCCCCGTTAAGGTGGAAGTCGCCGGCATCCCCATACCACGATCCACCCCAACCGGTTCCGCCATTGCCTTGGCCCGAAGTGGCAAGGGTGCCGGTATTGGTGTAGGCGAAGGGCTCGATGCTTACATCCGACGGATAGGCCGCCAGTGTCGCGCTGCCGGTGAGGCCGCTGGAATAGTGATTGTTGTTGATCGAGTAGAAGGCGTAGTGGTGGGTCGCCCCGGGGGCAACAATGTGCTCAAGGGCCGCTCCCGCCCCCTTATAGATCACGGTTCCGCCCCCGGCTACCGAACCGCCAACCGAATAACTCGTGCCCTGCACCGGCGTTGCCGGAGCCGCTCCCGCCTGATAGACAATCATCACATCGTGGGACCCATGCTTGGTCCAGGTCAGGTTGACATACTCCGAGCCCTGTCCGCTCACCGTGGCCGACGATGGATTCGGAATCGCGTTGAGGGTCAGGGTCACCGGGACGGTGCGCGGGGAATTCGTCGCGGCATTTTCCCCGGTTCCGGTTCCCGTCACCGTGATGATGGCGTCATGGGTGCCCGCGCCCAGACCGGCCACCGTGTAGGTAACGGTATGGCTGACCGTTCCTCCGCCCGCAACACTGGTCCCCACCACCGGGCTCACCGCCAACCAGCTCGCATTGGTGGAAATCGCATACGACAACGCGCTGCCCCCGATGTTCGTCACCACAAACGAGCCGGCGGAAGGATTCGACCCCACCGTGGCCGAGGGCGTGAGCCCTGATCCCACTCCAATCCCCGGCTCACGGTCCGCCGTCGCATGGCTGGCCGGATTGCCCGACGCGGTGCTGGTCAGGTAATTCACCGTATCCATGCTGCCGTTGTATTCGAACACCCTCACATGATAGGTCGTGTTCGGTGTCAAACCGGTCACCGTCAAGCTGTTACCGGTCCAATCATAAACAATCCGGTTTCCGCTCCCCTGGTCGGAGGCACTTGTAAACACATGGCTCACCCCCGAAGGCGGCGTCCCGTCCGAAGGCGTCCAGCTCACCGCTGCTCCCGCCCGCATCACCACGATCCGTCGCGCCCCGTTGCCGCTCGTCCACGAAAGATCGAGGCTGGTTTGAGTCCGGGCCGGGAAGGTGATGTTCGAGGCCTGGGTCGTCGGCTCGGCGGCAAAGGTCGTCGCGTTCGCGGTCGGAATCGTCGCCGCCGTCCGGTAGTGATAGGTCTGGGCGCTCGAGCCATTCCAGTTGAACGGGATGATGCTGAAGTGATAGGTCGTTCCCGCGTTGAGCCCGGTGATGTTCACCGAGGTCGCTGAACCCGGGGTGACGATTGCCGCTACCGTGCCATCGCCGATCGTGTCGCTGACCGAGTAGCCCTGGCCATTGTTTGGCGTCCCCGTCGGATTGGCCCCGACCCGCCGAAGGATCAAGTACCCCGAAGGCGGTCCCGACGCCGCCGTCCACGATAGATTGATCTGGCTGCTGGAGGCCGTGGTCGCACCAAACGAACCCGCATGACCGGACGGCACCGTGGACAACGTGAACCGGTTGCCCGGATTGCCACTCGCCGTGCTGGTGTTGTAGTTGATGGTCGAGCCACTGCCGTTGTACTCGTACACCTGCAGGTAGTACTGGGTCTGGGCGGAGAGACCGGTGAGGGTGAAGGAGTTGCCGGTCCCGATATAGACCACCTTGCCTCCGCCCAGCGAACTCCCCGACCCGCCGAAGTTGGCGTCGGCGGTGTAGGTGGTGCCCGGGACCGGCCCCGAGGACGGCGCGCTACCCTGACGGGCAATCACCAGCCGCCCCGCTCCGTTGCCGCTGGTCCACGCCACCCCCATGCTTGTGGTTTGCACTGTGTTGAAAGAAATGGTGTGGGCCTGGGTCGTCGGCGCGGCCGAAAGCCCCGTGCCCGATACCGCCTGAGTCTTGGTGACAGCCAGCGTACTGGTGTGCTCGATATCCGCCGAGAAGGCACCAGTGGTGCCGGGAGCGAAGCGGACGTAGATCGTCGTACTCCCTACCGTTCCGCCGCTGGGCGTAAGCGATACCGACGCGCCGAAGCCTGACCCGCTGCTGAGCGATACCTGGAAGCCCGTCGGCGCCGTCACCACCAGATTCCCTCGCAAACGGATGCCCGAAACCGAGTAGGTCTGCTCGGAGGACATCGAGCTGACCGCGACGTTGCCGAAGCTGGAAAGCGATCCCGTCACCGTGATGACCGGCCCCGGCGACACCGAGCCGTAGATACGGACATCGTCTATGCGGAAATCACCGCTGCCCGTCGCAGCGCCCCAACCATCAATGCGGATGGTCGCGTTGGTCTGCTCGTCGTAACCGGATATCGCTATGTCTTCGGTCACCGTGGAATCCTGCGCCAACGACTTGGAGAACTCCGAAGAAGTCCCGATCCGTATCCCCACGTCCGTCGGACCGGCGCCGGTCCGACGCCAGAGCAGCTTGATGCCCGTGATGGAGAAGATATGATCGTTGGTGGACACCAACGTGAAATTGAAATTCTTCGCCGCTGCTTGGTTCGCCCCGTTCCAGCCCCCGCTGGCTTGGGCATAGGGCGTTCCGCTGGGACCGGTCCACGTCGTGCCTTGCGCCGTGCCATAGGCAATGCTGCCGGCGGAAATCGCCATGTTGCCAACCGATAGGTTAGCGAACACATTGGATGGATTCGGAAGATCCCCCGTGAAGGGGAACCAAAGCAAAGGATCAACCGAGGCCAGGGTGGACAAGGCGGTGGCCGAGCTGAAGGCCGTTTCCACGTTCGCCCCGTTTCGCGCCTTGACGCGGAAGGAATATTCGGTTCCCGAGAGCAGCGGCTCGACCGTGATGGTTGCCCACTGGGCGGCAGTCTGCCAGACTTCGCCAGCGCCGACGGTGCCGTCGGCCTTCACGTAGTCGCTGCCGTCCACTTGGATGGCAAACTGGGTCCCGGCGGGATTGCCGTTGACGTTGACCGTTACATCCAGCGACGTTTCGGTCGCACTGCCCACCGTTGGAGCGCTCGGCACGTTCGCCAGCGTCCAGATCGAGTCAGAGGATCCGAACGCCGTTTCCGTGTTCGCTCCGTTGCGGGCTTTGACGTCCACCGTGTACTGCGTATTGACATCCAGTCCGGTTACCGTCCGCGTGCCCCACGTCGCCTTGGTCTGCCACACGGCGCTGGCCCCCAGCGTCCCGTTCGCCTGCACATACTGGCCGCTCACCCGGATGGCAAACTCCGTAGCCGCCGGATTCGAGTTCTCGTTCACCACCACGCTGAATCCACTGACAGTGGGGGCGGAAAGAGTCGGCGCGCTTGGCGCGTTCGCCAACGTCCAGAAAGTTCCATCAGGCGAATAGCCAGTGCCAGCAGAGTTTACGGCATACCCGCGATAATAATAGAATGTATTCACGCTCATGCCTGAGCGGGCGTGCGAGAACGCGCTCACCGAAGTTCCGCCCTCGGCCAATCCATTACCGGTGGGATTGGCCGTTGTTCCCCAAACCGTGCCGCGAGAAGTCAGCGCCGCGCCCCCATCGCTGGTGACCGTAGCTCCCAACGTCGCTCCACCGGTGGTGATGGAGGAGACAGTGGGCGTCGTCAAGGTTGGCACCACCGCCGGAGGCGTATAAACCAGTTGGATGTTGTTGCCGCTCTGGGCAATGCTGAACGTACCACTGAAGGAGGGGCTGAAGCCGCTGGTGTTGATCGCAAAACGTGCGACATTGAAGCCGGAAATCGAAGACCCGCTCATGATCGTCCAAGCGTAGCTCGACGTCTGGCTGAAGCCGGCGGGATTGCCGTTGACGTTGATCGTAAAGGTTCCGCTGGCGTTGACCGTCAGCGTGCCGGAGCCCGACAGCAGGTCCCAATTCGTGCCCGCCGTGCCGGAAACATTGGAGATGTCAAACGTGTAGCTGCCGCCGTTGCTCAGGCCGATGGTCCCGGCGTTCAGCGTCCCGTGCCCGCCCGCCGTGTTGCCCGGGCTGACAATCCCGTTGATCGTCAGGTTGCCCACCGATCCCCCGCCCGCCAGCGTCGCGCCCGAGGCCACCGTGAAGGCGGAACTGTTCGCCGAGCCGCTCATGAGAATGGTTCCCGCGCTCAGTGTCGTAGTGCCACTGTAGGTATTCACGCCAGACATCACCAATGTGCCATTGCCTTGTTTGGTCAATTGCCGCCCGGCGGCATTTTGGCCGAGCTCACCGGAAAATGTGACTGTTCCTGCGGTTACACTGACGATCCGGTTGCCGCTCAACGTGCCTGTGCCACTGAAGTCCAACGGATGGGTTCCCGGAAACGTCACAGCCGATGTATTGTTCAGAGTGTAATCGTTCGCGATGGTGACAGAGCTACCGGAGGTGTTGTCGATGGTCGTTCCGGCCTGGATGGTCAACGCTCCCGAACCGCCAAGGGCGTTGTTATGGTTCAAATTCAACTGCCCGGCATTCAAGGTGGTGGTTCCCCCATAGGTGTTGTTGCCGGAAAGCGTAAGTGTGCCATTGCCCGCCTTGGTCAAGTTGCGGGGGGTGCCATTGTGGCCGAGAGCGCCAGACAAGGTAAGCTCATTGGCACTAACCGTAACCGTCCGATTACCGGTCAACGTCCCCGCCCCGGTAATCGTCATGGGATGGGTTCCCGTGAAGGTCGGATTCCCGGTTACCGTCAGGGTGTTGTTGACACTCAACGCTCCACCTGAGGTGTTGTTAAAGGTCACCGTGCCCACCGAAAACGCCCCCGACCCCAAAGCATTGGCATGCCCAACATTCAGCGTTCCCGCGCTCACCGTCGTCCCGCCATGATTGTTGCTTCCGTTCAACGTCATCGTTCCCGAGCCGTCCTTGGTCAACACCCGGCTTCCCGAGGACTGGGTCACCTGCCCGTTCAGGGTCAGGGTGCTCCCCGAGACGGTAATCGTCCGGTTCGCGCTACCGAGGTTAAAGGTCCCGGAAATTGTCAGAGGATTGGATCCGCCAAAGGTCGTGGCCGCATTGATCTGGAAATTATTGGGTACGGTTCTGGCCGAACCGGAGGTGTTGTTAAACGTATTCCCGGATGCGATCGTGTAAGTGCCCGAACCCAGCGCATTGTTGTGATTGATGTTGAGGGTTCCCCCGCTCGCATTCTGCGTCACCCCGCCCGAGAACGAATTGTCGCCGGACAGGGTCAACTGGCCACTTCCGGATTTGGTAATGCTACCCGAGCCGGAAACCGTTCCGCTTACCGTGTTGTTGTTCGACCCGCTGAATTCCGCGTTGTTGGCGTTCAGGAAAAAATTATCGGTGAAAACCATGGCCCCGCTGTTGGCCTGAAAGGCCACCGTCGAACCGTCCACCCCGATCGGTACGTTGAAGGTCTTCGTGCCCGAGGAATCCTGGTAAATCCCCCCGGTGAGACTGATCCCCGCATCACCGCTCTTGTTAAACGTTCTGGCCGAGGAGGCGGCCGAAGCAAAGGTCAGTGAAATCAAATTGAACCAGGCGCCATTAACGGTATCGGTCAAATCGTTGTTGTGATCGTAGTGCACCCAGTTGCGAGTGCCCACCGGCCAGATGTCGGGGCGGTTTTCCGTGGAATTCCACGTCTGATAATACCACGGATGCGGACTGTCGCTCCACCAATTCCCCGTCCCGGAGTTATTCCGGTTGTACACATTCTGCTGGGCGAAAGACGCGGGGACGAGAAGCGAGCCCGCCAGAACACATATCAGTCCAAGTCGGAACCAGTGGGGGGTAGGGATTTCCAAACCTTGGAAAACGGACCGTCCCCGGTTTCCAAACCTTGGAAACCCGGCCGCGCGGATCTTAAAAACAAAACCCTTCATACCCGCCTCTCCTTGTCCTCAATGACCGGTACCGAACCGATACGGTTTCCCAACCTGAACCTCGCGGCGACCTTCCCGGGCATCCTCGCCGGACCGCATCCGCCCCGGCTTGCCACCCCGGCGATCCGTCTTGATTGGACGGGTAGCGCCCCCCCTCCGGTCCACGATCCCTCCCTTGGGATCACGTCGCCCTGCCTCGTTGCTGCATCTGGTTGTCCTGCTGTCTTTGCTGTATCCGGGAACGACCCGCGCTCCCTTATGTCACTCTAAACCGGTTTGTCTCCAAACCGGGACTCGCTCCCTAACTCCGCGCAAATATCACTCCCACACGAAACCCGGGGCAAGCCGACACGCTGTTCCGCTGATCAAGATCAAACGGAAAATACATGTCAACAGAACAATGGGTACACGTACATTGAAGAAAGCGTCAAGGCCCAATCGCCCGCTTTCTCAAATCTAACAACGCCCAAACACTATGGCCGGGGCCGCTCCGAGCACGTCACCGAAGCCTCATTCCCCCCGAGCTCGAGATGAAATCCGGGGCGTGGGCAAACCGGAATCTCCCCAAGATAATCGGGAATCAGGTCACCCCATCCCGCTGGCTCCTCCCCCTCATGATCCAGCCGGTATTGGTCCACCGCCGCCTGAACCTTCTCCACAACCCTCTCACAGGCAAGCAGTTCCGCCTCCTGCTCCCGCAAGTTGGAAAAGTGGAAGATCATCCCCCCGGCCAAACCCAGCGCCGCGAGAAGCACCCCCGTGGACTTCAGACTCATTCCGGCTCGGGGAGCTTGCGGTAGAGCGTGGCCAAGCTGACCTTCATCATCTTCGCCGCCTTTTCCTTGTCCTGCTCGCACACCCCGAGGATGTAGGAAATGTAGAGGATTTCTTTTTGCCGAATGTAGGCCTTGAGCGATTTCCCGACCATCTCCGGGTCCGGAGGCCCACCGGGGATTCCGCCCCGGCTGCTCGGGGCTGCGCCATGATACCCGACGATCCGGGCCGGAAGCGACGCATCGTCAATCCTGCCTTCGGTCATGAAGGTCATCGCGTGGCGCAACGCATTCTCCAGCTCCCGGACATTCCCCGGCCAGTTGTAACGCTCAAGGGCAAGTTGAGCCTCCGGGGTCAGTTCGGGAATGGGCGTCTCCGAATCCCCGGCGAGCTTACGAAGAATAAACTCAACCAGCGGCATGATGTCTTCCGGCCGCTCCCGGAGCGGGGGAATGTCGATGGGAATCACACTCAATCGGTAGTACAGATCTTCACGAAAACGTCCCTGCTCAATCAGCGTTTCCAGTCGTTCGTTGGTCGCCGCCACCACCCGCACGTTCACATTGATGTTCTCGACCCCGCCAACCCGCCGGATCTGATGGTCCTGCAGCACCCGCAACAACTTGGCCTGAATGCTCAACGGCATGCTCCCGATCTCATCGAGGAAAATTGTGCCTCCATGCACCACTTGGAACAACCCCTCCTTCTGGAAGGTCGCTCCAGTAAACGCACCCTTTTCATGCCCGAACAACTCCGATTCAAGCAGGGGCTCGGGAAGGGCGGCGCAATTCACCGGAAAGAAATTTTTGCCCCGCCGATGACTGTGAGCATGCACCGCCCGGGCCACCAGCTCCTTGCCCGTTCCGCTTTCCCCGTAAATCAACACGCTGCTGTCGGTCGGGGCCACCCGCTCAATCATCGTGCACACCCGGCGCATCCCCGGGCTTTCCGAAACGATGTTGGCGAACCCGCTCCGGTCCTGAAGCTGATCCCGCAACTTCTGGTTTTCCTGCTTCATCGAGGAAAATTCCAGTGCCCGCTGCACCGTAATCAGCAACTCGTCCACCTTGAACGGCTTGGTCACATAGTCGTACGCCCCCTCTTTCATCGCCTCCACCGCCGTTTCCACCGACCCGAATGCAGTCAGCAGGATCACTGGCATCTCCGGACGGTTCTCTTTGGCCAGCTTCAACATCTGCATCCCGTCGATCGGGCTCATCCGGATGTCGCTCAACATCAGATCAAACCATTCGGTTTGAATCAACCGAACCGCATCGTCGCCATTCCGGGCCGGGACCGGCTCGTGCCCGTTTTGCTCAAGAAGAGAGTGCAACACATTCAAAATGCTCGGCTCGTCGTCAATCAATAATATGCGTGCCATGATGTCACCTTTTCAATCATTCAAAACGAATCCGGCGACGACCCTAAAAGATTCCCAAGAATCCTATAAGGTAATCTCGTACTTCGTTTGATCCTGTTTTCATAACCCAAAATTTCCAAACCCGGTCAGAATCGGGAATATTCACTCATTTATCAAGCAATAACGTTATTTATTTTTCGCCGCAACCCAAAAGAAGGTCCCGTGTTGCCATTCCGACACACTGCACAACCCTCAGAAAAGACCAGCACAACACCTATACAGTTAAGAATTTTCCCTATATCATTGCCAGAAAAAGCACCATTCCGACCCATGCGCTCCTCTTTTTTATTGGACATTCTGCCCCGAAAATCGCTCAATTGTCGGCACGTCTCTATGCACCCGTAGCTCAACTGGACAGAGCATCTGACTTCGGATCAGAGGGTTGGGAGTTCGAACCTCTCCGGGTGTACCACATCATCAACGAGTTACGGCAGATCGCCCATCATCCCCCCCCCTCTATGCTACGGTTTTGTGTACGCTTTACGGCTCCGCCGTTTGGTTTGGACACGCTCCGGCCCCACCCAAGAGAACATCACGAAGAAGCATGAGCGATCGTGACAGGAGGCGTTGAGCGAGGTGGCGAACGGATGGGTATCCCTCGAAACGTTCCGGACCTGGAGCGCCCGCCCGGATCGCGAAATCGTCGGCAAGGTTTTAAGCCCGGCTTGTTACATTGAGGACGCATTCCCGGCCTCTCTCTATCTGGCCTGGAATCATCGGCAGGATGTTTCCGCCGGAGTTTGCGCCAATGCCGCCGTCGGGCGGGGACAACTGCCACCGCGGCGCGGTCGTAGGCGCCATTCTGGCCATGATCCACGGGGTGCCGGACCCATGGCTCAACGGACTTCACCCCCCTCCGCTCCTTGTTGCCCAACCACCCTGATTCCACCTCACCAGACATGGATCCCTTTACGACCACAACCCTCCAGTGCCCCTATTGCTGGGAACTCATCGAGATCTCCATCGATGCCTCCGTCCCGGACCAGGCCTATGTCGAAGATTGTAGCGTGTGCTGCCGGCCCATCCTTGTCACCGTAGTAAGTGAACATGGCCGGGTCGTCGAGGCTTACGGCCGTGCCGAAAATGAATGAACCTCCAGACCTTGCGGGTCAAGCCCCAGCCAGCGCAATACCGTTTCCAGCGGCAACCCGACCACGTTGGTATAGGATCCCTCAATCCCCTCCACCATCTCCGCTGCGCCCCCTTGAATCGCATAGGCCCCTGCCTTGTCCATTGGCTCCCCGGTCGCCACATAGGCGGCAATCTCCTCGTCGGAGACCTCCCTGAATCGAACCTTGGTCACCGCCACCTCCCCCCGGGCGAAGACCCGGTCACCCACCCACCGCAAAAGACACACCCCGGTCATCACCTCGTGGGCACCCCCCGCAAGTTGGCGAAGCATCCGCACAGCATCTTCGGCATCCACCGGCTTCTCGAGAATCGCCCCTCCCTCGACGACAATCGTATCGGCGGCAAGAACCAAACGCCCCCTCGCCTCCCCCCGCATCGCTACGTCGAGCGCCTTTTCATAGGCGAGGCGGAGGGCGTAGGACGCAGGCGCCTCCCCCGGCCAGGGTCGTTCCTCGATTCCGGAAACCACCACCCCGTGGGCAATGCCCGCCTCCATCAACAATTCCCGGCGGCGGGGCGAACCGCTGGCCAGGATCAAGGGTTCTTCATGCATGCCGCCGACTCTTGCCGGGTTGACTTGGATGCACAAGCGAATAGTGGTACATGTTCTCCATGCCCGAATCCTCCATCCCCGGTCCCCTCGCCATCGTGCTCGCCGCCGGGGCGTCGTCCCGAATGGGACACCCCAAGGCCCTCCTCGCCCTCCCCTCGGGAACCCTCCTCGCCGAAGCTCAAGTCCACTGGCTCAAGGAGCATGGATGCTCCGATGCCCTCGTCGTACTCGGCCACGACCGGGAACGAATCGCCGCCGCTCTCCCCCGGCTCCGCATCGTCTACCATCCTCACTGGGAGCGCGGAAGGTTCAGTTCGGTATGCGCCGGGCTCGCTGCGGCGGACCATGCGGCGGGCTACATCATCCTCCCCGTGGATACCGTCGGCATCCGACCCTCGACTCTTCGCGCCATCCTGAACCTCGCACGACAAAAGGCCCCCTCAGTGGTTCGGCCTACCTTCAACCACCAACCCGGACACCTCTTATGGCTCTCCACTCAATCGCGCAATGAATTGCTTGCCCTCTCCCATCACACGCCGGACCTTCGCCTTGACCAATGGAGCGCCCCTCTGGAAACACGCGTGGAGATCGACGACCCCGCTCTCCTCAACAACATCAACACCCCTCAACAATGGCAGGACTACCTCGCCCGCCCGACCTGAACCGTCACCCTCCCTCAGCGGGTGCAGACATCCTCGGCCGCCATGTAGTCCCAGGCCCGGAGCTCTCGAAACTTCCGCTCAAACTCGGAAGCCCGGGAAAGGATCCCCCCCGCAACCGCTTCGTTCACTTGTTCGGATGACAACGCCAACCACGTTGCAAAATAGTCCTTGCACGCTTCATCCGTCATCGTGGCGGCAGATTGACTCCACGACAACTTGGGAAATTCCATACCGTGTCCCCGTGGGTACGTGGTGTGATGCTGAAACGACTCAAACTTCTCTCGCCACTGCACACCATGCAATACCGGCAAATGCAAATGGCACCCACCGGTCATCTGCACGAAAGGAGACATCGCGGGAATCGGCAACGTGGGATCCCTGGTCCACCTGTGGGGATTAAAGGCAAAAGCGTCCACCTTCGTACGGATCAGACTCTTGCCCAACCGGTGTCCCAGCCAGCGGCTCAGACGACGCATGCTCCCGTCGAGCGGATCCAAAACCTCCCGCTCCACCATCCGGTCGTGAATCACCAGCAAATCCTCCCAGAACGGACGCTCCATCCAGGACGCCAGAGGTTGCGCCTCGAGCGTGGACAGAACGACCTCCTCAACATGATCAGGAACTCCGGCCAGCATCTCGGATAAGGAAAATCGTTCGGGATGAGCAGGCGTTGATCCCCATGCATACTCATCGGGGTCAATCGCCAGCAACCAGTCTATGCCCTCCTCCCGTGCCCGCAGGAACGCATCATTCATGCAACGGCTGTGAAACAACGCGGCGTGCTCCTTCGACCGGTCCCGCTCCTCAACGGTTACCGTGGCCATGGGATATGCGGCCAGCGCATCCCGGACCGGCGGGGATTCCCCGTCGAGATAAAAATAAAACCGCTCAACCCCCGCCGCGCGATGCCAGGTAACAAAAAGCCGGAGCCACCGTGGTTCATTTAAAACCGGAGCAATGATCGCAAGGCGTGGCATCTTACCCAAAAATCTCCACCCACCACCTCCGCTCCGAGGGTACTCCACCGCCGGGGTTGATCCTTGTCACGCCCGGATCTGGTCCTTCCAGCCAAACACCGTGCGGCGAAACGTCGTATTGCTGCCGGCGGGAATGAAGATGTTTTCCGGAAGCGCCTCCCCGTCCGGCGAAACCTCCTCGCTGGCCCACGTTCCCCTTGTGATCTTGAAAGCCACCGGCTCATGCGCGGGCAGAAACGCATGCCCGCTCCACAAATTGTCATCCATCCGGGTCAACGGGAATCCGTCCGGGGCCCAATTCCCAAGCATGTCGAGGTTCCCCGAAACAAACACCTGCTGTCCGACGGGAAGCGGAAGGCGGGTCATGACCTCGAAGGTCACCAACCGTTCCTTCACCACACTGGTTTTCTTGGCGCGCATAAGCTATCACCCTTCGGAAATACCTTAGCGACAAGCCCGCTCCAGCACAAGACGGGAGTTGCCGCCCGGGCTTACCTCCGCCGCCACCTCGTCCCCATCGCCACGCTCCACTGGTATTTCCGCGCATGCTCACGAAGCAGGAAAGGGATATCCAGGGTCAACTCCAGTTCGAACGCCTCGCCCAGATGCTGCACCAGCCCCCCCAGCGTCGACCGGAATCGACCGTCGGCATCCCGTCCGCACAACCATTTGTCCTTCGGAGTATAGTCCTCCAGCCATGTGCAGGGGGTCGACAAAAGGAGCTGCCCCCCTCGCTTCACCAGATCCGGCAAGTGTCCAAGACACGCCGCCGGATCGCTCAGGCGATCGATCAAATTGGCCATCAACACCACATCGAACTTGCCCAACTCTTCCGGCGGATTCGACGCGTCGCCTACCCTGAACGAAACGCGTTGCCGGTCGATTTCCGCCGGAACCCTCGCCACCGTGGGCCGCTGCCAATCCCCCTCCATCGTGTAGGTGTACTTCAACTCCCCCCGGTCCCGCAGCTCGTTGGCGGCATCAATAAATGACGAGGACAAATCGACGCCCACCACCTCACCCGCATAGCGACTGAGTTCAAAACTCGACCTGCCAACCGAACAACCAAGATCGAGCGCCCGCGCCGGATGGGCCATGTCGGGATCGATCAGCCATGTCACCACGCGCACCGGATAGTCCAACCCCTCGCGCGGACCGTAGTCGTAGGGCCACTGCTCCTCCGCCGATCCATAGTGGAACAAAAGGTACTCCGAACGGCCCTGCCCTGACTCGTAGTACATCATGCTTTCGCTCTCGGTTCAGACCGACTCCAAAGCCGCAACAAGTACCGCCGCAGGAGCGTAATGCTCAATAACCGGAACGACTTTCCCCTCCTTGAACATCCGTGCCACCGGCACATGAATGTCCGGTGTCTTGAACGGAGCAAACAGGATGTCGTCATGGGTGGCATGCCCGGCCTCGTTGAAGCTGGAGCTGTCCACATCCCCGCCCAGATGATCGGACCGGCCGGTCGCCACATGCAGGGTCCCGAGAATCTTTTCATCCTGAATGTCCCGGCCCGATACCGGAAGCCGCTGGGTGCCGAACCCGAGTTCCCCGATCACTCCACAGGCCGGATCCGACGCCAGCTTTTCGTTGAAGGCAGTGATCGTCGCTTCGTCTCCCCGCAACAAGGTCGCGGTCGTCACATGCCCCTCGACCACCTCCAACCGCCCGATCGTTCCATCCTCAAACTGCATCGGGAACGAGCCCGCCGCCGACTCGGGAACGTAATACACCTCGCCCGCAGGCAGGTTTGCGATGTCCGGCTTCCCCGGCGGACAAAGCCCGTGACTCTTCTGGGCCTCCTGGCCCCGGGTCTCCAGCCGCAACGTGTAGGTCGTTCCCGAAAATACAAAATCAATCTCGAACGCATCCGCCCGCGTCAACACCTGCCGCAGGGCCTCCGCCTCCCGGCTCACCTCGTGATAGTCCACGCTCAATCCCGAAGCGAGGATGATGTCGTTCACCCCGTGCAGTGTCGCTCCCCGGAAACCAATCTGCTTCGCCGACGCGGTCAGCGGGGCCGTCGCCGAATAGGTGGAAATGCACAGAAGAATGTCGTGGTTGGCATACACATCCTTCGCGAGCGACACCTTCTCCCCCGTCGCGCTCCATCCCTCGTCGGGCAGATCCAGGTTGCTCCCCCCCGTCACCGCATACGCATAAAATCCGCCGACGATTAGATTCAGATCGCTTGCCACGCCCCCCTTCAACCCTTGATAGAACACATCATGGGCAATCCGTTGAATGCTTAGCTCCTCGTCGAACAAGTACCGGAAATCCGCAACCGCTGAAGGATTCGGTAAATCGATCAATATGCCGATGCGCTCGCCCGGTTGCGGGGAAAATACCGTGGTCAGCAGGCGCTTTAAATCAAAAGGGGGAAAGGTCGTCATCAGCCGTGTCTCCTCGTTTATGGGGAAACACCATACGCCATCCCCGGCCATCGTCAAACCACCCCCCGCAACTTCGCGGACCGTCCGCTCAGTCAATCACCGTCATCCGCCCCCCCGTATACCCCACCATCCGCCGGTAATACGCCCGCGTTTCATTCCACTCATGCGGACGCTTCGACGGATAAAAAATCACCGGATTGATCCGCACCGTCCGCCCGTACCGGGTTTCAATGGACCGCGTGAAGGCGAGAATTTCATCCGCATGACCTTCGATCACCGGTCCCCGGCGGGGCTGGGTCGGCCAGATCTTCGGGAAGTCCGCATCCGCCACGATGAAGATGGTATCCGCACCCATCTCCACCGCCATTTGCAATCCGGCCAGCGGGCTCGTCCCCCCGATCCCCGGCGCATTGCCCCGGCGGTCGTTTTCCACCAGCGAATCCAGCCACTCCAACGCCCCCTTCTTGTGCTCCTCCAGCGCAAACACCATCTGCGGCTGATACGATCCCGCCCCATCCACGTACACGATCAAATTGAACTTCGTTCCCGGGTGCAGCGCCTTCATCAACTCGGCCGCTTCCTTCTTCAACGCATCCATCGCCCCGATGTTAAACACCGTGGTCGTCACATCGATCAGGATGATGATCGCCCGCGACCGCACATTGTTCCCGAAGAACTTCACGTCCGAGAACCCCGCCCCTCCCGTATCCCCCCGGCCTAGACCTCCCCCCGCCCGCCCGAGGTCGCCAACCAGGCTCGCGCTTCGCTGGGTCATCGGCGTGTCCCGCATCTTCTTCACATCCGGGGCATCCATCTTCGGCAATTCCGGCAACGCCACCGCACTCGGAGCCTGCGACACCAGCCGCTGCAAGATTTGCGGCTTCCGCACCTGTTGCTGCATCTGCTTCACCCGGATACTGTGCTCCAACTTCCGGGCCGGAATCGACGGCGGTTGCTTCGCCTCGAACATCACCTTCTCCCGTCCCGAAATCACCAGCACCGTCAGGTACCCCGCCCCCACGATGAGCAGAACATGGGCAATCACGCTGAAAATCACTGCCAGCACCGGCGCCTTTTTGTCCTCTTTCTTCTTCTTCGCCGCCGCCACTGCGGCCGGCGGGGGAGGCGGGGGGGGCTCGGGAGCCGGGGCCGGACGGTTCACATTCAGCTTCATGCGTCGTCCTCCATCGCAAACGTCACATTGCTGATCCGGGCCGCCGCGCACGCATTGAGCACATCCACCACCCGCTGATGCTTCACCTGAGGCATCGGGGCAATCGTCACCATCGCCTCCACCTTGTTCGCATCCGCCGTCGCCTTGAACCGGATCAACGTATCCAGCAGCTCCGGCATGTCCTGGCTGTCCGGGCTGTCATACTGCAAATCGTTCAGCATCACCCGGCCGTCTTCAAAGATCTCGATGATCTGCTCATCGGGAATTTCCACCGGCTCCGACTGATCCGCCACCCCCGGCAACGAAAAACTGATGTCGGTTTCCTGCCGGTGCAACGTCGAGGTCACCATAAAGAAGATCAACAGCAGAAAGACGCAATCGATCATCGGCGTCATGTCCACCTTCATCCGGATCGGTTCGGCCTGCTTGACCTTCACGTCATGCCCCTCCCGAACTTTGGAACGTCGCAAAAATCACATCGAACACTCCCGCTTCTGCGCACGCCCGGATCGCCCGCTGCACCACCTGGAACTCCGCATTCTTGTCGATCCGCATGTACACCCGCAACTCCGGCTCCTGCTTCAGACGCTCGCTGATCGCCTCCCGCAGTCCCCGGTCGTCCACCAGCACCCCCGACACCATGAACGGACGCCCCAAATCCACCGTCTCCCCCGCGCTCGTCACCGCCCCCAGCGGAAGAATGTTCACCACCCCCCGCGCCCGCACATCCTCCGGCACCGCCGACTTCGGGGCCACCGGCAGCTCGATCTCCGGGGTCAAATCCACCTTCGACATCGACGCCACGCACATAAAGAAGATCAACAGCAAAAACACGCAGTCGATCATCGGCGTCATGTCGACATCAAGATCCGGATTCTCTCGATTACGTAATTTCATGGCAGGTATGTTGAGCTTAATTCTTCCTGAACCCTGACTCGTCCGCCGTAGCCTTGGCGAAGGCGGAACACCTGAACTCTGAACCCCTTCCTCACCCCTCCTCCTCCAGCCCCACCCCCGTCAACTCGTCCAGCACGATCGAAAAGTCCGTTTCCGCCTTCTGGATCAGCCGGTTGAGAATGTTGCGGAACATGAAGAAGAAGAACATCGCCGGAATCGCGATGATCAGGCCGGTCGCGGTGGTGATCAACGCCTGGCCGATATCCCCCGCCAACTGCTCCGGCTTGCCCATGCCCCCCGCCCCGATCTTCTGGAACGCCCCGATCATCCCGCTCACCGTGCCCAGCAGCCCCACCATCGGCGACACCGCCGCGATCAACGAAAGGAAGTTGATCCAGAATCCGAGCTGATTCTCCTCCCGGCCCACCGCCTCGCTGATCGCCTGCTCCACATTCGGCTTGCTCCCCTCCGGATCGTGCGGATTCAACTTCCGCAGCCCCGCCGCCAGGGCATTGGTAAACAAACTGTTCGTCGCCACCGATAAATCGAAAATCTTCTGGGCATCCCGGTTGCTCGCCGCCGCCTTGATCTGGCCCACGATCTCCGGCGGCATCATCTTCTTTGCATTGATCTTCTGATAGTTGACCGTCGCCATCGCGATCATCGCCAGCGACAACGTCCCCAACGGATACATCGCCCATCCCCCCGCCTTGATCAAATCCAGCAAGCTCGTCTTCTGCACCGGGGCCGCCTCCCCCTCCCCCGCCGGAGCCTGGGCATACAGCGGGGCAATCGCGGCAAGGCCGAAGCCAAACCACAAGGATAACATCAAGGTCGCGAGAACATACTTGGCATTGGGGTGTCGTGGTGTCTGCATCGTCGGTCTCCTACGGTTGAAACTGTTGTTCCTTTTCGAGTTCCTCTTGATAACGCGCGAGCAACGCCCGCGCTTGTTCCGTCTCCGGCTGATCGGGATAATCCTCATCGAGAGCCATCAAGGTTTTGTATGCGGCATCCCAATCATGGATACCCACGTAATTCGGAATACAGGCCAAAAGGCTCCGCGCCTCATTGCGCCCGGTAAACGGATAAAACACAATCAACCGGAGCAAATCCTCCAACGACTCACGGTAACGTCCCACCGAGGTCAAGGCATCCGCACGAGCCAAAAACACCTCCGACATAAAATACAAATCCTCGTCCGGAACCGTTTCCACCGTCAAATACGGGATCGCCCGCTCCTTCTGCTCCATCCGCCACAAGCACAACCCCGCCCGCAACTGGATCGTCTCCCGGTCGGCCACCCGATAGTCGCGGGTCAGCAGATCCCGGTACAGCAAATAGGCATCCCGCCACATCTCCTGCCGCTGGTACAATCCCGCTTGAATCCGCGTCGCCTCATCCGCCCGGATCCCCGGGATGTCCCGGTACGGACGGAACCGCGCCGCATAGGTCCGTAGCGCGTTGTGAATCTGGTTCAACTGCTCCTCGGTCATCGACTCCACCGGCTGCTCGGCTAACTCAAACAGCGGCGGACGATCCGACACCAGCCGCACAATCTCCCGGATGGCAATCCCCGACTCCATCCCCGTCTCCACGAACACCCCTTCCCGGGTCAGCCGGTCCACCCAGATAAAATCCCCCTCCCGCCGCAGCAGCCGGATCACAAATTCCCCCCGGGGCGTCACCACCGTGAACGGACCCAATCCCCGCTCCCGCCGGGTCTGCCCCTCAGATGTCGTCATCACCCCCGACACCATCCACGCCAACATCCCTGCGACCAGCCCGCGCCATCTGTTCATGACCGGGCCTCCAATTCCGTCAACCGCCGCCGCGCTTCCTCCAGCTCCGGACGCCCCGACAAACTCTCGACCCCCAGCATCTCCCGGTACGTGTTGATCGCCGCATCCCGGTCGCGAATCCGAAGAAACGCCCGCGCACTCCGCAGGTATGCCTGGGCCACCTCCTCGGTGTACGCCATGTACATCACATAAATCCGCTGATAGTAAGGGATCGCCCGGTTGAAATCCCCCATCGCCTCCAGACATGCCGCCACATCCAGCATGCTTCTCGGCTTCAACGCCCGCGGCGTGACCCGGCTCGCGATCACATCGTTGTACACCGGAATCGCCTCCTCAAAACGCTCCAGCGCCTTCAACGCCCGGGCCTTCACGAACATCGCTTCCATCAGCAGCGTCGTGTCGAACGTCTTCTCCATCGCCGTCTCCGCAAACTGCAACGCCTCCGCCGCCTGACCCAGCCCGATCAACGCCTCCGCCTTCCGGGCATACGCCACATCCGCGTAGCGCGACTCCGGATGCCGGGTCAGCAACAAATCCAGCACCTCCATACCCCGCTCCGGCTGCCCCCCCCGGGCAAACGCATCCCCCACAAACGCCAGCAACTCCGCGTCCAGCTCCTCGAAACGGAACCGCGTGGTCAAATCCTCCGCCTGCTCCAATGCCGGCGTACGGCTCCAATCATGCTGGGCCTTGATCAGCCGGGCCAGCAGGGTGCGCCGGTTCTCCCGACGGGCCCGGCTCATCATGTTCTCCATGTCCTTGTCCAGCGTCCCCTCCGGCTGGTCCCCGTACATTCCCCGCACATCCTTCAATAACGCCCCAAACCCCTCCCACTCCCGGTTGTTGCCAAACCGCTCGATCGACCCCCAATACAGCCGCCGCGCCTCGTCCAGCCTCCCGATCTGCCGTAGCGCCCACCCCGCCTGATGAGCCGACTCAATCATGTTGAACGAATTCGGATGCTCCCGCATGTACGCCGTATGCACCTCGGCCATCCGCCGGTACCCGTCCGGCTCATCCAGCGCACGGTACACGTGGTTCAATTGCGTGATCGCCAGGTAGTGCATCGCCCCCCCCTCCGATGTCACCCCCCGGTACGCCGCCTCCGCCTCATCCAACTCCCCCAGCGCGGCCAGCGCATCCCCCAGCGTCACCCGGGCCTCCCACTGAAAATAATGCGTCGGATGCACCTCCAGCCACTCCTTAAGTTCCCTCGCCGCTCCCTCGAAATCCTCCATCGCGTACTTGCACAACGCCGACCGGTACGCCGCCTCCGGCGCATACACCGTCCCCGGGTACGTTTCCACATACGCATCAAACAGCGGAATCGCCTCCTCATACCGCCCCCCGTAAAACATCGACACCGGCATCCAATACGCCACCTCCCCTCCGATCAGATGATCCGGATAATCCTTCAACACCCCCGCAAACACCTCGATCGCCTCGTCAAACCGTTCCTGCATCGCCACGCTCAACCCGATGTAGAAACGAATGCGCGGCATCTGGACATGGCGCGGATACGTCTCCGCCAGCCCCCGCATTTCCGCTTCCGCCTCCTCGAACAGTTCCCGGTTCAGGAACGCCTCCGCCCGCATAAACGCCACCGACGGCACCCGCTCCGCGTCGATCAACCGCTTGTCCTTCCCGTAAAGCTCAAGGTACCGGTCCGCCTCCTCCACCAGATCCTCAAACCGGCGCATCCGGTTGATCGCGAGGATCAGGTCGAAATGCGCCGTCTCCCGGAATACCGCATCCTCCGCCTCCGCAAGCGCCCGAGCATACGCCGTCCGCGCCTCCCAGAACCGGTCTATGCTATAAAAGCACCGCCCCACCCGGTGAAACAACCCCGCGTCGTAATCCGGCGTCTTCGCCAACTGTAACATCGCCTCGCTTAAATTCGCCAGCGTCGCCCGGGCTCGACGCTCCATCCGGAAATGCTCGGCCAGATTCGCCGGATCCACCTCCACCCGCCGCATCTCCTCCAGGGCATCCCGCACCCGTCCGATCTGCCGGGCCTGAAACCGCCGCATCTCATCGATCGTCCGCACCCGGCGGAACGCCCGCAGCGCCGTCTTGAAATCCACATCCTCGAATGCAGCATCCCCGATCTCCATCGCGAGAAAGTTTGCATACACGATGTGGTCCAACTGCCGCGTCTGATCCCCCACCCGCTCCAACGTATCCAGCGCCTTGTGCAAATCCCCCGCATCAAAATACGACCGGGCCAGAAACACCAGAGCTTGGGGAACCATATCCGAACGCGGGAAATCCGTCACAAACGCCTCGAACGCCGCCACCGCCTGCGCCGGTTCATTCGCCGCCATGTGGGTCAGCGCCACCTGAAACCCCGCGTCCTCCGCAAACGGCGAACCCCGCATCCGCGTCAACAGCATGCGGTACGTCTCCAGCGCCTTCGGATAATCCTCCAGAATCTGGTAGGCCGTGGCAATCCGGAACACCACCTCATCCTGAAACCGGGCCTGGGGAAACCGCGTTTGATACGCGGTAAACGCCGCGATCGACTCCACATACTCCCCCACATTGTACAAACTGCTTGCCAGCCCGTACAACGCCGTCTCCATCAACCGCTGAAGTTGCGGCTCCCGCCCAAAAATTTCATCCAGCGTCCGGAAATATGGAATCGCCTCCTCAAACCGGTTCCCCAAATACGCCTGCAATCCCTTGCTGTACAACTCCTCCGGGCCATCAAACTCCTGCGCATGGGTAGACACTCCCCCCGACAGCGCCCAGAAGGTTGCCGCTACGCCGAACGTGATCACTTTACGTAGGGAGATCATGTGCAAATTCGGAACGGCGGGATCATACCCACCGTTCGCCGCTCTGCATAGTCCAGATTACGTTAGCGACCCATTCGGGCTTCGTCATAAACCGCCCCCAGCCGGGCCTTGTACTCACCGAACGAATAACTCCGTTCGATCACCTCCCGACCCGCCCGGCCCATCCTCTCCCGCCGCTCCCCATCCCCCGCCAGCTCCACCACCGCCCCCGCGAACGACACCGGATCCGGATCACACAACACCGCCATCGACTCATCCAACAGACGCCGGTTCGACGGCAACTCCGTCGCCACGATCGGGCGCCCCGCCTTCAAATAATCCAGCAGCTTCAGCGGCGTATTCACCCCCTGGCTCCTAGGCGAAAGCAACACATCCGCCGCCGCCAGCGCCGACGGCAACTCATCCGGCGGAATCTTCCCCGGAAACATCACCTTCTCCCCCACTCCCCGCTCCTCCAGCCATCCCTGCCGCGCCGCGATCTGCTCCTTCGTCCCCCCGATCACCACAAACCGCAACCCCGGACACTCCTCCACCGCCTTCGGAATCGCCTCGAACATCAAATCCAATCCCTGGTACGCCTCAAACGACCCCACATACATCGCCACCACCCCTTCCCGCCCTCCGAACCGCTCCCGGAACCCCTCCCGCTTCCCCGCCTCCGCCTCCGCCAGCGACGACGGCAAATCAAAAATGTGATGCGCCCTCACCCCCGGCTTAACCTG
The DNA here is from genome assembly GCA_035327665.1 of Kiritimatiellia bacterium. GTDB lineage: Bacteria > Verrucomicrobiota > Kiritimatiellia > CAIVKH01 > CAIVKH01 > DAOLCW01. The sequence continues at coordinate 48,295 of DAOLCW010000012.1, forward strand.
CCTCGCCTGCTCGCACAAACTTTCCCCCGTCCCGATCACCACATCCGCCCGCCGGATCACCCATGCCTCCACCCTCCTGTAGAGCCCCATCACCACATTCTTCAACCCGCCCCCCCGGTACAACCCCGGATCCGAATGCTTCTCAAACACCGATCCCGCCCCCACCGACCGCGCCACCACCACCGCGATTCCCCCCGTGTCCTCGATCCCGTGCACCACCACCGGCCGCAACCTTTGCGCCACCCGCCGCGCCTTCACCAGCAGCAACCCGTCAAAAAACAACTTCATCAACGACGGACCAATCGGCAGGTTCTTCACCCCCAGCGGATTCCCCACCCGCACCACCCTCACCCCCGGAATCGGCAGCTCCTCCCCCACCGGCACCGTCACCAGCGTCACCTCATACCCCAGCTCCGTCAACGCCAACAAATTGAACCGCACCCGGATCGGCGAACCCCGCCACTGAAAATACGGCAACGACGTCACCAGCAAAACCTGCGGCTTCCCCTCCTTCACCGCCCCCCCCTCCGCCGCACCACCTCGTTCGCCACAAACCTCCGCCCCATTCCCCACGGCCACGACCGCCGACCCACCGACCGCACCTTCACCTCCCGATCCAGCAACGCTCTCCGGAAACATCCCTCCGGGTCAGAATCCTCCCACGCCAGGTCGAACCGCGAAGCAAACGACCCTGTCACCCCTTCATCCCCCGCCACCGGCAGCGGGTCCGACCCGTGCACCACCCGAATCCCCCGGCTGATCCCTTGAATAAACAGCGACGGCGTCGGCCAGCCCACCGGCCGCAACGACGTATCCCCGATCAACACCGACCTCGGGTCCACCTCTCCCAGATACTTGCCCACCAACTCCCCCCGCCGCCCCAACCATTTCCCCGGCGCCCAGCTCAACACCGGCATACCTCCCCCCTCCCGAATTCGCGCCAACGTATCCTCCAGCCCCTCCCCGTCCTTCGGCCGGGTCAGCAATCCCAGGCCCAACACCTCCACCTTCTCCGCCGTCACCACCTGAAACCCCGACACCAGCCACAGCCGTTCATCTCCCGGACCCTTCACACCCGCCGCCAGCCCCTCCACCCCCTCCAACCTCCACCCCGACGGCCACTCCACCCTCCCCTCCGTCACCGCCTCGAAAAACGAACAGTCATACCGCTCCGTCAAAAACAACGCCCGCGCCTCCCCGGGTCCCGAAACCTCCAGCCGTTCCACCGCCCGCCCCAGCAAAACCTCCAGCCGGGCAAACGGATAAACATGCACATGCGTATCTGCCACAATCATCCTCGTCCTATCGCCATCCCCGGCCCATTTGTCAATCGGCATCGCCCTCATCCGCTTCGATCAGCTACGCTTCCCCCCATGGACCCACACCACTACGCCCTGCTCGCCGACCTCCTCCTCATCCTCCATGCCTCCTTCATCCTCTTCGTCATAGGAGGACAAGTCGCCATCCTCCTCGGCGCCCTCCGTCGCTGGACCTGGATTCGCAACCCCGCCTTCCGCATCGCCCACCTCCTCGCCATCGGCATCGTCGTCGCCCAAGCCTGGGCCGGCGCCTGGTGCCCCCTTACCCTTTGGGAAGACGCCCTCCGCCGGGCCGACGGACAACCCGGCTACGAAACCTCCTTCATCGCCACCTGGGTCAGCCGCGCCATCTACTACGAAGCACCCACCTGGGTCTTCACCCTCCTCTACACCGCCTTCGGTGCTCTCATCCTCCTCACCCTCTGGCTCGTCCCTCCCCGCCGATCCATGAACAAATAGCGTTGCCGCCTCCGCGCCTCCATCCGTACCCTCTGCCCATGACCCCCGAACTCCAGCGCCTCACCCGACGCGCCATGAACCTCTCCCTCGCCGTCGGCTTCATCCTCCTCGTTGTCAAAGTCACCGCCTACCTCCTCACCCAGTCCGCCGGCATCCTCAGCGACGCCGCCGAATCCGTCGTCCACGTCTTCGCCGTCGGTTTCGCCGCCTACAGCCTCCGTCTCTCCCGAAAGCCCGCCGACTCCGCCCACCTCTACGGCCACGAAAAAATCGGCTTCTTCTCCGCCGGCTTCGAAGGCGCCCTCATCATCATCGCCGCCCTCTACATCTTCTACGAAGCCCTCCAGGCCATCCTCTTCGGACCCGAACTCCAACGCCTCGGCATCGGCATCCTCATTACCCTCCTCGTCATGATCGTCAATGGCTCCCTTGGCCTGTACCTCATCCGCATTGGCAAGCGCAGCAATTCCATCATCCTTACCGCCAATGGCAAACACGTCCTCACCGACAGTTGGACCAGCGCCGGCGTCCTCCTCGGACTCCTTCTCACCGCCCTCACCGGCTGGCTCTACTGGGACGCCCTCTGCGCCATCCTTGTCGCCATCAACATCACCGTCTCCGGCTTCCGGCTCATCCGCAAAAGCGTCGCCGGCCTCATGGACGTCGCCGACCCCGCCATCCAGAAAACCCTCGCCGACATCATGGACCGCGAAGCTCACGAACACCACATCGACTACCACCACCTCCGCCATCGAAACCTCGGCCATGCCATCGCCGTTGACGTCCACCTCCTCTTTCCCGATGCCATGTCCGTCCGCGACGCCCACCGCATCGCCACCCACATCGAGACTTCCCTCGCCCGCGCCCTCCCCACCGGAGCCCAAGTCACCTCCCACCTCGAACCCCTCATCGACCACCACCTCATTCATCCCGACCCCGGGGTCAGCCCTTAAAAACCAAATCTAGCTCGCCCCTCCCGCCTCGACCCTACCCGGTCAAAATCCGACCCAGAGAAACCACGCCCTCCTCGAGATCCCCATAAAATAAAGGGATTTGTGAAATGTGGAGTCCATATCCCAAGAAGCCATCACGGTCCACACCCACTCATGAGTCATAATAGGCTTGAAACGAGTCTATTATTGAGTCAATTTAGGAAGGTGACGAAACATCTGACCATACGCGGCATTGACGAACAGACAGAGACCGAGCTAAAGGCCTTGGCTCGCCGCCGCAACCTTTCGATCAACAAGGCGGCTCTTGCCCTTATTCGAAAAGGTGCGGGTATCCGGGAGACTGGCGATGGACCAGCAGTCATCGGTTCGGGTCTGGATGCATTTATCGGCACATGGTCGGAGAAGGATGAAAAAGAGGTGCTGACCGCCATCGAAGATTTCAGCCGGATCGATGAAGACCTTTGGCGATGAAACTTCTACTCGACACCAGCGCCTACAGTGCGCTCATGCGCGGACACAGCGATGTGGCGGCACGAGTCCGCTCAGCCGAAGGGGTATACCTCTCGTCCATTGTCGCGGGAGAACTGCTCTACGGGTTTCGACATGGAACCCGCTACCTCCAAAATCGATCCCAACTGGAGTCTTTTATCGCCTCGCCGGTTGTACACTTTTTACCCGTTTCCCTGACCACCGCCGATCGATTCGGAATCATCTCCGCGAACCTTCGGCGTCAAGGCACCCCCCTACCCTCCAATGATATCTGGATCGCCGCACACACCCTTGAAACCGGGGCCGACCTGCTTAGTTTTGATCACCACTTTACCAAGGTAGCAGGTTTGTCGTTTATTTTCATGGGGCAACACGGGGTCGACCCTTAAAAACCAAATCTAGCCCGACCCATCTCGACCCTACCCGGACAAGATTCGACCCAGAGGGATAAGGCTTTCCTCGAGCCCCCCCGGCCGACTTCCGGACAGCCAGACCCTGCGAAACTGGGCGATAACCTCCGGCAGCAATACCTTCAATTGCCCCTCCGCTCCGTCTTCCCCCATCCACGCCAACCCCCGCAAACACGCCAGATCCAAGAGTCCAACCGCCACCTCCACATCCGCCGCCACCACCGCCCCCGCACCATCCAAATCCCTCCGCACACCTTCCAGCCGCTCCCTGACCCCCCGCAACTTGTCCCGTGAAAGCTGCGCCACCAACTCCCCCGGATCTTCCCGGTGCAACAAATGAAATAAGATACTTCCATTGTGCATCGGGACCTCCGGCCACGACCACGACTCGGCCAGATCCAGCAACGCCCCTGCCCGCCCCGCCGTCCCCACCCCGGCCACCCCCCCCCCCCCCCCCCCGGCCAGATTCACCCGCCCCACCCCCTCCCCCGTCC
>DAOLCW010000013.1:0-25673 GCA_035327665.1 Kiritimatiellia bacterium
GGGGGGGGGGGGGGGGGGGGGGGGGGGGGGGGGGGGGGGATGGGGTGGTGGGGGGGGCGTCCGGATTTTCGGGGGGAGGATCTTCCGCCGGGGCGTTTGCGGGAGCGGGTGGAGGGGTTGCCGGGTCCGGCGCGAGCGCGGGCGGAGGGGTGGTTTCAGTCGTTTTCGTTTCCGGAGCCGGATGTGGCTTCGATTGGGGTGGATGAGGAGGGGGGCGTTTTCTATGTGTGTGAGTTTCCGGTTCCGGAGGAGGGTGCGGGGGAGATGGGTGACGGGGAGGTGGAGTTGATGTTCACGGCGTCGGGGCCGTTGCCGGTGTCGCCGTTTCCGGAGGAGCTGAAGTTCAGCAGTCGTCCGGGGGCGCCGAATGTGATTTTTTTGGATTTCGACGGGGCGGTGGTAAGCGGGACGGCGTGGAACAATGTGGTGGGGCGGGATCCGATTGTGGCGCGGGCGTTTAGCGCGGATACGAATGAGGCGTTTTTCAGCGAGGTGGAGCAAGCGAGGATCTTTGAGGTTTGGCTGCGGGTGGCGGAGGATTTCGCGCCGTTTCATGTGAATGTGACGACGGAGGAGCCAGCGGTATGGAATAACCGGGTGGCGCATGTGTTGATTACGCAGAACCGGGATGCGGGGGGGGAGTTGAATCCGTATTCGAGCGCGGGGGGGGTGGCGTATGTGAATGTGTTTAATGCGTCGAATTATTCGTTCTACCGTCCGGCGTGGGTGTATGCGGACAATTTGAGTTTTAATGCGTCGTTTATTGCGGAGGCGGCGTCGCACGAGGCGGGGCATAATTTGGGGTTGTCGCACGACGGGTTGACGACGGGGGAGGAGTATTACCGGGGGCATGGGAGCGGGGAGACGTCGTGGGGTCCGATCATGGGTGCGAGCTACAACCGGAATGTGTCGCAGTGGAGCCGGGGGGAGTATTATCTGGCGAACAATACGCAGGATGATTTGGCGATCCTTGCGGGGAAGTTGGGGTACCGGGCATCGGATCACGGGGGGACGTTGGCGTCGGCGTCGTTTGTGCAGCTTTCGGAGGGGACGAATGTGGTGTCGGTATCGCCGCAGTCGGATCCGGGGGAGACGAACCGGGTGAACCGGGGGGTGATTGAGCGGAACACGGATGTGGATATGTTCAGTTTTACCACGGGGTCGGGACCGGTGTTTTTCCGGGCGTTGCCGTGGGTGCATCCGACGGGGCCGCGGGGAAATAATCTGGATGTGAGGTTGCGTTTGCTGGATGGGTCGGGGCAGGTGTTGGGGGAGTCGAATCCGGCGGGGCAAACGGGGGCGGAGCTGAGTCTGGGCCTGGTGGAGGGGGTGTATTATCTGGAGGTTTCGCCGAGCGGAACGGGGAATCCGTTGGGTGCGTCGCCGACGGGGTACACGGTGTACGGGAGTTTGGGGGCGTATTTTTTGAGCGGGTGGGTGACGGATCCTTCGGGGTTGGTGATTCCTCCGCAAGCGGAGTTGACGGTGTCGGACCTTGTGACGCCGGGGGTGGGGCGGTTGTTTGTTTATGTGACGTATAGCGACAATGTGGCGATCGATGTGTCGACGCTGGGGACGGGGAATGTGGTGGTGAAGGGTCCGGGAGGCTTCGAGGTGGAGCCGGAGTTGGTTTCGTTTAGTCCTTCGGGGAATGGGTCGCCGAGGGTGGCGGTGTACGGTTTGGATGCTCCGGATGGAGTGGCATGGCGGCCGGCGGATAACGGGGTGTACACGGTGGAGATGCGGGGGGAGTCGGTGTTTGATGTGGAGGGGGCATCGGTGGCGCCTCAGGTGTTGGGTGAGTTCAGTTGTGCGGTGCCATCGGTGTTTTATGAGGCGCTGATGAATGTGAATCCGGGATGGACGCTTTCGGGACAATGGGCGTATGGGGCGGCTTCGGGGTCGGGGGGAAATCCGCCATCGGGGTTCACGGGGACGCATGTGATCGGCTACAATTTGAGCGGGGGGTATGGCCGGAATCTTGCCCTGACGTATGCGACGACGCCGACGATTACGGTGAATGGGGCGCAGTCGTTGTTTTTGCAGTATTACCGGTGGCTGGGGGTGCGGGCGCAGGCGACGGCGAATGTTCAGATTTCGGTGAATGGGGGGGCGTGGCAAACGGTGTGGCAGAATTCGGGAACGATTACGGATACATCGTGGGCGTTTGTGCAGCATGATGTGACGCCGTGGGCGCAGGGTGCGTCGACGATCCGGCTTCGGTGGGGGATGGGGAGCGGGCCGCAGGGGGTGACGTCGTTCGGGTGGAATCTGGATGATGTGCGGGTGGTGGGGACGGTGGCGGACGCGGCGCCGCCGACGGCGACCCTTCAAGCGAATGCTCTGACCGTGGCGGGAGCGCCGTATCACGAGATTTCGGTATTGTTCGCGGACCATGATGCGGTGGCGGTGAGCACGCTGGGGGATGGGAACCTTGAGGTGTTGACGCCGTTCGGGGGGACGGCGGTGGTGTTTTATGTGGGGACGGATTTGCCGGGGAATGGTTCGCCGCGGTTGGCGACGTACCGGATTGCGCCGTTGAATGGGGCGTGGTCGGCGGCGTTCAACGGGATCTACGAGGTGTGGTTGAATGACGGTCAGGTGGGGGATGTTTCGGGGAATGTGATGGAGAGGCAGGGGCTGGGGACGTTCGAGGTGGCGATTCCGGAGTCGACGGGGCAGCGCACGTTGCGGGTGGTGGTGAATGATGCCCGGCTGGGGCGGGTGGATGTGCCGGAGGTTTCGAGTTATCCGGAGGGCAGTCAGGTGGTTTTGAGTGCGCTGCCGGTTGCGGAGGCGGGCGTGTTTGCGGAGTGGTCGGGGGATGTGGTGTCGGATGGGAATCCGCTGGTGGTGACGCTGAACGGGGACCTCGAGGTGATGGCGGTGTTTTCGGCGGTGACGGCGGGTGAGTTCGGGACGCCGGTGTGGTGGTTGATGGAGCAGGGGATTACGAATGATTTTGATGTGGCGGTGTTGGAGGCGGGGGCGAACGGGTTTCCGTTGTGGGCGTCGTATGTGGCGGGGTTGAATCCGGGGGATGCATCGAGTGTGTTGGCGATGACGCCGGTGGGGGGAGCGGATGGATTTGGGGGAGGCGGGGGGTTGGTGTTGTCGTGGCCGACGGTAACGGGCCGGGTGTACACGGTGGTTCATGCGGCGGATTTTAAAGGGGGATTTGTTCCGTTGTCGGGTGCGGTGGATCTGCCGTGGACGCAGACGTCGTACACGGCGGAAACGGAGCAGGCGCAAGGGGGATTCGGGGTGAAGGTTCGTCAGGAGGACTGATCGATTGTCTCCCGATATTCCTTGACCCCCGGTGCGAGCGACGCATCATTCACGCGTTATGTCCAGATTACTACGAATTCAATATCCAGGGGCTTGTTACCAGATTCACGGCCGTACGCCTGCGCGCACGAAGATGTTTCGGGACAACAAGGATCGCCAGGCATTTATCGATGCGTTGGCGGCGGTGCAGCGCGGGTCGGGAATCCGGGTGGGCGCATATTGCCTGCTGGAGAATGACTTTCATTTGCTGGTGGAAACCCCGTTGGGGAATTTGAGCGCGGCGATGAGCCGGTTGCTGACGTCGTACACGGTGACGTTTAACCGTCGGCACCGTCGGAAGGGGCCGTTGATTCAGGATCGTTTTCATTCGCGGTTGGTCGGGCCGGAAGCGTTGGTGGCGGTGGCGGCGGAGATTCATGCGGGGATCTTGGAGGTGACGGAAGGATCTCCGGCAAAGACGTTGGACGGGTACGGGTGGAGTAGTTTCCCGGTGACGTCGGGGAAGGTGAAGTCGGATCCGGTGGTGGATCCGGCGTGGGTGTTGAAGCAGGTGCAACCGAAGCGGGGGGAAACGCGGCCGGCGGCGTACCGCCGGGTGGTGCTGGGGGTGGCGAAGGGGGAACCGGCGCCGGGTTCGGAGGCGTTGGTGTCGACGCGTTTGGCGATCGGGACGCAGGCGTTTTACGACGATTTGATCAAGACGTATGACCGCACGGCGAAGCGGGTGCGCAAGAACGGGGAGCGGATTCCGAAGCGTGCGCTGGTGTCGGTGCCGCCGTCGCGGGTGCTTTCGGCGCTGGCGGGGGTGTTGAAGGTGGATGTGGGTGAGTTCAAGGTTCGGCAATACGATTCGCTGTTGCGGGGGTATGCGGCGTGGGCGCTTCAGCGGTATGCGGGTTGCACGCTGGAAGCGATAACCGGGCATCTGAACATGAATACGCAGGCCTCGGTGAGCATTCAGATCCGCCGGTTTTCGGGGGTGATGGATGATCCGGTGGTGGCGCGCAATCTTCAGGCACTGGCGAAGGCGTTGGGCGATACCGCCCGTACATGAGTGTGACGGGGGAGGACACGATCGCGGCGATCGCGACGGCGCCGGGGGCGGCGGGAATCTCGGTGATCCGGATCAGCGGAAGGGATGCGCTGGCGGTGGCGGACCGGGTGGTGAAGACGGGGGGGCGGAAGCCATCGGAGCGGAGGGGGTTTACGTTTTTTCATGCGCGGATGGTGGATGGTTCGGGCTCGGTGGTGGATGACGGGTTGGTGCTGATCATGCGGGGGCCGCGCAGCTACACGGGGGAGGATGTGGTGGAGCTTCAGGGGCACGGGGGGGATGTTCAGGCGCGGCGGTTGTTGCGGTGTGCGCTGGAGGCGGGAGCGCGGCCGGCTGATCCGGGTGAATTCACGCGGCGGGCGTTTGTGAATGGACGGATGGATCTGACGCAGGCGGAGGCGGTGCTGGATGTGATCCGGGCGAGGTCGGATGCGGCGGCGGCTTCGGCGATGGAGCAGTTGCAGGGCGGGTTGTCGACGCGGATTGATGGGATGTATGAGGGGTTGATCGGGGTGTCGGCGGACCTGGAGGCGACGCTGGATTTTCCGGAGGATGAGCTGCCAGAGGCGGTGATGGGGGAGGTGCGGGGGCGACTGGATAAGGTGTGGCATGATTTGGAGGGGTTGCTTTCGACGTGGACGGAGGGCCGGCTCTTGCGAGAGGGGGCGGCGGTGGTGATTGCGGGGCGTCCGAATGTGGGGAAGTCGACGTTGTTGAATGGATTGCTGGGGTTGGAGCGGGCGATTGTGGCGGATGTTCCGGGGACGACGCGGGATACGATCGAGGAGACGTTGGTGTTGGATGGGATTCCGATCCGGTTGATCGATACGGCGGGTTTGCGGGAGGCGGATTGTGTGATTGAGCGGGAGGGGATCCGGCGTTCGCGGGAGCAGTTGGAACGGGCGGATTTGTTTTTGTATGTGTATCCGGCGCCGGAGGGATTGACGGAGGAGGACCGGGTGGCGTTGGGACGGATGGATGGCAGGCGTTTGGTGTTGGTGGCGAACAAGTGTGATCTGGGCATGGAGGGAGAGGGGGAGGGAGCGATCGCGGCGAGTTTGGTTCGAGGGGAGGGATTGGCGGAGATCCGGGAGAGGATGTTGGCCTGTCTGCGAGGCGGGGAGGGGCGGAGCCGGGAGCATCATGCGGCGATTTCGGAGCGGCACCGGCATTTGCTGGAGCGGGCGCGGGGGGAATTGGCGGCGGCGCGGGAGTTGTTGGCCACGGTGGGGGAGGAGGCGCGTCAGGCGTTGGCGTGCGACCATCTTTCGCATGGATTGGACGCGTTGGCGGAGGTGACGGGCCGGTCGGTTCATCATGATTTGTTGGATGCGATTTTTTCCCGGTTTTGCATCGGGAAGTAACCTGCTAGGGTGGACGAACGATGGATATGAAACCGGAAGTGTCGGCGTATTTGACCGAGATGTTCAGCTCGATTCAGGGGGAAGGGCCCCATGTGGGGGCGCGGCATTTGTTTGTGCGGTTTTACGGTTGTCATCGGCGGTGTTTGTATTGCGATACGCCGGAGACGGTGACGGCGTGGCAGCCGGCGGGGTTCCGGCCGGAGGCGGTGGATGTGGAGATGCCGCCGGGCACGGGGATGCGGAAGCTGGTGCGGAATCCGTTGACGCCGGCGGGGTTGATGGAGTGGGTGCGGACGTTCGATGAACCGCGAGGGATTCACGATGCGGTGGTGGCGACGGGGGGGGAGCCGTTGTTGCATGCGCGATTTTTGAAGGAGTGGTTTCCTTCCGTGCGGGAGCGGGGATTGAAAACCTATTTGGAGACGTCGGGGGATTTGTACCACGAGTTGGAAAAGCTGGGGCGGTGTGTGGACGTGGTGGCGATGGATTTGAAGCTGCCAAGCGTGACGGGGAACGAGGCGAGCTGGGGGAATCACCGGCGGTTTCTGCAACGGTGTCTTGATTTGGAGGTGGAGGTGTTTGTGAAGGTGGTGGTGGGAGCGGATACGTCGGACCTCGATTTCGAACAGGCGTTGAAGGTGGTGGCGGACATCGATGCGGGGGTGCCGTTTATTGTTCAGCCGCTGACTCCGTTCGGGGAGGCGCGGAATCCACCGTCCTCTCGGCAGTTGCTGGTGTGGCATGAGCGGGCGCGGGAGGTGTTGTCGCGGGTGCGGGTGATTCCGCAAAGTCATAAGTTGATGGGAGCGAGATGATGAAACCGGCGGTGGTGTTGTTGAGCGGAGGGTTGGATTCGGCTACGGCGTTGGCGGTGGCGAAGGCGGAGGGGTTTGCGGTGCATGCGCTTTCGTTCCGGTATGGGCAACGGCACGATGTGGAGTTGGCGCGGGCGGATGCGACGGCGCGGGATCAGGGGGTGGTGGAGCACCGGATCGCGGAGATCGATTTGCGTTTGTTTGGGGGGTCGGCGCTGACGGCGGAGATCGAGGTGCCGAAGGGCCGGGATCCGGCGGAGATGGAACGATCAATCCCGGTGACGTATGTGCCGGCCCGAAACACGATTTTTCTTTCGTTCGCGTTGGCGTGGGCGGAGGTGCTGGGGTCGGGGGATGTGTTTATCGGGGTGAATGCGCTGGATTACAGCGGGTATCCGGACTGCCGTCCGGAGTACATTGCGGCGTTTGAGACGATGGCGAATCTGGCGACGCGGGCGGGGGTGGAAGGCACGACCCGGTTGAAGATTCACACCCCGTTGATCGCGCTGACGAAGGCTCAGATTATTCAGAGGGGGATGGAGCTGGGCGTGGACTATGGGTTGACCATGAGTTGTTATGACCCGACCCCGGAGGGGCGTCCGTGCGGGCGATGCGATGCGTGTTTGCTGCGGGCGAAAGGGTTCGCGGAGGCAGGGGTGGTTGATCCGCTGATGGGGGGGTAGGTTCAGGCGGGATCGGGGTAGGAAGCGGTGACTTCAATGCCGATGCCGCCGCGAGGGGTGAAGACGCCGGTGACTTCGAGTTTGACGGGTTTGAGGGCGAGAACGAGGTCGTGGAGGATGCGGTTGACGATGGCCTCGGCGAAGGCTCCCTGATTGCGGAAGGAACCGAGGTAGAGTTTGAGGGATTTGCTTTCGACGCAGGAGGCGCCGGGGGTGTAACGGATGTCGATTTGTCCGAAATCGGGCTGGCCGGTGACGGGGCAGACGGAGGTGAATTCGGCGCAGGAGAAGAGGATGCTGTAGGACCGTCCGGGGGAGGGGTTGGGGAAGACTTCGAGGATGGTTTGGCTGGGGCGGTTGGGGTAGTCCTTGTGGCCGCTGCCGAGTTGGGTGAGGGTGGGGTAGGGTTGGGAGCGTTTTGTGGTTTTTCGGGTCATGTGAGGCGTCCTTGAGTGGCATTACATTCCACCGGGAGTCGGGCAGGGGCAAGGAGAATGTTTGAATCAACTTTTGTCGTGATTGTAGGCGGTGGGCGGTGTAGGGTTTGGGTTGGAGATTCATGACGATGAAAACGATGGTGTTGGCGGTAGTGATGGCGGCGGGGTTGTTGGTGTCGATGCCTGGACGAGCGGGTGCGGGACCGAATGTTGCGGGGGGTGGATTTGCGTGGTCGCTGTGGAAGGTGGTGGACGGGGTGGAGTCGGAGCGGTCGCTGACTCAGATCATGGGGGCGATCGAGTCGGGTCAATCGTCCGAGGCAGCGATCAACCTTGCGGTTCAAGAATTGAGTGCGCGGGGTTTGACGCCGTATCGGGGGTGGAGGGTGACGGAGCCGCTTTCGATGCATGATGTGACAAGTTTACTGGTCCGGCTGCATAAGGCGGAGTCGAACGTGAAGGTAAGCGATGCAGACGCGTGTCATGAGTTTGTAACGGGGCGGGGATGCGATCCCTCGACGCTTCACTCGGTGTTGATGCATGCGTTTCAAACGCTGATGAATCACAAATCTGGCGGGGGAGCGGAGGACGGAGATGAGGTGTATTGAGTCGCGCGAGGCTCAGGGGAGAATAAAGGTTCCCGAATAAATTGAGGGGATACCGTCGAAGACAAAGAGACCCTCAAAGAAGCCGAAGCCATCCCCTACGAAGTCGATGGTAATCCGAGAAGCATTGGTGGGGGAGAGGGGTTGGTTAAAGAAGATTGGGTTGACGCGTCCGGTGAGAGGCCGCTGATTCCACTGGTAAAAATAGACGGGGAAGGTTCCAAGAAGTTCAGGATTATAAATGGAGATGGCTCCATTGGTTTGAGAGGCGCCAAAGGCAATTACCAAGGTAAGGTTTGTGTTTTGAGTTGGTGAGAGGAAGAGTCCACGGGTGAGAACCGTGGAGTAGACGAAGAGGGGTTCGGGGTAGACGGCGCGGGAGGCGGCGGCGAAGAGGGGGGAGCCGCTAACCTGGAAGGCGACGTCGGTTTGGTTGGTGGTGTTGTAGAGGCGGAGGGGGAGTTTTTCGGCCTGCCAGGTGACGAGGTTGGTGCTGAGGTAGAGCCATTCCTGGGAGTTGGTGGTTCGGTCGAAGGGGACGGCGGTGAAGGGGGTTCCGGGGACGAGGCGGATGGAGGTGTCGAGGCCCTGGACTTCGGGAAGGGGATAGAGAAGGGGATCGAAGTCGAGGGCGTCCTGGCCGACGCGGCGGATGGTTACGGTGTGGATGACGACGTTGGAGAGGGGGCGCTGCATGCCGTCGACGGGGACATGGTTGATGGCGGCGACGACGTCGAGGCCGTCGATGACTTCGCCGAAAGCGGAGTGACGGTCGTCGAGGTCGGGCCGGGCGACGGCGGTGATGAAGAACTGGGATCCGTTGGAGTGGCGTCCGGAGTTGGCCATGGAGAGGATGCCGGGTTTGTTGTGGCGGAGGTCGGGGTGGAATTCGTCGCGGAATTCGTAGCCGGGGTCGTCGGTGCCGATGAAGTTGCGGGAGCCGGTTTGGATGACGAAGTTGGAGGCGACGCGATGGAAGATGAGGCCGTCGTAGAAGGGGTCGGCGCGGACGATGCCGGTGGGCTGGTCGAGCCAGGCTTTGGTGCCTTCGGCAAGTCCGATGAAGTTGGCGACGGTGAAGGGGGCGCGTTCGAAGTCGAGTTTGGCGGTGATGTCGCCCATGGAGGTGGAGAGGTCGACGAACAGGCCGTCGTCGGCGGGGGCGGTGAGGCCGAGGGCGAGGAGTGCGAGGGGGAGGGCAATTTGGCGATTGAGGGGGGGGTTAAAACGAAATGGTAACATGATCTTTCTCGCAAAGGTTGATGGTCTTGGATAGGATGAATACCCGGAAATCAAGATGAGGGTGAGACTTCTACTGCGTTTTTTGAGGAAGGCCAAGTGGCAAGTATTGCTTGTTGCGGGGTTGCTCGCGGTGTCGTTTACGGTGGCGGGTGAGCGGGGGGAGGATGAGCAGGGCCCGGCGATGTGGTTGGAGTGGAGGTATTTGGGGGTGAAGCCGGAGGGGCGGATTGAGGAGAGGGTCTCCTTGGAGGCGGAGGGCCGGGAGGGGATGAAGGCGTTGATGGTGGGGCCGTTGGCGGAGGATCAGGAATTGGATTGGGCGGCCTGGGTGAGGTTGGTTCCGGGCAAGCCGGGGGATGTGCTGGAGGCGTCGGTGGAGGTTCAGGTGGAGGAGGTGGCTGCACGTGGGGATTCGATTTGCCGCCTGGAGTTGCGATTGGAGTATTTCGCGGATGAGGAGGGAATGGTGGCGCTTCCCACGCGTGCGGGGGTGAGTTTTCCGCTCATCGTGGAGGCGGGAATGGAAACAGGACGGTGGCGGAAGGTGCAGGCGCGACAACGCATTCCGGAGGATGCGGTGAGCGTGAAGGTTTATATTGTGGCGTTGATGGCGGGGGCGGGAGGGGAAGTGGCCCAGGTGTTCTGGTTGAAACGCCCGAGGATTGAGGTGCAACCCGGATTGAGGCGGGAGCGGATGCGATGAAGTTGCGGGGGGTGGGTTGCGCCCTGCTGTCCGGTTGGTTGTTGGTTTCGGGTTGCTCCCGGCCCGAAGCGGTTCCGGCACCGGTTGCCGATGAGACGCAGCGGGAGGAGTTGAACCGTTTGGTGGCGGCCTTGAGTATTGTACAACGGCATTTTGTGTACAGTGACTCAACGGCGATGACGAATTTGCTTCAGCTCGCTTTGGCGGGGTTGACGCGTCAGTTGGATGGGTCGTCGCAGCTCGTGGTGGGGGAGGATGCGGGGTTTGAGCCGGATTCGATTTGGCTGGCGATGGCGGAGCCAGGGTGGGTGGTGGGTCTGCGACGGGGAGCGGTGGAGGTGCTTGCCGTGGATGCGGGTGGATCGGCCGAGGCGGCAGGGGTGCGGGTCGGGGATGTGGTGATAAGGTGGAGGGGAACGGCGGCGACACTTTCGGAGATGAAACGGAGTGGGGCAGCGATGGCGGAGGCGCGGCTGCGAAGGCGGGATCAGGATGTGGAGTATGAGATTGAGGTTGCGGTGTCGCAGCGAGGGGTGGAGCCGGGGGTGACGGCGGAGTGGATTGGGGATTCGATACGCTTGGTGAGGGTGCGGCATGCGGGGCCGGAATGGGCGACGGAAGCGGTGCGGCGAATGACGGAGCGGCTGGATCGACAGGTGACGGCGTGGGTGTTCGATGTGAGGTCTCTGGCGAGTTTGGATGTGGAGGGAGCCCGAAGGGTGGCAGGGGTGTTGGTTCCGAAAGGGAATCTCTTGTGGCTGGTGGGTGCGAAGGGGGAGGAGGGAGTTTTGGCGAGGGTGGACTCTCCGGGACCGGGAACCCGGAAGGAGCCGGTTTGGGTGCTGATTGGGCCAGGTACGGGGGGGGGGGGGGAGTTGTTGGCGGCGGGATTGCGGGCGGGGGGAAGGGCGAATCTTGCGGGAACGCCGACCCGTGGGGGGGCGCAGGTGGTGCGAAGAACGGAGTTGGAACCGGGGGTGGCGTTGTTTTTGACCTCGGGGTGGTATGAGGAGGCAGAGGGGCGACGAATAGGGGGGGCCGGTTTGGTTCCAGATGTCACGGAACCTCCGCAATGGGGTGAGGCGGAGGTCGAGGAGAAGGATCGGCTGCTCGATCGGGTGATTGAGTTGATTCAAAGCGGGGAGTTGTTTTCATGAAACACGCCCGGTGGTTGGTGATGGTGGTGGCGGGTTGGCTGGCGGCGGGGGGGATTGCGGATACGGGGTTGGTGGTTCGGTTGGAGTCGCGGGGGTTGATGGTTGCGGATGCGGAATGGATGGCAACCGGGCTGGTGCATGTGGTGGTGTTTCATGCTTCGTGGGATGTGCCGTCGCGGGAGGTTCTGGAGAGGTTGCCAAGCCTCCGGTTGGATACAATGAAGGTGCGGGTGGTGGCGATGGATGTGGTGGACCCGCGGACGCAAATCGCCCGGCAAAACCGGGTCAGCCGCCTTCCGGATATCCGGATTCGTCTTGCCGATGGAGAGTGGCTGGAAACGTCGGTTCATGGTTTGGATGAGTTGGAAAGGTGGTTGAAGGAGCTGAGGCTTCTCGAGGGGGCGGAGGAGTTTGACGATGGGAGTCCGGATGCGTAGGATGGTTCCAGACAAGGAAATGGTATTATGAAAATGAAAGCGTGGATTGTTCAGGTGTTGGTTGGGTTGTTGTTGCTGGGCCTGTGGTCGGGTTGCCAGATGGCGGGGTTGAGTCAAGGGCCGGAGATGAGCGCGGAGGACCGGCAACTGGTGGTGGCGGTTCGCGAACGGCTGGCCATGGATGTGGTGGTGATGAACCAGGTGTATTCCATTTTTGCCCGCGACGGGGTGGTTACGGTGTCGGGTGTGGTGCCTGATCTGGGAACCCGGATGCGGACCCTGAACATTATCCGGGGAACCCAGGGGGTTCGCGATGTGGTCGATCAGCTTACGACGTTCTAGCTGCGGGGGATCCGGCCCGGGGGGAGTTTGGCGTCTGGCCGGGGTGGCGGTCTTGGCGGCGCTGCTGGGAGCGGGTTGCGCGACCGTGCCGGACAACGGGCAGCTTTTCCGGGAACAACTTGTTGGGCTACCGCCGCATGACGGCTGGCTGATTCCCCGGGTTCGAGATGTGGAAAAAGGCCGGGAGCGGGATGGCGCCGCGGCTCTGGAGGTGATGTTTCACTTTTGGGGAATCCGGATGCCGCGCGGCCATGTGAAGCCGCTGTTGCTGGAACAAGGAGCGGAGCTGGGGACCATTCAGGAGCAAATGATTCATTTTGCGGACCACCAGGGGTTGTGGTCGTTTGCCAGTTTCGGGTCGATGGCGGAGCTGGAAGCGCGGGTGAGTGGGAACCAGCCGGTGGTGGTGATTCTTCAGGAGGGGTCGGCGGCAGCCTTCGACCGCAGGTATGCGGTGGTGGTGGGGTTTAACCGGGTCACCATGGAGGTGGTTTGTCATGAGGGGGCGGGGCATCCGGGGGTGTATTCGTATGCGCAATTCAACCGGATGTGGCGACCTTTGCGGAACTGGATGCTGGTGATCTGTCCTCCGGAGACGGCGGAGTGGGAGTTGAGTTATCTTGAGTTGGCCTCACAGGCCCGGTTTTACGAGCGGCGGAATCGGCGGCATCTTGCCTTGAGTCGGTTTCACGATGCGCTGGAGCGTGAACCGAAGAACCTGGATTTGCTTCTGGCCACCGGTACCGCGCACCGCAACCTTGGCCAGCATCGGGAGGCTGAGCGGCTTTACCGGGACGCGGTGGCCTTGAACAATATGCATGCCCGAGCGTGCAATAACCTAGCCTATCATCTGGCGAGCCATGGCGGCAACCTCGAGGAGGCGGAAGCGCTGGCCCGGCGGGCGGTGATGCTTGAACCTTCGAATCCGGCGATCCTCGACACGTTGGGATTGGTGTTATGGAAGCTGGGGGATTACGACAAGGCGGCGGAAGCGTTGGAGCGGGCGAGGGTGCGATCCCGGAATTTGTCCGATGCGTCGGTGACTAAAATCATGCTTCGATTGGCCCGGGTTTATGTCGATGCGGAATCCATCCATCTCGCGGTTCAGGTGCTCGATGACCTGAAGCGACGGGTTCCCGGGGTGAGCATTCCTCCGGACCTCGCGGTGTATTTGGTCACGCGGGAATAGCGATTGAGTTGCGGTCATCGGGAAGGGGTCTTATACTGGCTCCATGAGCTTTACGATTGTTCATGTGGAGGTGAGGGTGAAGCCGGAGTGCATGGATGCGTTCCGGGCAGCGACGCTTGAAAATGCGCGGAACAGTTTGCTGGAGCCGGGGGTGGTGCGGTTCGATGTGGCGCAGGGGATGGATGATCCTGGGCGGTTTGTACTGGTGGAGGTCTACCGCACGGCGGACGCAGTGGCCGCGCACAAGCAGACGCATCATTACGCGGTGTGGCGGGATACGGTGGAGTCCATGATGGCGTCGCCCCGTTCCAGCGTGAAGTATCTTCCGGTGCACCCGGATGAGGAGAGGTGGGGATGATTCCGGGGTTTGCCCTCGCGGTTCCGTCCCACATCCGGTTCGGGGCGGGGGTGGCGGAAGAAGCGGCGGCGGTGGTAAGGGAGCTTGGTTCGCACCCTTTGCTGGTGCATGGGTCAACGGTGGAGAGGGTTCCGGGGCCGTTGCTTTCTCTTGCGGTGGCCCGATTGGGGGTGAGGGAGGAACCGACGTTTGAAATGATACGCTTGGGTGTTCACACGGGACGGGCTCAGGGGGTGGATTGTGTGGTGGGGGTGGGCGGGGGGAGTGTGATCGATGCCGCGAAGGCCATCGCGATGCTGCTGGGGAATGGCGGGGACCCGATGGATTATGCGGAAGTGATCGGCGAGGGGCTTCCAATTCTCGCGCCTTCGCTGCCGATGGTGGCGATTCCGACCACGGCGGGGGCGGGCTCGGAAGTAACGCGCAACGCGGTGCTGTTGTCGAAGGAGCACGGGGTTAAGGTGAGCCTGCG
Source organism: Kiritimatiellia bacterium (assembly GCA_035327665.1). Classification (GTDB taxonomy): domain Bacteria; phylum Verrucomicrobiota; class Kiritimatiellia; order CAIVKH01; family CAIVKH01; genus DAOLCW01. The sequence continues at coordinate 14,147 of DAOLCW010000013.1, forward strand.
GGCGGATTCGATGCTTCCTTCGCATGCGCTGGTCGACCCAAAACTGACGTTGGGGCTGCCGCAAGCGATGACGGCGTCGACGGGAATGGATGCTCTGTCGCAGGTGATTGAGCCGTATGTGTCCTGTCGGGCCAATCCCTACACGGACGGGTTGTGCGGGCAGGCGATCCGCCGGATCGGGAGGTCGTTGGGGAAGGCGTGGGAAGAGCCGGGGAATCTTTCGGCGCGGAGTGACATGGCACTGGCGGCGTTGTTTGGCGGACTGGCGCTTACGAATGCGGGACTGGGGGCGGTGCATGGATTTGCCGCACCGATTGGTGGACGTTTCCCGGCTCCGCATGGGGCGGTGTGTGCGGTGTTGCTGGCTCCGGTGATGCGGGCGAACCTGCGGGCGTTGGAGAAGGCGGGCCGGACGGATGTGCTGGTCCGGTATGATGAGATCGGGCAATGGTTGACGGGGAACGAGGAGGCGGGTGCGGCGGATGGACTTGCGTGGATTGAGGCGAGAACGCGGCGAATGAACCTTCCCGGACTCTCGGCCTACGGGGTGGGACCGGAGCATGCGGTGGAGCTTGCAGGACTTGCCAGACGAGCGAGCAGTATGAAGGGGAATCCGGTGGAGCTGGGAGAGAAGGAACTGGTGGGGATTGTCGAGCAAGCTTTGGGGTAGGGGTCGTAGTCGCCTTGGGCAACCTTGTCTCCGGATCGATTTCAGATGGTGGCATCAGCCACAGACAAGGGAGGAAGGGGAAGGGGTTCGTCGCGGGGGCGGGAGCGAATTTCAAGTTCGAGGAGTTCGCCGCGTCCGCCGCGAGGTCCGAATTGGAGGTAGGAAGCGCCGGTCATTTCGGGATCGATGAGGGGAAAGTAGATGCGGTTGAAGCCTTGGCGCACGGGGGCGCGAAGGAGGGGGGCATGATGTCCGGGCCAGGAGGCAGGGTCGCGGGTTTCCCAGACGAGGGTAAGATCCCCGGCGTAGTCGGCGTCGAAGTCGATACGAAGCACGGGGATGTTCCGGTCGGCTCCGTGGATGGGAGGTAATTGAAGGTGGGGAACGGGGTGGGGGGCGTCGATGAGCAGGCCGCGTTGACCGGGAGCAAGGGTAACGCCTGAATCGAGGGCGTCGAGGGCGTGGTCAAGGCGCGTTCCATCCCAGTGGCCGAGGACGGTTTCACTGACCCCGAAGAGATAACCCGCGCCCGCTTGCTGGATTTCGACGGGATAACGTTGGCCGAGGCGGAGGCGGCGTTCGGCCATGAGGGTGATGACGACGTCGGGTTGATGTTCGGCGACGAGGTGGGGTTCGAGTCCGAGGTTGGTCCAGCGGAAGCGGATGGCCCGGAAGAGGTCGGGAAGGATGGGTTTGAGGTAATGTCCAAAGGAGTCGTGGAAGAGAAGGACGGAGAGTTTGTCGGGGTCGTCGAGGGTGGCGGAGATGTCGGTGAGGGGGTGGTCGGAGAGGGGGGTGACGGTGGCCCGGGGGTGAGCGGGCCGGATGCGGATGAGGGGTTCGGTTTTGGTGCCGGTGAGTCCGATCATACGGACGAGATCGCCTTCGGTGGAGATGAAGGGTTCACGGGTCCAGAAGGAGTCGGGGGGGAGGTTGGCACGCGGGTGGGTTGGTTTGAGGGCGTGGAGAATGGCTTCGGTGGCGGCGAGGCCTCCGTCGTCGGTCCAGTGGGTGTCGGTGCGTTGATAGACTTGTACGTTTTCGCGGGCGAGGCTCATGGGACGGGTGAGGTCGAGGACAGGAACGGAAAGGGTGCGGGAGAGGTGGTCGATGACCTGTTCCAGGGCGGAGGGAGGAAACCGGTGGTTGCGGATGTGTCGGGGGAGGTTTTCGGGATAGATGGAGGCTTTGGACGGAATGATGGCGATCACGTAGTCGATGCCAAACTGGCGGAGCCAGATGCGTTGTTCTTCAAACTGCCAGCGCCATCGTTCGAGCTGGTAGGGGATGAGGGGAAGGGTGCCACGGAAGTCGGTGATGGGGTCGCCGTCGACGTCGGGCTGGCCTTTGAGGAAGAGGAAGCCGTCGCGCCCGAGAAGAACTTTGGGGGAGGGGGAGGCGCGGAGTACGTAGTAGAGGAGGTGGGCGTGGGCGCGGAGGAGGAGGGGGCGAAAGCCGAAGTGGTCGTCGAGGAAAGCGTTGATGTGGCGAGGGAGTTTTCGGGCGTCTTCGAGGGAGGCGGGGAGGGTGGGGATGGGGGCAAGGCGGCGGCTCTCCTCGACATGGATTTCATTGCGGGGGCCGTGGACAAGGAGGACGAGGCCGGGGATGGCGATGGCGGCGACGAAGAGGGCGGCGAGGGTCCATGCTGTCCAGAGTGGGGGGGGCGGGGTCATGAGGACGTTATGCCCAATTGGCGAAGGTCAATTGATCTTCCCCGACGGGCCGGGAGGGAGGCTCTTTATTTGGGGGGGAAGTCCGGGGAAGGTAGTTGCTCTGGTACATCTGTTGGGTTTGGTTGAGCCTCATCCTGGCTTCGCGCAGCTCTTCGGCCACGCTGGTTTCGAGACGGGAGCGGAGTTCGCGGCGGTGGTTCTCGTTGGCGGTGGTGAAGCCCCACTCGATGGTATTCCGGAGGGAGCGGATTTTTCGCCGGAGGGCGTCCTTGGACTGGCGGTACATGGTGGCGACGTTGTGAAGCCGGGCGACGGAGGTGTCGGGGGAGAGTTCCCCGGTCATGACTTGCAGGTGGGCATGAAGGATTTCGAGGCGATCAAGGTCGCGGTTTTTCATGGCCTCCTGGGCCTGATGCCAGAGGGCCATTTTGGCGGGAGTGGCACCGGTCTCCGACTGATCAGGATGGAGGGCGAAGGCGAGTTCGCGCCAGAGTTCCTTGATCCGGGCTTGCTGGTTCGGGGGCGATTCATGGGGCGGGAAGGGTGGGTCGTCGAACTCGTTGAAAGGGTGTTCGGGCTCGTCGTTCTCAAAGGGATTACGTCCAAGGTTTAAAGGGGGAGGCGTGTCGTCCGCGATGGCTTCAAGGCCGAGATCCCTGAGGAAGGGATTAATCCAAGGTTCGTCGAGTAGATCGATGACTAGATCGCAATCGGTTCCGGTCCGGTCGATGAAGCGGTCGATGACCTCGCTCATGATGAAAAACGGGGGAACCTCGTCGGCAAGGAGATTGCGGATGAACGGCTTGCTCTTGCGGAGGTGTTTTTGGAATGCTGCTCGAACCCGCGTCAGCGTTTTTTCATAGAGAATTTCTTCCTGGCGCTGCTGTTCCTCGAATTGTTTCTTCGCTCGTTCGATGATGACTTTTTCGATCTGCTCAAATTCCTTGATGGAGCGGAGGTATATGGAGGTGGCCTCCCGGGGCGTGCATGGCTTCAACCGGGCGAATTGTTGGAGCCTGAGCACGCGCAGATCGAGGAGGTTGGCTTCGTCGATGCAGGTTTTGATTTTCTCGATTTCGGGGCCGAATTCGGCACGGTACCATCGAACATAGGCGGGCCGGTCGTTTTTTTCGTACTGTTCGAGTTCTTTTTCGGCCTTTTCAAACAGCTTGCGGAGGCGGCCGCATTCCTTGACCGCGTGTTGCCGGATCCGGGAGGAATTGAGGAGAACAAGGGCGTGTCTGGGCGCGTTTCCCGGTCGGCGGGACGGGGTTCGCTTGAGGGAGGATGGTTGGGCTGTTTTCTTGCGGGTCACCGAGAGGGTCCAAAGGGGATGGGAAGGACGAACGTCACCTCAGGGAAAATAGGACGAGAGATGCTCTTGATCAAGCGCGGAGCGCGGGGGACGGATTAGAGCTGGATGGGGACCTCGCGCCAGCCGTTGCTTTCGGTGAATTCGCGGACGGAGAAGACCCAGATGACGGCTTGTTTTCCGCTCCAGTAGTCGGGATCGCGTTGGGCGCGGCGGAAGAGGTTGATGCGTGCGGGGGTGGCGCCGGAGCCGCGCACGGCGATGACTTCGAGGGGGCGTCCGAGCCGGTAGGCGAGCTGGTCGGCGAGTCCGGCGCCGCGGGCGTGCATGTCGTCGCCGGCGTGGAAGACGAGGTTGTGGCTGTCGCCGAGGAGGAGGATGGGACTTTCGGGGTCGGGTTCGACAGGGGCGCCGTTGCGGGTGATGAAGCGGAGGGGGAGGGACTCGGGTTCGGGAGGATTGTCTTCGATCATACGCCAGAGGTCACCGCGGATCTCCAGGGTGTTCCAGGTGGAGGTCATTCCGGACGCCTCAATGGGTTCGAGTCCGAGGAGGGAGGCGATTTCATTGGCGGCAATCACGCAAGCGATTCCGGACCAATGGGAATCCTGCCGACAGTAGAGGGGCCCCATGGCATCGTCGCGGCCTTCAAGAAACCGCTCGGTGAGATCGAGGACTTCGATGCCTTCGGCGCGGAGCAGATCGAAAAATTCGAGGTGTCCGGCATCGGTTCGGGGGGAGGGCCGGAGGCGGGGGGAAAGGGCTTCGGGATAGATGGTGGCCTTGGCGGGAACCGGGACCATGATCAGGCGGACGCCTTCAACCTGAAGGGCTTGATGGAAGGCGAGAATGGGGGGAAGAGGATCTTTGGCGTCCTCGCGACGGACCCGGCTGACCGTTTCGGCGGCGTCTCCCCAGAACGGGCCGGAGGCGGCGATGAGGTGCCGGAGTTCGGGGGTAAAAAACAACCAGCCCTCGTGGCCGGCGACCACGGAGCCCCGGGTGCCGGTTGCTTCAGCTACGCGGGCGGCGAGCCATTCGGCGGGGGATTGGGCGGAGGCGGTGGTGAGGGCAAGGGTGGAGCAGGCAGCCATCAAAGCAAAAATGCGTGTCATCATGGCGGGTATAGATGTTTTCATGGGGGTATATGTTCAAACTTTGACCGGAGAAGGAAAGAAGAATTATGAGGCGAGCTTTTTGGAACAACTTGAACACGATTGCTTTCGGCTTCTTGCCCGGCTAGGATGGCGGGGATTTAAGTTTTAAGCACCACGAGCAGGAGAAGAGACCATGGGCAGCATCTTCAAGGCATATGATATCCGGGGAATTTACGGGGAACAGTTGAACGAGGAATTGGCGGTACTGATCGGTCGGGCGTTTGCCACGTTTCTTGGCTGCAAGAAAGTGGTGGTGGGCCGGGACATGCGTCCGCATTCGGAGCCGTTATTCAAGGCGCTGGCTGAAGGGTTGGTGATGCAGGGGGTGGAGGTCATCGACCTTGGGATGGTGTCCACGCCGATGTCCTACTATGCCAACGGAAAATTGAAGGCGGATGCAGGGATCATGATCACCGCATCGCACAATCCGGGGGAATATAATGGATTCAAGCTGTGCCGGGAGCAGGCGATCCCGATCAGCGGGGCGACGGGGATCAAAGACATTGAGCGAATCGTACAGGAAAAGAGCTTTGCCCCCGAGGCCGATCCGGTGGGGACGATCACCCGCTACGACATCATTCCCGAGTACATCGAACACATCCGGGAGTTCGCGGACTTGAAGCGACCGGTGCGGGTGGCGATCGACTACGCGAACGCGATGGGCTTGTTCGAGGGCAAGGTGCTTGAAGGGTTGCTGGATATCGACCCCCTGTTCGATGTGCTGGACGGCACGTTCCCCAATCACGAGGCGAATCCGTTGGTCGAAGAGACGTGGGAAGCGTTGCAACACAAGGTGCGGGAGGGAGAATATGATTTTGCCATTGCGTTCGACGGGGATGCCGACCGGGCGGGGTTCATGGATGAAAAAGGAAACATCATACCGATGGACATCATCACCGCGCTGATTGCCGAGATGGTACTGAAGCGGGACAAAGGCGCCGCGATCCTCTACGACCTGCGAAGCAGTTGGGCGGTGAAGGAGATCATCGAGGAGAACGGGGGCCGGGCGGTGATGTCGCGGGTAGGGCATGCGTTCATCAAGCAGCAGATGCGGGAGAACAATTCCGTGTTCGCGGGGGAGTTGTCCGGGCACTATTATTTCAAGGAGAACTTCTTCGCGGAAAGCGCGTCGCTGGCCGCGTTGTATGTGGCAAACTTGATTAGCGACAGCGAGGTACCGCTTTCCGATTTGATCAAGCCGATTCAGCGGTATGTCGCGAGCGGGGAAATCAATTCCACGGTGTCCGATCCGGCGGCGGTGTTCACCCGGTTGGTTGATGCTTATGGCCATGGGCGCCGGTATGACCTCGACGGGTTGACCATCGAGTTTGACGACTGGTGGTTTAATGTCCGTTCGTCGAACACCGAACCGCTGATCCGCCTGAACCTGGAGGCGAAGACCCGGGATGCGATGGAAAGCCACCGGGATGCCTTGCTTGCCTTGATTCGGCAATAAGTCGCGCCATGTCGTTTAGTCCCCAGGAAAAAGAGATGCGGCGGCGCGGTTCGCGCCGGATGGTAAGAAAACGCTTGTACATTTTCCTGGTGGTGGTGGGCTTGTTGTCGATCGTGCTGGGGGCGGTGCTTGCGCTTCTCGCGTTGACGCGTTCCGATCCCAGCCGAATTGTGGTGATTCAGGCGGGAGGATACGGGGCGCTGTTTGGCGGAGTGGTGTTGCTGTTGGCGTGGTTGTTGTCGGTGGTTTCCTCGTGGAAGCGCGGTCAGTCGCCGGATGTATCGCGCCGGCGGGAAGTCGAGAGTGGTCGTTCCGGCCGCGGGCTGCGCAGGCGCAAGAAGGGTCGCTCCGGGGGCGTTTTGGTGTATACCCTAGGCATCCTTGCCATCTTGTCGGCGTTGGTGTTGCATGCGATGGCGACGTTTTCCGCACGTCAGAAGCGGGAGGACCAACTTCACAACGTGGGCCTTATGCGCGCGGCGATGCTTGAAGCCGCCCACGATGCCTTGGTTCGCCTCGCAGCACCCCGCGATCCCGCTGCGCCTCCGGGCGAGCTCGATCTGTTCCGGCCCCGGGACTGGACCGATCCCCGGGGCGTTTCCATCCGGGTTGCCATCGAGGACGAGAGCCAACGCTTTGATCTCAATAACCTCTCGGTGACGGTCACGGGATCCCTTCGCACCCCGGAACATGTGCTGCTGGACCTGTTTGTGCAATGTGGCTTGTTTACCGCGGGAGATCTCGCGGTTTCGCTAAAGGACTGGGTCGATGCCGATAACGACGGCCCGCGCGAGGCTCGCTATTACCTCGCCCAGGACCGGTCGCGCCTGCCCTCCAACCGTATTCTCACGTCGTGGGACGAACTGCTGGAGATCGAGGGTTGGAGTCAGGAGCTGTTTGAACGGCGTCCCGCCCGGACCGGTCGCCGGGATTTATTCGATGCGGCTCCTGCCGAGGTGTTCACCTTGTTGCCTCGCGAGCGCCAGCGGATCATCCCGGTGAATCTTAACCTCGCTGCCCGTCCGGTGTTGTTGGGCATCCTGGGGATGGACCAGGAAATCGTGGTCGACCGGATTGTAACGTTTCGCGAAATGCGCCCGTTTCTTTCCCTCGAAGGCTTGGACGGTCTGGTATCGCCGGACCTGTTGGCCACGGTGGCGCCTTATCTGGATGTGGAGAGCCGATGGTACACGGTGCATGTTGCCGCGTATCGGGAGGGGTCGAGCGCGAAATCGCGCTGGCTGGTCCACCGTGAAGACGAAGGCGGGCTGACCGTGGTCCAAACCACCGTTGATTCATGAGGGAACACCGTCAAGATCCCGGGCCCGGAGTTTGTTATGCCTTCGAGCGCCGGGCCAGTGGGGTGCAGGTGACGAGGGCCGAGCGCCGGGGAAGGAGTGTACACCTCGAGACTTCCGCACCGGTCAGCGCGAGTGTATTAAGCCGGATCGAGACGGATGTGGCGGGGGGGCGAGCGTGGTCGGTGGCGGCGGTGCCGGGCCATCAGACGGTGATTCGCAGGGTGACCGCTCCTTTCGCCTCGATCACCAAAGCCCGCAAGGTGTTGCCCTCCCTTCTCGATATCAAGTTGCCGTTTCCGATTGAGGAGTGTGTGGTGGAGTGGCCGGAGGTGTGCCGGAATCATGAGGGCCGGGTGGAAGCGCTTGGGGTGGCGATCCGCAATCCGAACCTTGTCAGTCAGCTTGCCGCGTGGCGGGCGGATGGTGCCGATCCGGTGGCGCTGGAGTCCCTTCCGGTGGCGGTGTGGAGTGAGACGGTTCACCGGCACCCACCGGAACCCGCCGCACACCGGGTGGTGGTGTGGCTTGGGGACCACGAAACGGAATGGATGATTGGCCGGGAGGGCCGGTTGCTCCACACCTTGTCGGTGCGGGCTGGTCCGGGGCCCGATCTTGCCGCCTCCGCGGAACGAATCGCGGCGCGGGCGTTGCCTTTTCTCAAGACGTCGCTTGGCCCGGTCGATCCGTCCGGAGTGGAGTGGTTGTGGTGCGGTCCCTGCGCGAACAATAAGGACTGGCCCTCGGCGGTGGCGGGGGCCTTGCACCTGTCCCCCGGGCACGGCAAATGCCTTGCCGAATCCGGCTCCGTGCTTTCCGCCGGGTTGTGCCGCCGGATCCTTTTGGAATCCACACCGGGTGCGTCCTTGCGCGGGGGGGAACAGATCCATTCCGCAGTGGGTGCCCGCCGGCTCCGTGAAGGCCGTCGTGTGGCCTTTTCGGTGGGTCTTGCCGCACTGGTCGTGATCGGGCTCCATGCGATTTGGCACGCCAGTCAAACCCGGGTCCTGCGATCGGTCGAGGCCCGGATCGCCGAGCGCGCGGGTGAACTTGCGGGGGGTGCCCGGGTGCCGCGAGGGCAGGAACTGCTGGTCATTGATCGCTTGCTTGCCGAATCCGCCCCGGCCAGCGAAGCCTTTGCCGCGATGACCGGACCGTCGGCCGCTCCCGTCCTGCAGCGGCTGCTCGATACGGTGCAAGAGCAGGGCACCGTGCTCGACCTTATCGCCCTCCGGCCCGAATCGGCCCTGCTTCAGGGCCGGGCGTTGGCGTGGGCCGATCCCGAAGCGTTGGCCCGCATGCTTCGCGATGCCGGTTATTCTGAGCCGACGCTCGAGCGAAACGACCTCGGATCAGACCAGGGCGTTTCCTTTACCTTGAGGGTCCAGCCATGACGGCATGGAAAGATCACCCCATCCTGCCCGCACTCATCGCGGGATTGCTGGGCCTCGCGGCGGTGATCACCACCCTTTCCGCGGTTCGTTCCGATGTTGAGACCCGCGATGTGATCGCCCGGCGGACGGCCACCCTTCGCGAGCTTGAAGCCCGCCACGCCGCCCGGCTGGCTGACCAGCAGCGAATCCGCGACTACATTCAAGCCTGGTCGGGTGGTGACCTCCCGACCAGTTTGCGCTCCCTCCTCGATGGCGTCGCCTATGAGGTCGATTTGCGCGACTCCTCTGCCCTCCTCGATGGCTGGGCGCTTCGCCGCTACGATGTGGTTTTGCCCGAGGTACCGCTTGGCCGTCTTGGGGACGTGCTCGAGGCTCTGGAAAACCGACGACCTTCGCGCCGGGTTCGCGAAGTGCAAATTCTGCCTTCGCCCACCCGCAACCGGGGCCGGGCGACCTTGATGATCGAAACCATCGAGCCGGTAGGGCGGGAGGTCCGGCCATGATGTCCCTTCTTCGCGAGATTTATCAGCGCCGCGAACTGCTCTACAACCTGACCGTGCGCGAATTGAAAATCCGCTACCGCGGGTCCGTGCTCGGGTTCCTGTGGACCCTGCTCATCCCCTTGTTCATGGCGTTGATTTACGTGGTCTTCCTTCGCATGCTCGCAGGGCGGGGGGTGCCGATGACGGAAATCATCATCGGGGTGTTTGCGTGGCAGTTCACCGTGCAATCCGTGAACAGCGGACTTCACAGCATCACCGGCAATGCCAACCTCGTCAAGAAGGTGTTCATTCCCCGGATCATCCTGCCCCTCGCCTCCACCCTCGCCAACCTCGTCAACTACTTGCTTAGCCTCATTGTCCAGATCCCTTTGATCGCAGTCCTTCAATCTATGCAAGGAGGCGGGCTCAGCGGATGGCTGGTTCTGATGCCGGTGATGATTCTTGTGCACTTCCTGTTCAACCTCGCCCTCGCCCTCCTACTTGCGGGAAGCAATGTGTATTTCCGCGACCTCGAGCACCTCGTGGGGGTTGGACTCAGCGCGTGGTTCTTTATGAGTCCGGTGATGTACAACCTCTCTTTTGTGCAGCGGTTGGCCGCAGACATCCCGTGGGCGATGTCCGCTTATTTGCTCAATCCGCTCGCCGGGATCGTCACCGCGTACCGATCCCTTGCCTTGCCCGAACTCGATATGGTCTGGACCCTTCCGGTCGCGATCTCCCTCGTTTTTGTCCTTTTCCTGTTCTTCTTTTCCGTTCGTTTGTTCATGCGCCTCCAGCGCAATTTCGCAGACCTTTTGTAACCCATGCAACCCGCGATCCAGGCCATTCAACTCGGGAAATGCTACCAACGCCGCGGCGTGGGGGCGCCGACCCTGATCAGCCGCCTGACTCGGGGAGGTTCCGCCTCCCTCTACGAACCGTTTTGGGCCTTGCGCGACATCAACTTTTCCATTCCCCGTGGCACCACCGTGGGGGTGGTCGGACCCAATGGATCGGGCAAAAGCTCCCTTCTCGGGCTGGCCGCCGGAACCATCTACCCAACCGAAGGCCGAATCGAAACCCACGGACGCATCTCCTCCCTCCTCGAACTCGGAGCCGGCTTCCACCCCGATCTGTCCGGACGCGAAAACGTCTTCCTCAACGCGGCCGTCCTTGGCATCCCTCGCGAGGATATCGCCAAACGCATGGACCACATCATCGACTTCGCCAACCTTTCCGATTTCATCGACATGCCGGTCAAACATTACTCCAGCGGAATGTACGTCCGGCTCGGGTTTGCCGTCGCGGTGGAAATGGATCCGGACATTCTCCTCGTCGATGAAGTCCTCGCGGTCGGTGACATCGCGTTTCAAATGAGATGCTTTGACCGGATCAAAAATTTCCAAAAGCGGGGCAAAACCATCTTGTTGGTTACCCATGACCTTGTGTCGGTCGAGCAATTCTGTAGCGAAGTAAAGCTCATCCATCAGGGCAAGCTGGTGGCCGAGGGCGATCCCTCCGATGTCGTGCTGACCTACCTCAAGAGCTACATGGCCCGGATTGGCCAGCTCAACGTGGAGGAGCATGGCACCCGAGACATCGAGATTACCGGAGTGCGGATGTTCGATGAAACCGGGAAGGAGACGGGAACCCTTCACACCGGAACCCTCATGGACGTGGAAATTTCCTACCGGGCCCGGAAGCGAATCGAAGATCCGGTGTTTGGATATTCGATCAAGACCGGCAACGGGTTTTACATTTTCGGAACCAACACCCAGATCATGAAGGTAGCGGTACCCAGTGTGGAGGGCGAGGGGGTCATGCGGCTTCGCATTGAGCCGTTGACCTTGATGGAGGGCAAATACTTCTTGTCCCTCGCGATACACGATCAGACCCACGCCGTTCAGTATCACCGGCAGGAAGACTGGTATCCCTTCGCGGTCAAGAATACTGCCAGCGATCATCACGGGGTGTTTCAGCTTCCGACGACATGGACGCATGTTACGGGATCGGTGTAGTGAAGCGAAGGTCGCGGGTTCTCGAACCCGCTCTCGAAAGCGCTTTCAAGAAAGCGCACTCCAA
>DAOLCW010000013.1:25773-50916 GCA_035327665.1 Kiritimatiellia bacterium
CGGGTTCTCGAACCCGCTCTCGAAAGCGCTTTCAAGAAAGCGCACTCCAAAAGGTATAAAAAGGCCGCGCATTTGGGGCGCGCGGCCATGGGGTGAAAACGGGCGGATTGTTTCTGCTTTAGAACAACATGCGCCAGGCGGTGGTGACGGTGGTGGTTTCGAGTTTGCCGGCGTCGGTGCCTTTGAGCTCGGCGAGTTCGACGCCAAGCATGAGTTTGTGAGCATGGCCGGAGAGGTAGTAGTTGAGGCCGAGGTAAAGGGCGGTGTAGTCGCTGCCGCGCTGGGGATCGAACTTGGAGGTGGAACCGTCGGCGTTATCGGTTTCGCGCACGGCGAGGGAGGGGACGTCGCGGGCGTAGCGGCTGGCGGCGCGGATGCCTCGGGCATTGTCGGTTTCAGCCTGCTCGTATTTGGCGACGGCCTGGAGCTTATCGGTGAGGAAGTAGGATGGCATGATGTACCAACCCTTGGTTTCGTCTCCGTCGTTATCGGCGATCATGTATTCACCGACGACTTGAAAACCGCCAGTACCGGCGATGGCGCCGAAGGTGAGGGCGTCGTCGAATTTGCCTCCAAACTTGCCGTTGTCGTCGCGGCTTTCGGTGTAGACGGCTTGAAGGCGAAGGGTGTTGCCTTTGCCGACGAGGGAGGCGAGGTCAAGTCCGAGCAAAGCGTTGTAGAGGTACTTTGCGTCGCTGCCACTCTTGTTGCGGTTGTCAGTGTCGGTGTAGATGCCGAGGCCGTAGAAGAGCAGGTCGAGGTGGCCATCGAGGGAGATGCCATTCATGGGGCCGGTGGCGAGGAGGTTGTTAATCATGGAGCGTTCGACGGTGAGGATCTCGGCGGAGGAGGTGTTTTCCTCGATGCTGAGGTGGGGCTTGTCATAACCGACCTTGATGTAGGCGGGTTTGTATTCGCGCCATTGAAGGAAGGCGGAGCGCATGGAGAGGTCGGAGCCGGGGACGAGGTTGGCTTCGAGCTGGGCGCGAACGTTGTCGAAGAGGGTTCCGCGGAGTCCGAGGCGGACGCGGCGGGCTTCGAGGGTGGAGTAGTCGTCGGAGCCTTCGTCGTTGTCGGCTTCAACGTAGGCGGCCTGGAGCTGGATGCGTCCGCGGATTTGGAGATCCTTGATGACGGAACTGGAAGGCCGGACGGTGTAGTTGGGAGCGCTGGCGCGGAGTTCGGCGGCCTGTTCGGCGGTGATGGTGTTGTTGTTTTCGAGGGTGGACAACAACTTGTCGTAATTAGCGTGAGCGGGGAGGGCGGCAAGGCCGAGCAGGGAGGCAAGGCCGAGTCGGGCGATGAGGTGGGATTTCATGATCTGATTGTTCTCCTTAAGTTTGAACTCGTGAGGTTGGCTTGAGCGTTTTACGTGTTCAAGCCGGACGCACGGTCGCGGTCGGGAGTTCAACGTGAATCAGATGGATGTTAGTTTTTTATTTACCAACCTGAAGGACGATCTTTCCAACGGTGCGTCCGGTCTGAATGAGGCGATGGGCTTCAGCGGCTTGCTCGAGGGGCAGTACGGTGGCGAGGCGGGTGGTGAAGCGGCCTTGGTCGAAGCGTTGAGCGAGGTCGTTGAGTTGGGTGGCGTTGGGGGCGACGAAGACATAACGGGTTTGGATGCCGCGGGCCTGGAGGGCGGGTTCGTCGGCGAAGGCAAGAATGGAGACGAGGGTTCCGCCGGGTTTGACGATGTCGGCGGAGCGGGTTTGGACGTCGCCGCCGACGGTGTCGTAGGCGAGGTCGACGCCGCCGGGGACGAGGTCGCGGACGGCGTCGCGGAAGTCGGTGGTGGTGTAGTCGATGGTGTGGTCGGCGCCGAGTTCGCGGAGGTAGGGGTGGTTGGGGGCGCTGGCGGTGGCGATGACGGTGGCTCCGGCGTGTTTGGCGAGTTGGATGGCGAAGCCGCCGACGCCTCCGGATCCGGCATGGATGAGGACGGTTTGACCCCCCGCAAGTTGGCCGGCGTCGTGAAGGGATTGGTAGGCGGTGAGGGCGGCGAGGGGGATGGAGGCGGCTTGCTCGAAGGTGGCGTTGGCGGGTTTGCGGGCGACGGAGGTGGCGGGCAGGGTGATGGATTCGGCGTAGGCGCCGTGCTGGATGACGGGTTTGCGGCAGTAGGCGTAAACGGCGTCGCCGGGTTGGAGGTCGGTGACGTCGGGGGCGACGGCGTCGAGGAGTCCGGCGGCGTCCCAGCCGGGGATGAGGGGGAAGGCGTGGGGAAGGCGGCCCTGGAGAAGGCCTTCGCGGATTTTCCAGTCGACGGGGTTGACGCCGGCGGCGTGGATGCGGATGCGGACTTCACCGGGGCCGGGCTGGGGGTCGGGGAGTTCGCGGAGGGCGAGGACGTCGGGTCCGCCGAAATGGTCGAGGGCGATGGCTTTCATAGGGGTTCTCCGGGTTGACGATCTGGATGGGTCACTTTAGGTTGGATTGATGAATGTTTCAACCAAGGGTCGACTTCCTCCGGATTTACACACACACAATGCGCGATGCGGTCACGCGCAGGGAACGATTCTCGAGTATGCGCGGGCGGCGGAAGCGGCGGGGGTGGCGGCGCTGGCTTGCACGGATCATCTGCCGACAGATGACGGTTTCGGACTGGATAGCCGGATGCCGCTGTCGGAGTTCCCGGAGTATGTGGCGGAGGTGGAGCGGGTGCGGGGGGAGGTCGCGGTGCCGGTGTTGCTGGGGGTAGAGGCGGATTATTACCGGGGATGTGAGAGGTTTCTGGAGCAGGTTTCGGGGGAGTATGGGTTTGATGTGATTCTAGGTTCGGTGCATTTCCGGGATTATTGGTCGGACCGGCCGGAAGCGCGGGGATTGGCGGATCATGAGGACCCGGAGGGGGTGTGGCGGGTGTATTTTGGGTTGGTGAAGGAGATGGCGCAGACGGGGCTTTACGATGTGGTGGGGCACTTGGATCTGCCGAAGAAGTTCGGGATGCCGAAGGAGGAGGGGATGCTCCGGAGCTATGCGGAGCCTGCGTTGGATGCGATCGCGGAGGCGGGGATGGCGATTGAGATCAATACGTCGGGGGGAATCCATAAGGTGAGGGAATTTTATCCGACGCGTTGGCTTTTGACGCTGGCGTTCGAGCGGGGGATTCCCCTCGCTCTGGGGTCGGATTCGCACGTGCCGTCGCGGGTGGGGGATGGTTTTGTGGAGGCGATGGAGCTGGCCCGGGGGGTGGGGTACAGGTCGGCAGCGATGTACCGGGGGCGGGTGAGGTCGGAAGTCCGGTTTCCGGAGGGGTAAGGGGGAGTTCAGGGTTCGGGGGTTCTGTTGTTCAGTTGTCTTCGTCCCGACCGCTTCGCGTCGGGTTTGCGTTGTGGCATGGGGGAGAGGGAGGGATGAAACGTGAAGGCTGAAGTCTTTGCAAGGCCTGCGGCTTGCCATAGAGGGGGAAGCAACTACGGAATGCGCGGAAGACGCGGAAGTGAGGTGACGACGGATTGACAAGGGCGGGAATCACCACTCGGATCATTGTTTACGAAGTGGACTGCGTGAATAACCTTGTTGCGCGTGGAGGGATTAGGGTTGACCCGGGCCGCGTTCCTTACCATGATGTAAGGAGATAATTTTTGGTAAGGAGCCTGCAGATGGTTACGGCAACATTGACGAGCAAGGGACAGCTTACGATTCCCAAATCCGTACGGGATGCCCTTCGCCTTCAAACGGGGGATCGCGTTACGTTTGTTGTCCACGGTGAAAGAGAAGCGGTCTTGAAGCCCATGACAAAGTCGGTCGATGAAGTGTTCGGGCGCCTTTATTCACCCAAACAACCCCGCCGGAGCATCGAGCAAATGAAGGAAGCTGTGGCGGAAAGAATGAGAAGGCGATGATCGCCGTCGATACCAACATTCTGATCAGATTTCTCGTTCGCGACGATGAAAAGCAAGCCGCTATGGCTCGCATTTACATCAAGCAGGCCGAGGCACGGCGGGAGCGGCTTACCATTCCTTTGCTGGTGGTGCTGGAAACGATCTGGGTTTTGGAAAGCGCTTACGACAAATCCAGGTCGGACATACTCGAGGTGCTTCGCGACATGCGGCAAATGCCGGTATTTGAATTCGAGGACGACCACGTTGTCGAGGGTTTGCTGGATGATGGACCGGGGAGTAAAGCAGACCTGTCAGATATCCTGATCGCCCATGCAGCCGTAGCGACCGGTTGTGATAGAGTGATCACGTTTGACAAGGCTGCCGCCAAACATCCGGTCTTTACCCTGTTGAAATAAACACGGCAAATGTGGATCGCGCAGACCATTCGTGCTTTTATCCTCTGGGGGAGAGAGAGGGATGAAACGTGAAAGCTGAAGTTTTTGCAAGGCCTGCGGCTTGACATGGGTGGGGCAACTACGGAATGCGCGGAAGACGCGGAAGTGGGGCGGCGACCTCTTGTCAAAAAAGAGAGAAAACCGCTTGGCGAAGGACTTGTCGGGGATTAGGATCAATCCATCGAGAGCATGCCTATGACGCTGATTGGGTTTGGGGAAGAGACGTAACGTCCACGGATTGGTCCTGGATGGGGTGAAGATGGGGGTATGCCTACAAATTATGGAGATAAAGACACGCTGGAATAACCACTCGGTTCGTTATTTGCGAAACGGGATGCGTGAATAAAACTGTTGGGCATAACTCATGACAACAAAAGCAGCATATTACAACCAGGTCATCATCCTCCAATCCCTTTCTGAAGGTAAGACCGGACGCCTCCTGTACGACGAGTTGAATCTTTTGACTATATTTACGAATGGCACAGTAACCGCAGAGCTTGTCGATGTAGACGATTCGACCGCATTATTCGCATGTATAAATAAAATTACCACCGATGTTTACAGCGGGATTTGTAAACCACTACTTCATATTGAGACTCATGGCGCAACAGATCAATCAGGTCTAATTCTATCTTCAAATGAGTTCGTATCTTGGTCACAACTCAAAGAACCACTCGCGGCTTTGAATGATGCAACACAAATGAATTTGATAATCTCGATATCAGCATGTTACGGCGCCGGACTCGTAGACATTTTGCATCCTACCGATAGATCCCCGTGTTGGGCATTAGTTGGGCCGCTTCATTCCATGCCAGCGAAGGAGTTGCTGAGAGATTACACATCCTTTTTTGATGAACTGATGCATACCCAGAATGGAGGCAAAGCACTACAACGGTTGAATCGAGGAAACACAGGAAACGATACCTTATATTATTTCACTACTGCAGAGATGTTTTTTGAAGAGATTTGGACGGACTATATAGGAGACAATTGTTCAGACAACTCATTGAACCAACGGGCACTAGAAATAATTAGGCTAGCGAAGGAGGCCGGTTCACCGGTTGTTCCTACTATTGACGAGTACAAAAAACGGTTGTGGGACCTGCAACCAGATATTTTTCGTAAGCAATTCGAGCACTTTGTATTTCTTGATAAACATCCACAGAATCGGGAGAGATTTTCAATGGATTACTCAAGGGTAAAAAGAAATGCCCAACATGCGCCTCCATGAGACGCGTCGAAGACGCCGCGCTCATGAGGCTTGTCGTTGGAACGAAACAGAAGGGAAATCGCGTGAACAAAAGGGATCTAATCGTGGTCTGGACGGCCGTCACTGCGTACACCGTAATATCCCTGTGTTCCATGTGGGAAGACATGCAGGACTGGGGCTTCTTCTCCGCCCTGGCGCGCAGTCTATTCGTTACCGTACCCCTAGCAGTCTTCTTCGCCGTCGTCGCAACACTCTTGATCGCGACACTCCGCTGGCGAGACAGGAACCGGGCGACTTCTTCTGCCCGGCCGAAACGTGCCATCAGTTGGCAGAGAGGGCTCTTCCGGGTCTATCTGCTCTGGCCTCTGCCAGCCCTTGGCATCGTGTTCCTGTTTGATGAGTGGTACGAATGGTCGGATCTGGTGGTACAGACCGCCATCGTAGCTGCCATTCCATGGGTATTGCACTTTCCCGTCAAATGGTCATTTCGATGGATTCTCCTGCCCATTTTCCACTGGCTCATCCATGGGTTCTTCCCACGCTGCAACGACGACGAACCGGGAGATTCAGAACGAGAAATAGGAGGTACGTGATGGCAATCATGACCGTCAACTTCAACCAGATAGGCATCAGCTCTCTTCCCGCCGACAAGCCGGTGCTCTACCGCATTCTGACGGCAGGGGGTTCTCTGAACTACGCGGGCATAGCCCAACGTGGTGAAGTACGGAAGAGAATATCCCGGCACCTCGGCAAGATCCCGGGTGCAAAGGTCCACATCGAGCAATTCAGCAGTATTGATGACGCTCGGGACAAAGAGCCCAGAGTTATCAAGCGGAATCAGCCTCCATACAACAAGCAGGGAAAATAGACGTACCAACAAGACCGTCCACACATATTCCTGAAAGGCCGCGGACGGCCTTCCAGGAAATAGTGACGGTGCACGTTCTACGAGGAAAGATCGTCTGGCCTCGGGCTCGAATTCGAGACCGAAATCGAGCGGTCGTTTGCGACCATCGCCGAACACCCGGGAGACTGGCCGCTACGTGCTGCCGGCATTCTATGCGGATGTTCACGAGCATTGGGGTTTTCTTGAGACGAATGTCTAGCCGTGCCGCAGGTTGGGGTCGGGGAAAGGATGATAATGAGGCCTGTTTACAGGGGATTCGACAGGATTTGCCAATAGAAAAGCAACAATTTCCCCATGTCTCAAATTGAAAGCAACGGGTTCCTGAAACGATGCTGAACAACGGAAGGCGGACTCTACAGATCCGCCGGTGTGAATGAAGGAATGGAGCCGTTTGTTATGAAGTCATGGGTCGTTCGTTGTGGATTGTTGACGGGTCTGCTGGTGGGCATGGTGGTGTTTGTGCAGCCCGCGAAAGGGCAGTTGTCCTGGCTGGGATCGACGTATGTTGTTTTGAGCGAGGATTTGGGAAGTCGACAATGGTTTGATGCAGGGGCGAACACTGCAAATCCGGATTTTGTCGGGCACACGTTTACCATGACCTTGGGACAGACGTTACATGTGGGCGGTCAGGCTCAAACGTTTGCGCCGACCGTGGGGACGGTGGTCACGATGTTCTGGCGGTTGAGGCAAGCCGATGAATCGGGGTCCTACACAACGGTGGTCTCGGGTAATTTCACGTTGCCGTACCGGGACAGGTCAGGGAACAACGATCGTTGGGATCAGCATCCGGTGCCTGGGCAAACCCCGGGTAGCACCAATCATGATGTGAATGTGTTATCGGGGATCGGTTTGGGAACCTACCAGTTTCAGGTGTGGTACCGGGCGCAACAAGGCGAGGTTACGATCTGGGATAGCAACGGCGGGCAAAATTACTCGGCGACCTTGAATGTGATTGTCGGCCCGGATGTTCCCGATTCGGCAACGGTTACCGTGCTTCCGCAGGTTCCACGGAGTGGCGAGGCGATTACCATTCGCTATGAGGCGGGCGATGGACCGTTGGCGGAGGCAACGCAGGTGGTTCTGTATGTTGGGCGCAATGGCTGGTTGAATCCGGTGAACCTTCGCATGGCGGAGGTTGAGGACAGGGTATGGGAGGTGACGTTTACCCCCCGGCGTCTAACCGGGTCGTTGCAATTGGCGTTTCATGATGATGGGGCGGGGGCGTCCAGAATCTGGGATAATAACTGGTCGCGGAATTGGGGGGTACGCGTGTTGCCTTCAGTATCGGGCGGAGAGATCCTGGTTGCCCAACCGATGTGGGATGGCGAGCGGGTGAGGTCGGGGGATGGCGTCCGGCTGGAGGGGATGGCAAGGGGAGTTGTGGGGGACCTGCATTGGATAAACGATGCGAATGGTATGGAGGGGTGGGTTCCTGCGGCGTCGGCATGGACAATTCCCGAGGTACCACTGTCCGACGGGGAGAATGTGATCCGAGTTTCGGGGACGACGGCGGGCCGGAGTCCAAATGACGGGTCGCAGGATTGCGCAACCAATTCCGTGTACCGGTCGGCGGGGTGGCGATGGCGACAGAATGCCGGCCAGGGATTCGGTGAGTGGGCGTTACGAACCACGGGTGGCGGGGGCTTTTTTATTGCCGACGCGGCGACGACGACAAACCTCGCCAGCCATTCTTTTGCCTGGGGACTTTTTTCCGGGAGTTCGGGAGAGGCCCATGCGATCCGACAGTTTGCCGAACCGCTAAGCGTGGGGGAGGTGTTCCGGATCATGTTTGAAAACAATGGGGTGCAAAGCGGTGGTTCGGTGGGGATCACGCTGCGGGATGGACGGGATCAGCGGATGTTTACCTTTATGTTCGAGGGAGGACGGACAACGTACACCATCAATGATCGCGATACTGGCTTCGATACCGGGATTCCGTGGACATCCACGGGAGTGGCCTTGAGCTTCGAGTTGACTTCACCGACGAATTACCGGTTCACCGCAAACGGGGTGGAGATTAATCGGAGCCTGCCGGAGGCGGCGGACGGGATGATTCGCATGATGCGGATATGGAATGTCAACGCGGGCTCGGGTGGGGGGCGCAATCTTTACGTCGCGGATATGTCGGTCACCGGGCCGGACGTTCCACCGGTGAGGATCGAAACAACCCGGCGGGTTCACCGCGAGCCGGGGTTGCCTTTGGGAATCAGGGTGGAGGGAAACGAGGTCCGTGCGGAATTGCACTCGAGCCGGTCGGGCTATGAATACGATCTGGAATACACCACGGATCTTGGATCGGACGCAGAGTGGATTCGGGCGGAGTGGGGCGTGGCGGGGGATGAAACGATGAAAGTCTTTTCACTTCCCGGATCGCCGGGGAAGGTGTTTGCCCGCGCGGTGGAGCGTCCCGTGGTTTCCTGGCACATTGACAATCCCTACGAAGGGGTTCAATGGGATGAGTTTGAGCAGCACAAGGCGATTCTGCACATGCACACGACGCTAAGCGACGGAGGTGGTTCGCCGACGGCGGTGATCGATCGTTATATGGAACTTGGTTACAGCATTCTCTCGATCACGGATCACGACACGATGGGGGCGGGAAACAATCAAAGCGACCCGAACCGGGATCGTACAACATGGCCGTGGGAGGCGTATGGGCGGATTCCGGAAGCGCTGAATGTGTTGGCGATCGAGGGGAATGAAATTTCCAACATGTCGGACTTCGGAAGTTACTTTAATGACTACGGCAACGGCAGCGAGACAAACCAGGACGTGGCGTTGGAGGAGGTGGCGGCCCGAGGCGGGTTGGCGGTAATGTTCCACCCTGGCCGATATCTATTCAGAAGTCAGCCGACTCGCACGCTGGCATGGTATGCGCAGATGTTCCGGGCCTATGACCATCTGGTGGGTTTTGAGATTTACAACCAACGGAACCGGTATCCTCTGGACGAGGCGGCGTGGGACGAGTTGTTGGGGATGTTGATTGAGGAGCGCATGGTGTGGGCATACTCGAACGACGATATGCACAGCATGAGTTCGCAGTTGGGCTACAACTGGAATGTGTTCCTGATGCCGGAGCTGTCGGAGAAGTGGATGCGACATGCGATGATCGAGGGAACGTTTTTCTTTGTGAACTCGCCTCATGGGCACAACGGTCCTCCGCCGCCACGGGTGCATGAGATCCGGGTGGACCGGGCATCGGGGGTGATTTCGATCGAGGCTAGCGGGCATGGCCGGATCGATTGGATTTCGGAGGGGCAGCTTGTGCATCAGGGAAACTCGATCGACCTCGGGTCGGTCGCGAATCTCGGCCGGTATGTGCGAGCGAAACTGATCGCGGCAAACAGCGATGCGGTCTTGGGAACTCAGCCCTTCCGGGTGGCACCGATACCGTAAGGGCATATTGTCTCGATGGTTGACCGCAGGCCCGAACTTTGGGCCGCTGTCGATGTCCCTTTACGTGCTTGATTCATGCTTTATGAATCCTGCGGCTTGAGAACGGACACATCCTGCCGGAGCATTTGGCCGGAGCGGACTTTTCCAATCCGGTTGCGGTGTCCGATGAACAGTTGCTTTCGTTTCTGGGCGAGCTGGCGAATGTGCCAGGCGGGGCGGTAACCGAGCCGGTGTTTCTTGGCGCGCCATGGATCGAGGAGGGCATGCTTCAGGTTGCCGCAGAAGTCATGACGGAGCGGAGTTACCGTTTACAGGGCGCGAGTACCCCGGCGGGAGGGTGGTCCACCCTCGAGTCGATGATTAGCACAAACACGGTCATCCATGTGTGGTCGACCCTCGATGTGGAGGATGGGGTTCGTCAGGGGGCGATGTCGTCGAGCTCGATGAGGTAGAAGCCGATCGGGAGTGCAGGATCTTCGTTGCGCCAGATGTTGAGAATGGGGGTGGCGGGGATGCCGGTTTCGAGGATTTCGAAGGGGGAGTCGGCGAGGTCGGGGGTAAACCACAAGGTATAGGTGCGGTCGGTGGCGCTGGGCCAATGGAGTTGGACGGCCGGTTCGCCATGCGCATCGGGAATTGCGGCGAGACGGAGGAAGGAGTCGGGGTTCAGGGGATCGGTTCCGGCGAGGTATTCTTCGAGGTTGGTATACCCGTCGCTATCGTAGTCTTGATGGGCGATGGCGTTGGTGGGACCACCGAAAAAGGCAAGTTCCCACCAGTCGGGAAGGCCATCGCCGTCGGTGTCGAGGGAGAGTTGGGGGGTGGCATCGCAAGCGTAGACGATTTCGATGGCGTCGATTTCGAGTTCCCAGCAGTGAAGGACTCCGGGGTCGAGGGGAAAGACATCGGTAATGCGGAGCCGCCAAAGGCCGTTGGCAGGTTTTCCGTTGAGGGCGGCGAGTGGGGTTTCGGGTTGGTAGGCTCCGGTAAACGGGGAGGTTCCGGCAGCGATGGCGGTGGGAGCTTGGTCGTCGAAGACGGTGTAGAGGAGTTCAGGGCTTCCGCAATCGCCGTCGCCGTAGTTTTCGCCGCTGCCGCCGCGGCGATCAGCGAGAAGGATTTCGGTTCCGTCGGGATGTTGAAGAGCGATGATCATGTCGGAGTTCCAGGTGTGGTCGATGCGGAGGCGAGGAACGACTTTCTGGATGGCGCCGAGGCTGGGCTGGTCAATGAGGAGTTCGGAATAGATGGTTTGGTTGTCGAGAATGTCCTGGGGAACGTCGGGGGAGAGGAAGGTGGAGGTGGCGGGGTGGAGGTCGGAGGGGGAACCGGAGGGAAAGGCTTCGGTGAGGTAGCTTTGTCCGCCGGGATGCTGAAGGATGACGTCGAGTTCGACGGGCGTACCGCAGATCCAGTCGGAGGGGAGGTGGAAGACAAAGCGGGTGGTGCTGGTCACGACGCCTCCGGGATCGATGAAGGGGATGTGAACGATGGGTTGTTTGATTAGGATGTCAGGATGGCGGGCTTGGAGTTCGGCGGTAACGGTTTGAGCGGGGAGCGGACTGGAGTTGAAAACGATGAGGTTAGCGAAGAGGGTTTCGCCGGGTTCAAGGATGTGGTTTGCGTTGCCGAGGGTGGTGTCGTCGAGATCGAGGCGGATGCCGATGACGCTGGTATCGGGGGTCTGGGAAAGGATGAGTGCGCTGTAGGGGCCGAGGTCGATTTCTGCGGCGGGCGGGGAGCCGGAGGCGATGACGTAACCGGGGCCGGTGCCGGAGTAGTCCGCACCGTAGGTGAGGGAGTCGGAGTTGAAGTGGACATACCAGGGGCCGGGACGGGGGAAGGTGACGGAGCGGTTGGTGACGGTGGCGTTGCGAAGGTTGGCGAGGACGACGACATCCTGCTCGGGGTGGTCGTCGGTGTAGCGGCGGTAGCCGATGAGTTTGGCGGAGTTGTCGATGAGGAACATACCGCAGTTTGGACCGAGGAGGCCGGCGGAGAGGCCGTCGAGGTTGCGGCGGAGGCGGATGAGGTCGCGATAGAGGCGGGTGGTTTCGGCAAAGGTGTTGGTGCGTTCCCAGTCGAGGGGACGGAGGTCTCCGAAAACGTTGGTGGCGAGCATTTCCTGGCCCATCCAGATCATGGGGGTGCCGGGGGCGGTTAGGGTGAATAGGGCGGCGAGGCCGGTGCGTTTGCGGGCGAAGTAACTTTCGGGGTCCTCCCCGTGGATGGCGACGGGGAGGCGTCGTCCGTTGTTGAGGTCACCGGTGGTGTCGTGGGATTCGGAATAGATGATGCGATTGGGTTCGTGATTGATGATGCCGGCGAGGTTGATCATGTTGCGGTTGTTGTCGGAGCCTTGGGCCATGATGTTTTGCAAGGTGGAATGGAAGGAGAAATCCCAGTGGCTGTTGAACCCGACCACGCCTTTGATGTCTTCGGCGATGTGGTAGGTGCGGTCGTATTCGTTGGAGAGGGTGGAGATGACGAGGTCGATCAGGTTGGAGGCGCCGGGGACGGTCATGCTGCGGGTGTTGTCGGTGTAGAGCATGAACTGGGGGGCATCCCAGCGGAAGCCGTCGATGCGGTAGTCGCGTTTCCACATACGGAAGTTTTCGAGGATGTAGTCCTGGACTTCGGGGCGGCGGTAGTCGGGGCGGGGGCCCCACCAGGTACAGCACCAACCAGGTTCCTCGAAGAAGAAGATGCCGCCGCCGCTGCCGGTTCCGGACCAGCCATCGTATTGCCAGAGGCTCCAATCGTTTTCGTCGGAGCCCCAGTGGTTATGGACCATGTCCATGAGCACGGCGATTCCGCGTTCGTGGCTGGCCTTGACGAGGCGTTTGAGGTCATCGGGGGAGCCGTAGGAGGGCTCGATGGCGAAGGGATAGGACGGGTTGTAGCCCCAACTGGTGATGGAGGCGAAGTCGTTGACGGGCATCAGTTCGATGGCATTGATCCCGAGGTCGACGAGGTGGTCGAGTTTGGCTATGACATTGGTGAAGCGCCCGACGAGCCCGGGTTGGGGGGCGAAGAACGCGCCGACGTGGAGTTCGTAAATGACAAGTTCGTGGGGAGGGGGGATGACGAAGGATTTTTCTCCGCCCCAGTTGAACGCGCCATGATCCACGACGATCGAGTTTCGGGTGCCGGACCCGACGTTTTGCTGGCTGTAAGGATCGCGTCGCCAGAGGTTGCCGTTGATGACAAACTTGTATTGAGCGCTGGCGCCGATGTTGGCGACATCGCGGGACCAGATTCCGTTGCCTTCGGGGGAGAGGGGAAGGGTGAGGGTGTTCCATCCATTGAAATTACCGGCCACGGTGACGCTGGAAGCGTTGGGCGCCCAGGTGCGGAAGGTGACTCCGGCGCCGTCCGGTCCGGTATACGGCGTGGCTCCCCAGCCGGGACGGGCGGATTGACCCACCGCCTTGGGCAACGCGAGGATGCCGAGCGCGGGAATCAACAAGGCCAGAACGGTTTTCAGGAACATAGGGAAATCCATCGGGTGCGGCAAACTGTGCCGCCGCCGCAACAACGTACCCGAAAACGCGCGTATGGGCGAGGGAGAAGCGAAAAAGCTTGGATTACGGGCAGTTGTCTACGTTAAGATTTTTATGTTTATGAAGCGATTCATTCTTATCTTTCCAGTCGTTGCCACGTTTTCTCTGTTCAACGTTTCGTGTCAGACGATACCCCCCTCGGAGATGTCATCTGAAGGGGAGGTCGTTTACGAGCGTCTGGAAACGGAGTTGAGAATTGGTCTGGCCCTCGGGTCCGGAGGGGCGAGCGGTTTGGCCCACATTGCGGTTCTGGAAGCTTTCGATGAGCTTGGCCTTACACCGCATCGCATCACGGGATCAAGCATTGGTGCGGTTCTTGGCGCACTCTACGCTTCGGGTATGAATGCGCGGGAGATTCGTAAACTTGTGGACGATCTGGTTGTTCAGGATACGGATACGTGGCGGGAGGTTCTGTTGGACCGGCAATTGTTGCGCTGGATCCAATTCGTGGACCCGGATATTGGGGAGGGAGGCTTGATCAGCGGAGATGCGTTTATTTCGTATCTTCATGAGGCGATCGGGGTCACAAATTTTGAGGAACTGGCCATCCCGATGAAGGTCGTGACGGCGGATCTTTGGACGCGCGAGCAGGTGGTGATCGAGACCGGGGATCTGATGTCCGCAGTCAAGGCGAGCATGGCCGTTCCCGGATTGTTTGCGCCGGTGATCCTCGAGGGCCAGACGTTGGTGGATGGCGGGATTGTGAATCCCGTACCGTATGATTTGTTGTTTGAGGCCAGCGATGTGGTGGTGGCGATCAATGTGATTGGCAGGAATCAGCCGCTGGATGACCTCTCGTTGTTTCGGTCGATGTTTTTGTCCATGCGGGTCATGCAAACGGCGATCCTTCGGGAAAAGCTGAAGGTTCGGGAGCCGGACATCTACATCGAAACCGGAGTCGAGGGGGTTCGGCTCTTGGAATTTAACAAGATCGACGAAATTCTGCGGCAGGCCGATCCGGCGAAGGACCGGTTGAAGGAAGCGTTGCGGGAGGTGATTGCGGGCCCCGCGAGAGGTCCGTAAGTATAAGCAGGAATAACGCGAGGATGAAACGCATCAGGCTGAGGTGATACAGGTCACCTTCGCGATCCTCAAGGATTGATTATGTCAGAATGGAACCAAACGACTCCGGCCCCCTCGGCCTCGCTCTGGGCCTCCCTGAAGGAGGCGTTGCGGGGGTCCGAGGCGGACTACACACAAATCAGTTTGCGGCGGGCGGTGTTTCTGCTTTCGGTGCCGATGGTGCTGGAGCTGGTGATGGAGTCCACGTTCGCGGTGGCGGATATCTTTTTCGTGGGCAAGCTCGGACCTTCGGCAGTGGCCACGGTGGGGCTGACGGAGACGTTTCTGTTTATCCTGTATGCGGTGGCCATGGGATTGGCGACCGCGGTGACGGCGGTGGTGGCGCGCCGGGTGGGTGAGCACGAAAAGCGGGAGGCGGGAATCGCCGCCGCCCAGGCGCTGTGGATTGGGGTTCTGGCTTCGTTACCCTTCGCGATCGCGGGGATTGTATTCGCCCGGGATTTGCTGGCCCTGATGGGGGCGGATGAGTGGACGCTTGAGCATGGTTACCGTTACACCCAGTGGATGCTCGGGGGCAACGCGGTGATCATGCTGTTGTTTGTGTTGAATGCGGTGTTTCGGGGCGCGGGTGACGCAGCGATTGCGATGCGGGTTCTTCTCGTGGCCAACGGATTGAACCTCATCCTCGACCCGTTGTTGATTTTCGGGTGGGGGCCGATTCCGGCGATGGGCATCGAAGGGGCGGCGATTGCCACGAACATCGGGCGGGGCATCGGGGTGTTGGTGCAGTTGGTGGTGTTGTTCCGTGGCGGGCGTCATATCCGGGTTGGGAGGAGCGAGCTGGTTTGGAATCGCGGGGTGATGGGGACGATCCTCCGGACCTCGATCGGGGGGATCGGACAGATGATGGTGGGCATGTTGTCGTGGATTTTCCTGATGCGCATCCTGGCCCATGTCGGAAGCACGGCGGTGGCGGGGGCAACGATTGCTTTACGTATCATGATGTTCACGATGATGCCGGCGTGGGGGCTGTCGAATGCGGCGGCGACCCTAGTGGGGCAGAACCTCGGGGCGGGACGACCGGACCGGGCCGAGGCTTCGGTCTGGCGCATCGGATGGTACAACATGGCGTTCATGTTTTCGGTGTCGGTGATCTACTTTGTGTTCAACGAGCCGCTGATCCGAATTTTCTCCGGGGATGCAGAGGTGATTGCGATTGGAGCGGAGTGGTTGCGGATTCTTTCCTACTCCTATTTTGTTTACGGGTGGTGGATGGTTTCGGTGCAGGCGTTCAACGGCGCGGGCGACACCATGACCCCGACCCGGATCAACCTGGTTTTCTTCTGGCTGATCCAGATTCCGCTTTCGTATTCCTTAGCGATTCCGCTCGGCTGGAGCCATTCCGGCGTGTTCTGGGGGGTGTTTGTCTCCGAAACCTCGGTGGGGTTGTTCACGCTCTGGTTGTTTTCCCGGGGGGGATGGAAGGGGAAGAAGGTGTAATGTTGTGTGCGGGATCGTATTCGATGTGCCGAAGCCTTTATCAGAACAGCCCGATCTCACGGAGCATTCTCCTGCGTCGGGAGGGCAAACCTTCCGTGCCGGGGAGTTCCGTGGAATGAGATGTGCCCCAAAAGTTTAAGGTCTGTGTTTAATGATCGCCAAAAGGTAGCGGTATCGTTATTTTGAGGTCGTACCTTTATACCATGGTGGGTCGCTCATGAAAACGAAAACTCTTTTTCTGATGTTGAGTTTGGGGTTCTTGCTCAATGTGAGGAGCGCAGACGGAGGCTGGCGGGATCATCCGTTTCTACGGTTTGTGGTTCAAGAGATACGGCTCGATTTGTGTGAGCCGGTTGTGCGGTCGATTGTTTTGCAGCTTGATGACCACACTGGAACGGAGCCATTGACGCTGGCGCTGGTAAATCCAGATCGATTGATGACAGAGAGGTTTCCCCGGAGATTCTTCCGGCGATTCGATGATCAGCATGTTGCGCTGGTTCCTCCAGGGGTCATTGAGGTCGACGGCTTTATAAGTCTTCGCCCCTTTTTGTTCACGTCCGGTTGGCCTGATATTCTTGTGGATGTTTATGCGGTCGTGAACGATGACTACAACCGTAGCTCAACGTTTACGCTTCGGTACCAAGGGGGCCGTACATGGAGCGTAGCGGGAGAAACGGTCCATTGGGAGGGAGATGGGGGGCCTATCGTTCTGCCTTGGTTGATTGACGGCAAGCCCGCTTGTTTTACCGATGATCCGATACCGGAGATTGTGCCCTGCGAGCCTTATTAATCAATCAACGTTTCGGCTCACGGCTTCGTAAGGTTGTTGTAGATGGCGCGGAGGTGGGCGATGTGATGGTTGAGGGAGTAGGATTGGACGTAGGCGTGGCCGGCGGCGATGAGGCGTTCGGCGAGGGGGGCGTCGTCGAGGAGGCGGAGGAGGTTGGTGATGAGGGTGTTGGTTTGGCCGGGGGGGGCGAGGAGTCCGTTGTGATCGTGCTGGATGGTTTCGGCGAGGCCGCCGGTGGCGAAGGCGGCGACGGGGGTTCCGGCAGCCATGGCTTCAAGGGCGATGTAGCCGAGGCCTTCGCGGAGGGAGGGAATGACGAGGGCGTTCATGAGGTGAAGGAGGGCAGGAACGTCGTCGCGATGGCCGAGGAAGTGGACGGAGGTTTGGAGGTTGAGTTTTTGGACGAGGGAGGTGAGGTTCGGGCGCAAGGGGCCGTCGCCGATGAGGAGAAGTTTAAGGTGAGCCCGGTTGTGGAGGGTGGGTTGAAGGGCCTCAAGGAGGGGGGCGTGGCCTTTCTCTTCGGAGAGGCGTCCGATGCAGCCGATGACGTGGTCCTGGGGGTCAAGGCCAAGGTCGGCGCGGAGGGAGGTGAGGACGGAGTCGGGGGGGGGCAGGTAAGGGTCGAGGGGGAGGGAGTTGTAGAGGAGGTGAACGCGTTCGGGAGGGATGGCGAGGGTGTGGGTGGCGTAGTCGCAGACGGTTTTGGAGATCCCGATAGCGGCATGGGTCCAGGAGGCGGTGGTTCGTTGGAGGAAGCGGGTGAGGGGGTCGAGGGGATTGGTGTCATGGAGGTGGGCGATGAAGGGGAGGCGGGCTTTGCGGGCGGCGATGCGGCCAAGAAGGATGCCTTTCATTCCGGCGGCGTGGACGAGTTGGATGCGATGCTGGCGGATGAGGCGGGAAAGGTCGCCGAGGGCGCGGATGTCCCACTTGGAGCGGGCGAGAAAGATGGGGGTGATGCCAAGGGCTTCAAGTCGCCCGGCGGAAGGGTGGCGGGAGCGAAGGAAGCAGACGGTGAGGTCGAGGCCGGAATCGCGGAGGGGAGGAAGGGTGTTGAGAAAGTAGGTGGTGGCGCCATGGACCCGGCCTTCGGGGTGGCCGAGATGGTCGCTGAGGAAGAGGATGCGAGGGGTGGGCATGGCGGGAGGTTTCAGTGTTCAGGGTTCAGGTGGGGAGTGGAGGGGGGAATTTTGATTCGGATTGGGATTTTCCTGAACACTGACCACTGAACTCTGACCGCTTTCTGTTAGGCGATAGAGGTGGAAGTTTCCGCCGCGCCCGCGGAGGGTGGTGGGGATGGAGGCGGGGGTTTGTTCGAGGATGTGGGTGGAGAGGGGATGATGAAGGATGGGGGTCCAGCGGGCGGTGTGGGCGTCGGGGTCGGTGGGGGGGAATTGGGTAAGGACGTAGATTTCGGGGTGGCGGAGGATGGCCCGGTCGAGGGCGTGGTGGAGTTCGGCGCGGCGCTGGGGGTTGACGAAGTGGAGTTCGTAGGTTTGATGGCCCCAGAGAAACCGGAGGGGGGCGGCGAAGCCGGCTTGGTCGGTGTAGAGGATGGCGGAGGGGGGGAGGTGGTGGTTGAGTTCCTGGAACCATTGGGTGAGGCCGGGCCAGTCGCGGTGTTTGGCGAGAAAGTGGGTGGAGGGAAGCATGAGGGCGCCGACGAGGAGTAGGAGGGGTGCGGTGAGAGGTATGGGGAGGGGGAAGCGCCGGTGGAGAAGGGGAGCGGTTTGGGCGCAGAGGACGACGAGGGCGAGGAGGAGGAAGGGATTGACGAGGGGGATGTAGCGGCGGGAGACCCACATCATGAAGAGGTCGTTGTAGGGTTGCCAGGTGAGGAGGAGGGTGACGGCGATGCCGGCCCAGGTGAAGGCTCGGGCGACGGGGGTGCGGGAGGTCCAGATGAGGATGACGACGCCGAGGAGGGCGAGGGCGAGGCCGATGAATCCGAAGGTGCTTTGGAGGAAGAGGATGGTCCGGCTTTCGGGCCCGACGAGAACGGGATAGAGCCCGCCGAGTCCGAGGGAGGTCATCCAGCTTTCGAGGCGGACGATGAAGTTGGTGCGTTGGTGAAGGGTGGGGCGATAGATGAGGTTGAAGGCCATCCAGCCGAGCCAGGCGAGGGAGGCGAAGGTGAGGCCGATGGGGAGGAGGGAGTTGAGGATGCGGCCGCCCCACGGGGTGGCGGTGATGAGGATGCCAAGGATGGTGACGACGGCGACGGCGACAAGGGCTTGGGCGACGAGGGGGCCAAGGGGTTGGTAGTAGGGGGCGACGAAGGTCTGGTGGAGGGTGACATGGAGGGCGGCGAGGAGGAGGACGCCGAGGGCGAGGAGGATTCCGGGGCGGTAGTCGGGTTGGCGAAGGGACCAGAGGAGGAGAGGGATGGCGATGGCGAGGGGGACGAGGGTGTCGTAGCGGGTTAGCTGGGCGAGGCCGAGGGCGGTTCCTCCGAGGAGGGCGGCGAAGTTGCGGGGGGTGGGTTGGCGATTCCACCAAAGGAGGAGGGCGAAGCCGGTGAGGAGGAGGAGCTGGGTGAGCATTTCGGCGGTGGAGAAGCGGGCTTGCCAAACTTGCGCGGGGTGAAGGGCGAGGAGAGCGGCGGCGGCGAGGCCCCAACGGCGGTTGGAGGTCCAGCAACTGACGAGGGCGTAGAAGGAAAGGATGGAAAGGAGGTTGAGGAGGGGATTGACGGTGAGGGCGGCGCGGACGCCGCCCCAGGTGGCGGGGATGGCCATGAGGGCGGGGTAGGCGTGATAAAATTGAGGGGTGACTTTTCCGTTGGGAAGGATGCGCATGCCGCCAAAGGGTTCGGGGATACCGCCGGGTCCGTGGAGGGGGCGGATGAAGAGGGGCTGGTCTTCAGGGGGAAGATCGAGGAGGTCGGGATGGTGGAGTTGGAGGGTTTTCTGGTGGGCGAGTTCGACGGCGGTGTGGAGGTATACGCCGGGATCCCATCCGCCGAGGATCATTTCACCGGGAGGGAGGGTGAGGAAGAGGGTGGAGGCGGCGAGGAGGAGGGCGGCGGTGTCGGTGGTGGTCCAGACGGGCAGGGTGGTGGTGGATCGGCGGAGGTAGGCGCGAAGGGCGAGGGCGGCGAGGAGGCCGAGGAGGAGGGAAAGGAGAGGGGAGAAGCGTCCGAGACCGGCGGAGGCGAGGGCGGTCCACACGGTGATGAGGCCGCCGGTTCCGAGGCAGAGGAGGAAGGTCCACAGGGAGGAGTTTCCAAACCTTGGAAACGGTAGGGTTTTTGGTTTCCAAACCTTGGAAAAAAACGGGCATATTTTTCCAAGGTTTGGAAATGAAAAGGGGGTGGTTTTCCAAGGTTTGGAAACGGGCGGGAGATCGGATGGGGAGGAGGTGGACAAGGTCAGCCGCCCCAGATGGCGTTGGGATCGATGGTGCGGACGGGGGGAGGGGAGGAGGGCTTTTGAGGTTGGGGGGAGCGGGGGATGAAGTCGATGCGGACGTCGCAGTCGAGGGCGGCGGCGGCGCGCTCGAGGGAGGCAAGGGTGATGGTGCGAGCGCGTTCGCGGCGCTCCCAGTTGATGACGGTGGGCTGGGAGACGCCGGCCCGGCGGGCGAGCTCGTAGGAGGAGACGCCGAGGGCGTCACGATGGGTGCGGATGTTGTTGGTGGGCATGGCGAGTAAGGGATGAGGGATGAGGGATGAAAGCTGAGTGGTTCGGGGAGGGGGGGCGGAGGGGGTTCAGGGTTCAGGGGTTCGGGGGTTCAGTAGGAAGTCAGAAGAAGGGGGTTCAGGGTTCGGGTTTCAGGGTACATTACACTCAAATCTTTTGATTGGTTGCGGAGGGTGGAAGGTGGGCCCACTCTTGGGTGAGGTTGTGTTGGGTGAGCATGGCTTCGAGGGTGGTGCGGTCCCATTCGGGGCCGAGGGTTTCGAGCATGGCGCGGATGTCGTTGAGGTGCTTTTGAGACTGTCCTTCGCGGTAGTATTGAAGCTTGCGAAGGATGACGTATTCGGGAGGGGCGATGTAGATGAGTTCGCCATCGATCTCGGCTTTGCGCCGGTGAAGGAGTCCCCATTGATGAAGAGGGTCGTCGGATTGGGCGGGATAGATGTCGGCTTTGTATCCGGTTTGATGATGGATGAGGTTGAAGTGGCCTCTCCGGTAACGGCTGCATTCGATTCGGATGATTTCAGGCGGCGGGCAATAGAAGTCGCCGGGGGGGAAGTGCCGGGCAAAGGAGGCGATTTGCGAGGAATCGATGACGATCACGATGTCGACGTCGTTGGTCAACCGGGGTTCTCCGTAGTAGGTGGCGGCGATGCTGCCGGTGACCATGTAGTCAACACCGAGCGCGTTGAGGGGCCGGGTGAAGACGAGATAGGTTTCAGTAGGTTCGTGCATAGAGGAAGATTTCTTTTACGCGAGCTTGGATTTGCTCTTCGGTCCAGTCGGGGTGCTGGTCGCGGAGGGCGGCGGCTTTGAGTTTGCGTGCAGCGGCGTTGAGGGCGAAGACTTGTTGGACTTTTTGGGATCCGGACAGGGCACGGATGGCCTGACGGTATTCGGGGGAGGAGGTTTCGGAGGGGGAGGGCATGGGGAGAGGTTCAGGGGTTCGGGGGTTCAGGGTTTTGGAGGAAGGTCGATTAAGATTAAGATTAAGAATGAGGGGGGGTCAATAGCGATTGGGCTATTTGCTGGGGGTAAAAAAAGGCGGGACGCTTTTTTAGGGCGTCCCGCCAGGGGTGGGTTCGAGTTAGGGAGGGTTACTCGACGGTGATGCGGTAGATGCGGGAGGCATCGGCCGGATCGTCATCGTCGAGGGGTTGGTTGTTGCCATCGCCGGGGACGGAGTCGGCTTCAACCCAGACGACGGGATTGGCTTTGATGTTGGTGGTGTATTCGAGGGCGTAGGTGAAGCCGGCCTCGGTGGTGATGGTGGCGCGGATACCTCCGGCAACCGGGACGAAGCCGAGGAGGTCGGGCTCGTCGGGATCGACGGGTCCGCCGTCAGGGGTGATGATGCCCTGGACGAGGATGTCGTCGATTTGGAATTCACCGCCGCCGGTGGAGGGCCGGGAGCCATTCGACCAACCTTGGATCGCGATGGAGACGGATGAGAGACTGGTGTATCCGGTAATCGGGATGCTCACGGCAGTGGTGAGGTTGGAGGTGGTGTCCTGGCTAAGGATGCTGGATCCGTTGATGGTGATGCCGAGGGCGGTGGGTCCGGCACCGGTGGAGCGGTACAGGAAGCTGATGTTGGTGGGGGTGGCGACGAAGCCAGCGTCGGTGTCGAAGGCAAACACGAACTGTTTGGCGGTACTCTGGTCGGTTTCGGTCCATCCGCCAGTGCTGCGGGCATAGGGCACGCCGGAGCCGGTCCAGGTGGTTGCGTTGGCGGAAGCGTAGGTAATGGACCCTGCGCTGATGGAGAGGGGATCGGCACCGATGTTATCGGCGACGAGGTCGGCGTTGGGGCCCGAGTCGGAGAAGGAGAAGAAGACGAGGGCTTCGGAGGCGGGGGCGTAGAAGGAGGCTTCCGGGGTGTAGGTGGTCCCTTCGCTATTTTCGGCGAAGGCGCGGTAGTACACGCGCTGCTGGAAGGGGAGCCCGCTCACGGTAAGGCTGAAGGTGCCGGTCGCGAAGGATCCGGATTCGTCTACTTCGTTGGCGGTTCCGACATCGAAGCCAGCGGTGGTGTCCCACACGACGCCGCGCCGGGTGACGGTGGCACCGTTGTCGGAGGTGATGTCAGCGCCGAGGTCGGCGGAGCCGGTTTGGAGGCTGAAGACCTGCGGGGTGTCGATCGAGGGTGCGGCGGCGCCGGAGGTGAAGGAATCTTCGGCGGAGAAGCCGGATCCGGCGGCGTTGCGGGCGAAGGCCACGAAGTAGATGGTGGTGTCGGGGTCAAGGCCGGTGACGTTGACGGTGAAGGGGCCGGAAAGGAAGGATCCGGATTCGGAGACCTTGGTGCCGTCAGCTTCGGGGTCGAAGCCCATGGTGGTGCTCCAGTAGATGCCGCGTTCGACGACGGTGGTGTCGCCGGTGTCGGTGATGGTGCCGCCGAGGGTGGCGGTGGTGCCGACGATGGCAGAGGAGGTAGGGGTGGTGACGGTAGGCTCGGTGGTGCCGAGCACTTCGTCATCGACGAAACCCTGAACGAGGATGTTGTCGATGCGGTAGTCCCCGGTTCCGGACACGGCGGTGCCCCATCCGTCGATGCGGATCTCGACGGTTCCGGTCAGGTTTTCATAGCCGACGATAGGGAGGGACACGAGTTCGGTGGTGTCGAAGGGGAAGGCAAGCTGGGTATAGACGATGGAGCCGTTGATTTGCGCGCCGACGTTTTCGGGACCAGCGGAGGTACGACGGTGGATGTAGCTGATGTTG
Organism: Kiritimatiellia bacterium; assembly: GCA_035327665.1. GTDB lineage: Bacteria > Verrucomicrobiota > Kiritimatiellia > CAIVKH01 > CAIVKH01 > DAOLCW01. Next base: position 48,807 of record DAOLCW010000013.1, read on the forward strand.
GTGATGGTGATGGCCTTGCCGACATCGGCTTCAAGCTCGATCAGGAAATGTTTGGCGTTTGCCCGGACGGCGTTGCTCCAGCCTGCTCCGCTTTGGATATAGGGCATGGTGGCACCAAGCGCGGTCCAGGTGGTCGCTTGCGCAGTTCCGGGAGCCAAGGTATTTGCGGAGACGGCGAAGTTTTCGGCGGTCATATCGGCGGCTACGACTTCGGGGGCGATTTCGTTGTCGGTGAAGGTGTAATAGACGAGGGCGTCGGAGGGAGGCGAAGCGCGGGTGGTGAAACTTGCTTCGGGGGAGTAGGAGGCCCCGGCGGAGTTTTCGGCGAAGGAAACGAAGTAATAGGTGGTCTCGGGGGCGAGTCCGGTGGCCTGAAGGCTGAAAGGTCCGGTGCCGAAGGTTCCGTTTTCGGAGAGTTGGGTGCCATCGGATTCGGGATCGAAGCCGGAGGTGGTGTCGTAGATGAATCCGCGGGTGGAGGCGTCTTCGCCGCCGGTGCCGGTGATATTGCTGGCAAACACGACGGAGGTGGCGGTGCGCTGGGACCAAGTGGCGGCGGCGACGCTGGGAGGGAAGATGCCGACGGGGGGAGTGACGGTGCCCTGGATGAGAACGTCATCGATGCGGAAGTCGCCAGTACCAGCGGTGGAGCGACTCCCATTGGTCCAGCCTTTAATGAGGAGAACAGCGGCGGTGAGATTTTGAAATCCGGTAAGAGGCAGCTCTTCTAGAACAGTCACACCATTAGCCACATCTTTTTCAGGAAGTATGGTGGTTCCATTGAGGGTTGCGCCCATGGCGGAGGGTCCGGCAGGGGTCGCACGATGCCGGAAGGAAATATTGGTAATGGTGAAGGTGGCGCCGTTTTCTTCGGTAAGGGTAATCGCGAAGGCTTTGGCGGAATTGATGTTGTCTTGATTCCAGCCTAAGGAAGAGTTAGCGAAGGGAGGGTTGGGAAAACCAGTGGTGGTAGCGAAGGTGACGCTGCCGACCGTGGTGGTAAGGGCGGCGGCACTGACGAAACCGGCCGAGCTTTCGGGGTTGGGCGTATTGCCGGTGAAGGTGTAAAGCGCGAGGGTTTCGGCATGGGAGGCAAAGCCAACTCCCATCATCAGCAGGCTACCGAGTAGCAGTTTGAATTTTCTCATGTCTCGTCGTCCTTTCCTTTGGATGTAGTGCAACGTTGTTTCATCCTACCCTAACAATTGTAGGTTTGTCGATGGATAAAGGCTTGAAAATGCGGGGCTTGGGTTAAAACGTTTTAGCGGGGTGGGGGGTCGGGCGGGTGAGGTTGAGGGGGGGGCGCGGGGTAGATGGGTGGCTCATTTCGGGAACTAACCTATCGCGTGAGTGTTACGGGGGGATTGGGGAGGGGTGAATTTGTGGTTTGAATTGTGCGAAGGGGTGGTTGTTTCGCCGTGTGGTTTCGCTCTAGGGTGATGGATATGGAGATGATTTTATGAATTTGATGTTGATTCGGGAGGAGGAGATGGAGGGGGAAGTGGCGGTGGTGAGGGGGCGTCGGGCGCGGCATGTGGTGGAGGTTTTGGGGAAAGGGGTGGGAGACGGGGTGAGGATCGGCTGGTTGAACGGTCCGAGGGGGGAAGGGGAGGTGTTGAGGGTGGAGGGGGAGGAGGTGTGGCTGAGGTGTAGATGGAGGGAGGAGGGGAGGGAGCGTCCGCAGTTGGATGTGATTTTGGCGGCGCCGCGTCCGAAGGTGATGAAGCGGTTGTGGGCGCAGTTGGCGGCGTTGGGGGTGGGGCGGATTGATGTGATCCGGACGTGGAAGGTGGAGCGGTCGTATGTGGAGTGCCATGCGATGGGACGGGAGGTCTATGAGCCGCTGCTGATCGAGGGGCTGGAGCAGGCGCAGGATACGTGGCTGCCGGTGGTGGAGGTGCATAAGCGGTTCCGTCCGTTTGTGGAGGACGTGGTTCCGGGACGTTACGGGGAGCATGTGAAGTGGTTGGCGGATGTGGGGGAGCGGCGATGGCCGGGGGAGGAGGAGCGGGGGAGCGGGCAAAGGCAGGTGGTGGCGATCGGGCCGGAAGGGGGATGGACGGAGGAGGAACGGGAGATGTTGCGGGGGGTGGGGTTTGAACGGGTGAGT
>DAOLCW010000014.1:0-50658 GCA_035327665.1 Kiritimatiellia bacterium
GAAGCTTTTATGATCATGGCGGTTATGCACCTAAGCCGTGACCCTGACTATTGGAGATATAGGTAACCCGCGAACACGCGCCGCCAGCAGCACACCCGAAGCGGGTGGCTCTGCAGCTTGTCGTTCGAAAAAATATGAGCGCATTTAGAAGCTACACGTTCCGATTATTTGCCACGATGTTCGCTTTCGTTGCGATTCCTGCGGCTCCATTTGCACTCATTGCCTTTATTCCAGAAGGGCTCAGATGGATCGTTCTTTTGTGGTTGCCAGTCGGCTTTCTCCTCTGGATGCGTCTATCGCGACTATTGATTGTAGACCACAGGTATGTCTGTCCTCAGTGCGGAACGAGATCAGCAACGATTGAAGTGGACGAAAAGGAGGATAAAGGAATTGTATTTCTTCGGTGTCCTTGTGGCTACAACGAGCCCTCCCGTTCAATAGAATGGAGCAAGGCAGGTGGATGATCTCAAAAAATATAAAAATGATCCGAATCGGGTCGCCCCGACGAACCCGTGAGGGTTAGCCGGAGCTCCCACACCACCGGACGTGCGGCTCCGCATCCGGCGATTCAGAAGATTTACCCCCCTTGACCCGACGCTTGAATTGCGCCAGCGACTTATCCGACCAGACGATCTTCTTGCCCCGGTACGTGAATCCCAGAAAGTTGCACCGGGTTGAGTTTAGCGACCTTGCTTTTGACGGGGTTGACAGCCAGGCGCAGCTTCCTCATCAGAAACCGCGTCAGGCTGGCCATGACCCGTTGCCCGGTCCGCTCACTCTTGACCAGCGCCAGAAAGTCGTCGGCGTAACGGACGAACTTGTGGCCGCGGTTTTGCACTCCGGCTTGCTTCAGGCAGGCCCTCGCGGGCCCTACACGGAACATCCCTACCCTTGCCACCCCCCTCATCCTGCGCTACCTTTTTCCCATCATGCCCCTCGACTTCGCTCCACGCCCCTTCCTTGATCTCTGGACCCGGGACGACCAACCCCTCCCGAGCGCCCTCTCCTCCACTCGCTTCCTCGGCATCGGGGCTCATCAGGACGACCTCGAACTCCTCGCCTTCCCCGGCATCCTTCACGGCCTGTCCGATACGTCGTTCTCCGGCGTCGTTTGCACCGACGGACGCGGCTCCCCCCGCACCGGTATTCATGCCCACCTCACTCCCGACCAACTCGCCCTCGCCCGGATCAAGGAGCAACGCGATGCCGCCCGTATCGGCAACTACCGTGCGGTCATCCAGCTTGGCTACCCCAGTTCCGACCTTCGCAGTGACACCTCCGCCTCATCCCTCGTCTCCGACCTCGAAACCATTCTCCTCGCCGCGGCTCCCGAAGTCGTCTACACCCACCATCCCGCCGACCGACATCCCACCCACCTTGCGGTTTTCCACGCAACCCTTAAGGCCCTCCGCCGCCTTCCTCCCGGACAACGGCCCCGCCAAGTCCTCGGCGGGGAAGTCTGGGGCTCTCTCGACTGGCTTGAACCCGGCGACCGCGTCGAACTCGACGTTAGCGGTCATCACGACTTCGCCGAACGACTCCTCCGCGTCTTCCGCACCCAGATCGAAGGCGGGAAACGCTACGACCTCGCCGCCCTCGGACGCCGCCAGGCCAACGCCACGTTCTCCGCGTCCCACACCATCGACGCCTGTCCGGAAATCTCCTTTGCCCTCGACCTTACCCCTCTGCTCGACTCCCCCGAACTCGACATCGCCGCCTTCCTCGCCCCCCTCCTCGACCGGTTCAAAAACCGCATCCTTCACCCCTGGCCCTCCCCTTCCGCCCCTTAAAGATCGAACACCATCCCCCCCTTCACGGTCTACTCTTCCCATGAACCACCCTACCTTGCCTCCCTTCAACCGCACCTTTCTTGCCGCACTCGCCATCGTGGCGCTCGGTTTGGCTCCGCTTTCCTCCGCCAACCCCGTCCGCGATGGCCAGGTCGAAGCCGAACTCATTCCTGAAGTCACCTCCATCCAACCCGGCGCCCCCTTCACCGTAGCCCTTCGTTTAACCCATGACCCCAAGTGGCACACCTATTGGATCAACGACGGCGACGCCGGTCTCCCCACCACCATCCGGTGGACCCTTCCCGACGGCTTCACCGCCGGCCCCATTCAATGGCCCTTGCCCGAGCGCATCGAAATGCCTCCCCTCGTCAACTTCGGCTACGAAAACACCGTCCACCTCCTGGTAGAAATCACCCCGCCCGACACCCTTGCCCCCGGGACGGAAGTCACCCTCGACGCCCGCGTCGATTGGCTCATGTGCGACCAAATCTGCATCCCCGGCCGCGCCTCCTTCTCCCTCAACCTTCCCGTCGCTGCCGAGGCTGCCCCCGACCCCGACCGCATCGACCTCTTTTCCACCGCCCGCGATCAGTTGCCCCTCCCGTCCGGTGACTGGCAGGTCGCTGCTGAAGCCCTCGCCCAGACCATCGTCCTCATTCTCACTCCGCCTCCCGGCTTCGATGCCTCCCTCGATCGCGTCCACTTCTTCCCCGAGCCCAAATCCGTCATTCAGAACGCGGGCGAGCAGACGTGGGAAAAACTCGACGGCTTCTACCGAATGACCATCCCCCGTGCCACCACCATCAATCCCCTTCCCGAACGCCTGGCCGGAGTCTTCGTCAGCCTCGACACCCCCTTCGCCCCCCGCCGCCAAGCCCTCGCCTTCGACATCCCCTGGGGGGCCGCCTCCGGCTCACCCCCCGCAACGTCCAGCGACACCCAACCCCTCTCCCTTCCCGTCGCTGCTGCCATGGCCTTCATCGGCGGCATCATTCTCAACCTCATGCCCTGCGTTTTCCCCGTCATCTCCATAAAAATTCTCGGGTTCGTTAATCAGGCTCAGGAAGATCCAAAACGCGTCTGGCATCATGGCCTCGTCTTCGGCGCGGGCGTCCTCATCTCCTTCTGGATTCTCGCCGGTCTCCTCATTGCCCTCCGGGCGGGCGGCATGGCCTTCGGATGGGGCTTTCAGCTCTCCTCCCCCATCTTCGTCACCGCCCTTCTCGTTCTCTTCTTCCTCATCGCCCTCAACCTGTTCGGCGTGTTTGAAATCGGCATGTCCCTTACCTCCGCCGGTTCCGAATTAGAGCAAAAAGGCGGCTGGAGCGGTTCCTTTTTCAGCGGCGCGCTGGCCACCGTCGTTGCCACCCCCTGCTCGGCCCCACTTATGGGCGCCGCCATCGGCTTTGCCCTCGGACAGTCCGCCCTTCATGCCCTTGTCATCTTCACCTTCCTCGGGGTCGGCATGGCCTTTCCTTACCTCCTGCTTTCCCGCTATCCCGCCCTCCTCCGTAAACTTCCCCGCCCCGGACCCTGGATGGAAACCATGAAGCAGATCATGGCCTTTCTTCTTCTCGCCACCGGGGTCTGGCTCTTCTGGGTCCTCAGCTTTCTCGTCACCCCCCTCGCTCTCTCCTGGCTCATGTTCACCCTCCTCGGCATCGCCCTCGGAGCCTGGATCTACGGGAAATGGGGCGCCATCCACCGTCCTCCCCGCACCCAGCGCATCGCCACCGTCCTCGCCCTCCTGTTCATCGGCGGCAGCCTCTATGCCGGCATGACCCGCATGACCCCCCTCGAAACCCAGATCCACGACGCCGCCTCGGTCTGGGAGCCCTTCGACGCCGGCCGCCTCGCCGAACTCCAGGCCGAGGGCCGCCCCGTCTTCATTGACTTTACCGCCCGCTGGTGCCTGACCTGCCAGGTTAACAAACAGGCCGTCCTCCAAACCCGCGACGTCCTCGCCGCCTTCGCCGACCACGGGGTCACCCTTATGGTTGCCGACTGGACCGACCAAAACGAACGGATCGGAAGCGCCCTCGCCGCCCTCGGACGCCAAAGTGTCCCCGTTTACGCCCTTTATGGCCGAAACGGAGGCGAACCCACCCTCCTCCCCGAGATCCTCACCCGGGGCATTGTTATTGACGCCTTGCGAAATTTAAATTGAACGCTACCTTTTCTCTGTAGTCCAACCCACAGTATGCGAATCCAAACCTTAAAGGAGAACCTGATGAAGAAATCCCTGATCGCCATGAGCGTGGCCACCCTTGCGGCCTGCGCCTTCACTGTCCAAGCCGCCAAACTCGAAATCGGAGCCCCCGCCCCCGACTTCACCCTTGCCGACACCCACGGCACCGAACACTCCCTTTCCGACTTCGCCGGAAAATTCGTGGTTCTCGAATGGGTCAACCACGGCTGCCCCTTTGTGAAGAAATTCTACAAGGTCGGTGAAATGCAGCGCCTTCAGGAAGAAGCTCGCGAAAAAGGCGTGGTCTGGCTGAAGATCTGTTCCTCCGCCGAAGGCCAGCAAGGCTACATGACCAACGACGACTGGAACTCCTTCAATGAAAACAGCGGCGTCGCCGCCACTGCGACCCTGATTGACGAGCCCGGGGATGTAGGTCGCCTCTTCGGCGCCCGCGTCACCCCCCACATGTACATTATCAACCCCGATGGAATCCTCATTTACCAGGGCGCCATCGACAGCATTCGCTCCGCCAATTCCGATGACATCGCCAACGCCAAGAACTACGTTCGCGCGGCGCTGGAAGAAGCCATGGCCGGCGAACCCGTCACCGATGCCCAAACCGAACCGTATGGCTGCAGCGTAAAATATCGATAACCCCCAAGCTCCAGTCCTCCTCTGGAGCACTCCAACCCAACCTCCCTGCGGACCCCGGTTCGCAGGGAGGTTTTTTTATGCCCCCGCCAAACTCACCACGATCTCGAACTGTTCCTGGGTCACCGGCTGCACCGACAACCTCATCCCCCGCCGGATCACCAGCATCTCCTCCAGGCCCGGAGTCTCTTTGAGCCGATCCAACGGAATCCCCTCGGGAAACGCCCGGACGAATTTTACATCGACAAGAAACCAGACCGGCTTCTCCCGGGTCGCCTTTACATCTTCGTACTCGTTCCCCTTCTCGAACTGAGTGGGATCGGGATAGGCCTCGCCAACCACTTCGGCAATCCCCGCCACGCCCGGAGGATTCGCGTTGGAATGATAAAACAACACCCGGTCCCCCGCCTTCATCTCGTCCCGCATGAAGTTGCGGGCCTGGTAGTTCCGCACCCCTGTCCACGGTGTGGTCCCGTCCCGCTCGAGGTCGCGGATGGAATAAACATCCGGCTCGGACTTCATCAGCCAGTACTTGCGCGGCGCTTTTCCCATCGGCGGAGTCACCGGTTAGAGGGAAAGCGAGGCTACAAACGCGGCCAGACTGGGGAACACCTGCCCGGGCTCGCCCTGAGATGCCGGCGTCGCTCCGCCCCCGTCCTTGCCTTCCCGCCGGTTGATCCACACCGTCTGAAAGCCCAATTCTTGGGCAGGATTGATGTCATGATACATACTCTGGGCCACATGCAGCACCCGCGACGGATCAAGCCCGGACTGCCGGAGAAACTCCGCGAAGTGCGCGGGCGAAGGCTTGTAGGCCTGAACCTGCTCGGCGGTGATTACCCACTGAAAGGACACCCCCAACTGATCGAGGGACGCGGTGAGCAGATCGTTGTCGATATTCGACAAGACCCCCAACGGCTTCACCGCGGCAAGCGCCCGAAGGCTCTCCACACTGTCCGGGAAAGGTTTCCAGCCAGCAATCGACTCCGCGAGCGCATCGCGATCTTCGGCGGAGAGAACAATATCATCTGAGTCGAAGAAATGGTCCATGACCCGGCCCAGAACATGGCGATAGGAGGTGTAGTCCTTGATTTGTTCGGCGCTTTCGTATTCGGCGTACTTCTCCAGCACCACCCGGGGACGCCACCGGCTCTCCAGTCCGTAGCGGATGAACAGGGGCTTGAGGGTCTCAAGGATTCCGGTTTCCCAATCGATCAGGGTTCCGTAGCAGTCGAAGGTGATAGCATCCACATCGGACAAGGTAGTCATAGCGGGTTCTCCCGAAGGTGAGGGGATGTCGGCTCAAGGCCGGACTTGGATACGATAGACGCGCAAAGGCGCATCGCTGGTGTCAGTGATGGAAAGCGGCCCGGAGCCGGTCAAATTGGTAAAGGGGGTTCGCACAGTCCACGAAGCGGGATACAGGTTCGTCGTCGTGTAGACATCATACACCCTTCCCGTCACCGCTGACCAGAAAATCGTGTAGGTCAAATTCGTGGGACCGCCGAACCCGGACGAGAGGAAGTCGTTGGGATCGTCCAATTTGGTGCCGGCCACATATTCATCGAAGTCGGAAACACCATCGCCATCGGTGTCGGGAGCGATGGGACTTCCATTTGCGAGGTATTCGAGCCGGTTGGCCAACCCGTCCCGGTCAGCATCGAACCATCCATCGGCCCGGGCTAGAGGGTCGAACCCGTAAATCATTTCCCATGCATCCGGCATGCCGTCGCCGTCGCTGTCGATGTCCCATGAGGATCGCACGGAATAGGCGAGACTGGTCTCGTTAAACCGGAAGGTCAGATACCGGTTGGTATTCCCGGTAAATGCGATGTTGAGGCCGTTGGCAACCAAGCTCCCGGTCAATGGGAGTGGCGAGCCATTTCCACTTGCCAATCCCCACTCGGCCTCGCTCCAATCGTTGTTGGCAACGAACTTGAATTCCGAAGCGGCAACCCCGTCGAAGTCACCCACCCACGCCCAGGTATGGTCGGCGACCAGTCGCATGTTGCGAGCCCCGGGATTCCAGAAGTTGAACGGTCCCGCCACCGCCATATTGGTGTAGCTGCTGGCAAACGAGTCGGCGAACAGCGGGTGGGTCCCGTCGAGGTATTCCTGAAGGTTGTTGCGGCCGTCGCCATCTGAATCGGCGGTGGCCACCGCCCCGGTGGGGCTGCCGAAAAAGGCGCGTTCCCACCAGTCGGGAATACCGTCGTTGTCGGAGTCGAGGCTGGATTGAAGGTCGGCGGTGATGTGCTGGGCCGCCCCGGTATCGGGAACCTTGACCATCAGGGTCCGGGTCCGCGCCTCGTAGGCCCACGCCGACCCCGCTGCCGACGCCGCGTCATCGCGGTTCGCCACCCGGGTCAACGGCGCTCCATTGCCGTACACCTCAAACACCGGAGGCAAGTCATGAATCAACACATGAAGATCGCGGACCCCGGGAAAATAGGAGCCGGTGCGAGCATGGATGGTGAAATCCACCTGCTGGGTCGTGCTCTGGCTGGAAAGTAAGGTGAAGGCCTGGGCACCCGCCTGATAATTGGTGGTTTCCCCGTCGTCCTCGATAAGCAGAAAACTTTTGTCTCCGCCCGGCCAATGAAGCAGCTCAAGGACATCCGGGGTAAATTCGTTGGCGAAGTTCTGCACCGGACCCATCGGCAGGATCGTTCCTTCACGAACAAACAGGGGCAGATCGGCGAGGAAGGCCGGCACGACGATGGTCTGGCCGCCAAGGTACCGGCGACCGGTTCGCCAGTCGTACCAATTCGCCCCGAACGGCAGATACACTTCGCGGGAGGAAACGTTGGGCTCAACAACCGGGGCCACCAGTACATCCCGGCCCACCATGTAGTCGTTGTCGTTGAGAAAATAGGTATTGGTGTCGGAAAGAAAATAAAATGCGGTGGGAGCATTGACCGGCATGCCGTTGGTGATGGAAGCGGCGGCAAGCGAGTAGAGGTAGGGCATCATCCTGTACCGGAACTGAATCCAATGCCGGTTGATCCCGGCGAAATAATCCCCCCACACCCATGGCTCCTGTGGCGCGGAATTGATGTCGGTATGATTGCGGAATAAAGGATGCAGGGAACCCGCCTGAATCCACCGGCTGAACAACTCCGCCGACGGGGATCCAATAAAGCCGCCGATGTCGTGCCCGAACCACGCTTGGCCGGAAATCATCGTGTTGAGGCCCATCGCGTTGTTGAACCGGAGATGGGTGAACGAGGAAATGTTGTCCCCGCTCCAGCCCGCCGCCATCCGTTGAATGCCCGGCCATCCCGAACGGCTGAGTACGTACGGACGCTTGGCGGGCCACCGCTCCCGCAGAGCGTCCAACGTGACCTGCGACTGCCAGAGGCTGTAGGTGTTTTTATTGTTCGAATGCCACTTGCGGGTGTCCGACGTCACTTCACCGCCTCCGTAGCGGCCGTCGAGAAACCACACCACATCCAACGGCATCGCGTTTTCGTTGGGCTCATTGAGGTCGTTCCAGATTCCCTCGAATCCATAGGCGTTAAGGTAGTCCACGAGCTGACCCCGCCACCAGTCCCGGGTGAAGGAAATGCTGAAGTCCAGCCACGAAATGAACCCGAGAAAATTCACCCCGACATAGGTGGACAGATCGTTGGCCTTGAGAAAATACAGGTTGGTGAACGCCACCGGATAAAGCGGATCGGAAGTGGTCAGGCAAGGCTCGACCAGCGGCACCAGCTTCATGCCGAGCGCGCCCACCTCGTCGATCAGCCCGGGCACATTGGTGAACGTCGTATTGAAGGTAAGCTGGTAGTTGGTGCCTTCGGGCTGCAACTGGCTGCCAATGTCGAGGTAGATCGCGTCGCACGGGATGTCGAAGCTGCGCATCGTCGCGGCAAGATCAAGCACCTCCTGTTGGGAAAAGTAGGAATGCCGTGATTGATGAAAGCCCAACGCCCACTTGGGCAGGTGAATCGGACGCCCCACCAGCTCGCTGTAGCGGTCGATGACCGCTTCCGGCCGATGATCGACCCCGCCGCCGAAAAAGAAATAATCGAGCTGATCGTCGCCGGCTTCAAAGGTCCACACGTTTCCTTCATTGCCGGTGAGGTCAAACACCGGGCGGGCCGGGTTGTGGAAAAAGAATCCATACGCATAGGGATCACTGTCTTCATGATCCCCGCGCACACCGTACATCATCGGAAAGGCGGTGTATTTGGGTGTGCGGAACTCCCCGTATTGAAACGTGTCCTGGGTCCAGAACTGAAGCTTGCGCCCCCGCCGGTTCAGCGGTCCCCCCGCGTCGCCCAGCCCGAGAAACCCCTCATTGACCCTCATCTCCTTGACCCCCCGCAACTTGAACCCGGAGGGAAAGTTCGACACCCCCAGCGACTCGCCCGGCCAATCCACCTGGGCGTAAGCGCTGGTGTCGTCGATAGGATTGTAGTCGAGATTGAATTCGATTCGGTCGTCACGCAACAGGTCGAACCCCTGTTTGGATCGGAAATGCACCTGAAACCGGTTGGAGGTGATGATGTCCACGATCAATGCGTCGGTCTCGATGCGGAGGTTGGTTGAGTTGACCGACGTGAAGGTGGACGTGAACGCGGGCCATGCATCGAACGGTCTGGCGATGGCAATTTCTTCCCGCTCGAAAAGCCCGCCGAAATGAAATCGCACCCGGACCACATCGGGTGCAAACGGAACCACTTCCACCGAACCCATCGGAGCGACGTCGAAGGTTACCGCCCGGTTCCCCGCCGGATTGGTCCAGATCGTGGTCGCGGTGACGTGCTCCACCACCTGCACACTCGCCGACGCAGGCAGGATCCCTGCCGCGCAAAGCAGCAGACTCCAAACATAGACGTATCGATGGATTCGCATGGCGAGGAAAGCATCACTTTGGCAAACGACCCCTGACCAGATCAAGGTTTGTTAAGTAAAATTACCCTAACTCAACCTGAATGTCATGGAGAAGACTCGCTCAATCGCTTTTTCGGCGCTTCCGCGAAATCGCGGTGAGCCAGGCTCAAGACCTCAAGGATCCGGTCCCGGAAGGGAGCTTCCGCCAGCGCCTCGCCCATCGCAACCGGGTCGAGCTTGCCCGCATTTTCCCCTGGAAACCAATGCTCGGCTTGCCCGAGAAGATTGTAACGTGCCTTGGCGTAGGCCACGAGATCAAGGGAGGTGGCCAGATTCCAAAGCCGGACGATTTCCCGGACATTGATCTCCCCCGGCAACTCCTCCCACGGTGAAACCCCGTCGAGGCCATGGGCCACCCAGTCCGCTCCCAGCGCACGCTCCTGCTCGGCATCAAGCCGGGACGCGATGGGCCCCGTGAGGGCCGCCGCCTCCGGCAACCGCTTCATCGCCTCCACATGCTCGTCAAGATCCGATGCCTTCGCCGCCCCCAGGCTCAGGGTATGCACATCCGGACAAGCGAGGCAGAACAAGTCGTTGAAGGCGATCGGGGACAACGGACGGCACAGCTCAACCAGCTTGGGCGGCGGCTCGAACAGCCGCCCCCCTTTGTCGGTGGGACTGATGATGAAGACCCCCATGTCGTGCTTCTTCGCCGCATCGATCGCGGGCCGGTTAGCCTGCATGACATAATACCAATGTAGATTGATGTAATCGAACGCCCCGGTATCAATGGCCCGGAGAATCACCTCCAGCGGAGCATGGGTCGAAAATCCCACATGCCGACAGATCCCGTCCTTCTTCAATTCAAGCGCCGCCTCCAGCGAGCCTCCTCGCTTGAGGGACAAATCGAGCAGTTCCGCGTTGTTGATCCCGTGCAGGGCGAGGAGGTCGACATGATCAACCCGCAGGTTGGACAAGCTCGTCGCCACCACCTTCTTGAACTCCTCGCCATCCTCCCGGGGACCGACCTTGGTTTGCAGGATCCATTGTTCGCGCGGATAGCTTTCGAGGATCTCGCCCAGTTGCACTTCCGACGTTCCATAGCCCCGCGCAGTTTCGAGATGGCGCATCCCCACGCTGGCCGACTGGCGAACAAGTGCAGCCAGATTTTCCTGACTCTCCGCCGGCACTTCGGAAAGAGGAAGATCCTTCCATGAATGCTGAAACCGCATTCCCCCGCAGCTCAGTACCGGCATGTCCAAGCCGGTGCGTCCAAACCGCCGCGTCGGCACCTGAAAGGAAGGCTTCATGGCGGACTACCGTACTCCGTCATCCGTGGAATGGCCAGCCACGACCGCGTCGAGAAATTCGCCCACCGCCTCCCGCCATGCTTCCGGATGGCGGCGGATCAAGTTCTCGTGGCCCGCGCCCTCGAAGGCCACAAGCCGGGCCGACGGCCCGATCGCGGACGCAACCCGCCTCGCCGCATCCAGCCCCGTCCGCGGATCCTCCGCTCCATGAAGAAGCAAGGCCGGAACCTGAACCGCCACCGCATCCCGGGCCGGTTCATGGTCGAACGGCGATTCCCCGGCAATCACCCACCCCCACCCCAACAACCAATACGCGAACCCGCGCGGCAGCCCCATCGATGAAAACCGGTTCTGGGCCGTAACCAGAAGCGAGTCAAACACCGATTCGAGAATCAACCCGTCCGCGACCACCTCTTCCCGCGCCACCCCCCGCAACACCGCCGCCGCCCCCATCGACTGCCCAAACAACACCAACCGCCGCCCCGGAAAGCGCGCCCGCACCTCGGCCACCGCCGCCTTCACATCCATGGCCTCCCGAAGCCCGAGCGTGGTCATCGATCCCGCCGACTCCCCCGACCCCCGGAAATCAACCAGCAGCACCGAGGCCCCATGCTCCAGCAACCCGTGAGCCGGGCCGAGCAGCGAGGTCTTTTCCATTCCGTAACCATGGAACAGAATCACCACCACTGAATCCTCCCCCTGATCCAACCACCAGGCCCCGAGGCGATACCCGTCGCGGGTGGTCAGCGACCACGCTTCCGCTCCCGGTCCGAGCGCATCCGGAGCCACGTTCGATTCCGGCCTCGGCAAAGACACCCCGCCCGCCAACACCGCGATTTTGCCCCACCACGTCAGCTCCTCCGGTGGAGGCGTCCGCCGATCCGCATCCACATACCGCATCATCCGGTCCGCATGCCGGTACACCATCACATTCGCCAGCGCCACCAACCCGGCCAGAACCAGCCCCACCCCCCGCAAGTTTAATGATCGAGAGCCCATAGCACATGCTCCCGGACCACCGGGTCCGCGTCGTTGATATACTGCTCCAGACATGCCCGCGCTTCGGAGTGACCGCTGTTGCCGAGGGCGACTGCCGCATTGCGACGCAAGCCCGAACGTTTCGCCCGCTTGACCGGCATCCCCCGGAACCGTTCGGCAAACGATGCCGGGGTCAGCGCCATCAACTCATCGAGCCGGGGCGCGCAGCGCTCGGGATCGAACCGGGTAAACCTCACCGACGTCGCCGCCTTCCGATGGGACCGCACCCACGGACAAATCGTCTGGCAGGCATCGCAACCGAACACCCACCGCCCCATCTTTTCCCGCAGCGCTTCGGGGATCGATCCCCGGTGCTCGATGGTCAGGTAGGAAATGCATAAACGACTGTCGAGAATGTACGGCGCGGGAAACGCATGGGTCGGGCAAACGTCGAGGCACCGGCGGCACCCCCCGCACGTTCCCGCATCCGGCCGGACCTCTTCCGCCTCCAGCCCGAAATCCAGAGCGGTCACGATCTCCCCCAGCACGAAATACGATCCCGCCAACGGGTGGATCAACAACGTATTCTTCCCGACAAAACCCAGTCCCGCCCGTTCCGCCACCTCCCGTTCCAGCACCGGACCCGTATCCACATAAGCTCGCCACGCCATGCCTTCGCCCGCAACCCCCTCCAGCCAGCGCCCCAGATCCATCAACATCGGCTTGACCACATCATGGTAATCCTTCCCCCACGCATACCGGGCCACCCGGCCCCGGAGCGGATCTTCCCACACCTCGTCCGGCGGATCTTCGCAATAATACATCAGTCCGACACTGATCACCGAGCGCGCACCGTCCACCACCCGGGCCGGATCCAACCGCCGCTCCGGATCGCGGGTCATCCAATCCATCCCGGCATGCATTCCCTCGCCAAGCCATCGGCGCACCGCATCCGCCCGCGGAGATCGACGCGCCGCCGAAACCCCGAACAGGTCAAACCCGATCCGGGATGCCTCTTCGCCCAGCCGTTCAAGAAGTACCGATCCTTTCACGCCCCCCACGATACCCCGTCCCTCCTCCCCTTGCACCAAGGAATCCACGGCCCCGCACCGGTGTTCCCCGCTCAAAACGCCCGGTTCACGCTCAGGCCCCACGTGAGATTGTAGGACGAATTATGGAGGAGGGGCCCCTCGGTTTCCTTCACCTTGATCCGCAGGCTGCCGAAGTGAAGTCCCATTCCCCACGTTTCATGAACCGGCCAGGAAAACCCGACCTGGGCCCGGGCAATCCAATCCACATCCGGGTCCGTGGTGTAGCCCACCAGCACGCTCATATCCAGGGACAGCGGACGATCCATCGCGCCAATCGACCAATGAAGCGCCGGGCCAACCAACCCGTACCCCGCCGAGACATCCACCGGCTTTCCCCCGTCCTCCGTCTTGAATTCGCCATGGAGGTAGCCCCCCTCCAAAGTAAGGCCCACATCCAGGGCCTCCGAAAACAACCCGCCCGAAACCCTCGCCCCCAACATCCCCCCGCTCCGGCCCTGCGACGAGAAAAACGAATAGGACAACCCCGCCTCCCTCCAGCCCTCCTCGCCTTCCCATGATCCCATCGAACGCTTGTAAAGATACACCCCGGTGTAGACCACCGCCACCGCCACCACCACCGACGCCACCACCACAATCAACACCACCGCCACATCGTTCATGTCCACCCCGACATTGCCCGCCCCCGCCACATAAAATCTCACCCCCCGGTCCGGCCTGCTTACGAACATCCCCCGGTAGTCATAACGGGAAACCCATCCTCCCGTCGCCCCGCCCTCCCGTGGCGGCTCGATCAACACCACCGCGTCGGTGGCCGGATCTTCCACCGCCGCCCCGAACTCCTCCAGCGTCACCTCCTTGATAAACGAACCGGGATACATCCGCTCCACATCCTCGCGGGTGATCGGAGTCCATTCCTCCTCGGCATCGGCCCGGGCGGGACGCGCCGACTCCATCATCCCCGCCACGACCAACCCGGAAAGCAACCCTCGAACCGGACGACAAAAGATCCCTGCATGATTTCTCATCGGTCGCTCTTACCTTTCTGCGAGCCGAACCGCCAGCCACTCACGAATCGGCAAGTCATCTACGATCACATCCTCGATCACTGCGAACCCCCGGCGCACCCGGACCCGGACGTGGGACGTCACCACTCCCTCGCCCCGGTTCCCCCGGAAAAAATGCCGTTCCGCCTCCGGCGCGGAAAACTCATCCATGTAATACCGGTCGAACGGAAGGCGAAGGTTCACGTGGTTCACCCCGACCGTGCCCACTCTGACCTTCAACACCTCGCGATCCACCGGCCGCTTAAACACGAGGTCGGTAAGTTTGGCGAACCCCTCTTCATCCCGGTCGAGCAACGCAAACACCACCGCCCCCCGGCGGAGCCGTTCATCGTTCCACGTTCCCTCCACGCGACCCTGCTCAACGTTCAGCCGCACATAGCGGCCCCGGAAGGCATCATACGGATCAACCGGAGCGGTCTTGAAAAGATACACCTCGCCCCGTCTCAGCGCCGCCTCCCGCTTTACGATCATCGAAGCTGGCACCGCGAGCTGAATCACACACACCGCGAGAAAGCAGGATACGATCCAAGTGAGCGAACCCTTCATGCCCCCTCCTTTCCCTTACGACGGGTCAGCACCACATTGCAAATCAGGAACACCGCCCCCAGCCCGATGAACACCAGTCCCTTGGTGATGAAACTGAAGTCGCTGTCAAAAAACCGGAAGACGAGGAGAGCCGTAAAGATCCCCATCCCCGAATTAAACTCCCGCAACTCCACGCGGCGCACCCCGTTCACGATCCTCGCCAACCCCACGAACGCTACGAAACAACTCATCATCACCGCCGCCACCACGTCCCCGCCCGACGCCGCCACCCCATAAGCCACCACCACCAGCGGGGCAAATCCCCCCAGACCCAAATCCTCCTTGCGACCGCGACGAACCGTGCCCACCCAAAATGCCACCACCGCAATCGCCAACCCGGACACAATCACCACATCCAGCCCGGCAACCCAGGGATGAGGGGACTGCACCCAGCGCGTCGCATCCCATCCGATGCTTTCCCACGGCCAAACCCACGAAAGCAGAAAGGCAAAGACCAACAGGGCCGAACCTCCGAAGGTGCGGGCCGGGAACAGCCACCGGGAGCGGGACTCCCGATCAACGAATCCTCCCGCGAGGTAAAGCCCGGTAAACCAAAACGCGTAAGCCAAAATCCACAACCCGGGAAAGACCCGCTCCAACACCATCCCCAGGGAACATGTGAAGGCAAGAATCGCTCCCCACTGAACCACTGCCGACCGCGGGCTCGTCACCCCCGCCCTCATCACAGAAATCCCATAGGGAATCGTCGCCGCCATCAGCAACCACCACCCGAACGCCGGACCCTCCATCCCCGTCTGATACCCCGCCCACGACGTGATCCCCGCGAAATAAAACAGCAACGGAACCGTCGCTTGCAGCAAATACACCAGCGGCAGAATCAGCAGCATCCACGTCAGCATGAACGTATCGAACGACCCCGGCATGTGATACGTCTGGGCAACCAGCGCGATCGACGCCCCTACGCCAAGGGCATGAAACCCCGCCGACGCCTCCCGCCACACCACCCCCCGCGACCGAAGCAGGACATACAGCGAAAGCCCTTGTCCGGCCAGCAGGGGAAGAAACGAAACCACCGTCCGCCACGGGCGCGTCAAGTCCTCCCAGTTATGAGCGAGCAACAGAATGATTCCCGCCCCGATCAACAGGGCCCCCACCACCCCGAAGAAGAACAACGCCCACGGCTTCCCTCCCCTCGGTTCCGGCATCCCATACCGTCGCTTCAACGCCTCGGCAGCGGCCGGGGACACCACCCCCTCCGCCACCCATCCGGGCAACTCCTCGTAAAGCCAGCGTATCGCGTGGTCGTTCTTCATGGCTTGTCCGCTTGCAGGTTACGTCCGCCCGCTCGTCCTCCACAAGCATCAAATCCCCGAGGTCGGCAACTCGCTCCCGTCACGGCGGAACTGTATTCAGTAACCCAAAACCCTGAGGCCTTCGATCCGCGAGAAATCCGCATGATTTCGCGTGACCAGAGGGACCCGGTAGGCCCGAGCCGTTGCGGCAATCCAAAGGTCGTTGGCCCCGATCAAGCATCCCGCTTCTTTAAGTTCCCGGTAGATCTCTCCGAAAAGCCACCCCACATCCGCGTTATAGACGAGCAGATTAAACGGACGGATAAATTCTTCCCAGCGGGAGCGATGCCGCCCCAGCGAGTCGCCGGCGGCAAGTTCACCGGCGATTGTAAAGGTGATCATCAACGGCTCATCCGCATGTTGTTCAAGAAAGCGAGTTGCCGGCCCGTGGTTCGACCTCCGCGCCTCCCGCTCAAAATCAACCAGGAACGTGGAATCCAGAATCATGGTATCTCGGGTGGCCGATCCGTCCGGTTGAGTTCATCGATGGCTTCGGCATCCTCCTCGGTCAAATAAGCACCGTGCTGCTCGCGCAACCTTAAGAGATCGCGGCCGACAAAGGCATGCCCGGGAATGGGCAAGCGCCGCACCACTTCAGAAAAAGATTCCCGAGGCGAGCGTTTGGCCGCTTTGAGCCGCTCGTACGCATCCAACTCCAACGTGATCGTCTTGGTAGGCATACAATTACAATACACGACCATGCATGGTAGTCAAGAGTGTGTAATACCATTACCCAAAACATCCTGACACGAATCGCGCCCATGCCAGCCTCATCCTGATTATCCACGTAACGCGAATCGTACGCGATCCTTCAAGGAGCGAGTAACTCAAACGCACGGTTTCCCTGTTCAACCCAGTTCGCACGGATGCCACGATCAAAACTCACGAACATTCCGTTGTGTCGAACCGCAAGGGAAAGCAAATAGATGTCGGTCAACTGCTTGGGGGTCGCGCTTTTTAAGGCATTCCGTTTTGCCGGATCGGTCAGCGATACATCGTCAGGAAGGAACACGCTGTCCGGGCGATTGCGAATCGCCGAGAGGGGTGCCAGCGCCAGTACCGGCGAACCGGGCCCGCCGGGATAATCCGGATGGCCATAGATACGCAGAAAACCATTTTCGGTGATGGGGCACGTAGCTAACGCAGGCTTTTTCCGGTCGACATACCACCGCTTGAAGACATCATGAAACTGGTGAGCCGGGTCGGCGGACGCAATCAACACATTGATATCAAGCAGGTAAAACAGCTTAGACCCCCTCGGTGTCGCGCAAGTCGTTGATAAAGGCATCGTTCACCACCGGCTTGCGACCGCTTCGCTTTAACACCACAAAGCCCAAATCGTCCGTGGTATAGACCGCTTGTTCTTCCCGAGCCAAAACCGGCGTAACCACGGGATCGCCCGCCGCTTCAACTTCGCGTCGCAGGCTGTTAATCATCAGCGCCCGAAGACTGGTTCCCCGTTCAAACGCCTTGATCTTCACTTGTCGATACAAGGGATCAGGTATGTCAATGGTCGTCTTCATGGAACAACAATACCATATTACCATATTGATACAACCCCAAATTGCCGGGTTTGGCCCGGATGGACAGGGGCGGTCAGGGACATTGAATATATGGGGGGCCTTGGGGACAAAGGGCACAGCGTCTCTGTCCCCGGTATTTCCCTAGACCACCGATACCCGGCAATTCCGGTTGGGGCTGGGAGCAACGGTTTGGAAAAAGGTGCCCCTCTTTTTCCAAGGTTTGGAAACGAAAAGGAGGTGGTTTTCCAAGGTTTGGAAACCAAGTTGCGGGGGGTGGTCGAGACATCGCCTTTCCAATTCTCACCCATCATCATCCGAGTTATCGCCAACGCGGATCTGCCTGCCTTGCGAAGGCCGGCGACGGCCGGACGAAGCGGGGCGATTAAAATCGTCCCTGGCCCCGCATCCCCTCAACCATCCGTCAGGTCATCTCGGTCCGCAGTTAGGCCGAGGAAACTTGACCTGTCCCAAGCGTGCTAGTATTTTACTAGTAGAAAGGAAGCATTTGAAACCATGCCAGCGCTTGTGATCAAAGATTTACCCGCGGATCTTCATCGACGGCTCAAGGCAGAAGCCGCCACCCATCATCGCTCCATGACCCAGCAAGCGATTGTTATATTAAAACAGGGCCTGCATTCCGTGAGTCCGGTTCCTGCATTCCGGCCTTACAAGGGGAAAGTCCCTTTGACTGACGATTTTATTTCTACCGCGAAGCGGGAAGGCCGGGAATGATCGTAACCGATGTCAACATTCTTGCCTATTATGTCATCGAAGGAGAGCGATCAGCGGAGGTTCAACGCCTCTGGTCGATCGACAATGAGTGGATGGTTCCGGTTTTTTGGCGGGTGGAGTTCCAAAGTGTGCTGTGGAAGTATTCCCGCCTTCAGGGCATGCCGTTAAATCACGCGGCAAACCTCTATGAGCAGGCCCTTCACCTATTCTCCGAGAATGAGCGCCACCTTTCCGATGATGCAGCCTTGCGTGAAGCCATTGCCTCCGGAATATCCATTTATGATGCCCAGTATGTAGCGCTGGCCAGGCAACTCAAGGTGCCATGCGTGAGCTTGGACAAGCCACTTCAAAAAGCTTGTCCCGATCAGGTCCTGTCGATCAACCAGTACATCGAAGCGCGATCCCGGGGGCAATCCATTCGAGAGGCGCCGGTAACCTATCAGATCAAACAACAACAGAAGAAGCGCGCTGCCAAATGACCTCTGCGACGACCTACCCCCCCTGCATCGCCCGCCACACCTTCTCCGGGGTGAACGGCGACGCCTTCAACCGCACCCCCACCGCGTTGTAGATCGCGTTGGCAATCGCAGGAATCGGCCCGTTGATACAGATTTCCGACACGCTCTTGGCCCCGAACGGCCCCGTCTTCTCGTAGCTCGGCACGAGGATGGTCTTGATCTCCGGCTTGTCGCGCATCGAGAAGATTTTGTAATCCTGCATCGACGCGTTGAGCATCTTGCCCTTGGGACTGAACAAATACTCCTCGGTCAAAGCAAAGCTGATCCCGTTGAGCACCCCGCCCTCGGTCTGGCCCTCGGCGAGCTTCGGATTGATCGCGGTGCCGCAGTCCACCGCCGCCACGTACCGAAGCACCTTGACCATCCCGGTCAAGGTATCCACCTCGACCTCGGCAAAATGCGCGGAAAACGGCGGCGGGGACTTGTGGGTGATGTGCGACGACATCGCCCCGATCTGATGCTGGTCGGACGCATACAGGGAGTGAATTGCCACCTCGGAGAACGACACCGATTTCCCTTCCTCCCGGGTTAAAACCCGGGCGCCCGAAACCGTCAATTCCTTCACCGGTACTCCCAGCATGGACGAGGCCACGGTCAGAATCTGCTTCTTCACCTTGCCCGCGCAATTCTGCACCGCGCTTCCGCTTAAATACGTGGTGCTGGAGGCGTAGGCCCCCACGTCGAACGGGGTCATGTCGGTGTCGGAGGAATAAACAATGATCTTGTCGACCGTCGTGCCCAGCTCCTCGGCCGCGATCTGGGCGAGCACGGTGTCGCTCCCCGTGCCGAGATCGGTCGCCCCCATCAGCAGGTTGAACGAACCATCCTCGTTCATCTTGAGCGAGGCCGCTCCCATGTCGATCTCCGGAATGCTCGAACCCTGCATCAGGCAGCACATCCCGATGCCCCGGCGATAGCGACCGGTCTTCTTCGCCGGCGAGCCCCGCTTCTTCCAGCCGATCTCCTTCGCTCCCAGCTTGACGCACTCCGCCAGCTTGCAGCTTCCGATCGCTTGCTCCACCCCCGCCTTGCCTTCGCCCAACGCCCGGAACACCGGCGAGGTCTCCCCGGTCTTGATGTGGTTGAGCAACCGGAATTCCAGCGGATCCATTCCGATCTTCTCGGCGATTTCATCCACCATGCACTCGACCGGAAACGCGGACTGGGTTGCCCCGTACCCCCGGTACGCTCCGCCCACCGGAAGGTTGGTATAAACCGCCGTCCCCGTGAAATGAATGTTCGCGGCCCGGTACAGCGGCAGCATCTTGCTCCCCGAATTGCAGACCACGGTTAACCCATGGCCCCCGTACGCGCCCGTGTTGGAAAGGCAGTCCATCCCCAGCGCGGTGATGCTTCCATCCTTCTTGACCCCGAGCCGCAGCCGGGTCCGGATCGGATGCCGCGTCCGCGACGACACAAACTCCTCCTCCCGGCTGTATTTCCAATACACCGGCCTCCCCGTGCGCAGGGCCCCAAGCGCGACCACGTCCTCGAGCAGGATTTCCTGCTTCACCCCGAACCCGCCCCCGATCCTCGGCTTGATCACCCGGATCCGCTGCACGGGAATTTCCAGGGTCTGGGCCACGATCCGCCGCACATGAAACGGCACTTGCGTGCTGGTCACGATGATCACCCGGCCATCCGGAGCCAGCGAGGCAAACGACACATGCGGCTCGATCGGTACATGCTGGGCGTAATGCGTCTCGTAGGTGTCGTCGAGGGCGATATCCGCCGCCGCCAACCCCTCCTCCAGCGACCCCACATCCATCCCCACCCGGGCTACCACATTCTTCTCCGGCTCATAAGGCACTGGAATCGGCACATGGGCCTCCGGCTCGTCGTGGATTACCGGGGATCCCTCCCGCAGCGCTTCGTCGATCGACAACACCGCCGGCAATTCCTCGTACACGACCTCGATCGCCTGGACCGCCTCCACCGCCTGGTCCCGCGTTTCCGCGATCACCGCCGCCACCCGGTCCCCGACAAACCGCACCTTCCGGTCGAACATAAACGTGTCGTAGGGCGATGGCTCGGGAAAGCCCTGGCCCGCCGTGGTATGGGGAACCCTCGGCACATTGCCGTGATGAAGCACCAGCTTGACCCCCGGCATCGCCTCCGCCTTGGACGTGTCGATCGACACAATCCGGGCATGGGCATGCGGGCTCCACAGCATTTTGACATGCAACGCATTCGCGGGAACCAGATCCGGGGCATACACCGCCCCCCCCCGGGCCAGGGTCAGCGCGTCGATCTTCCGCACCGAATGATGAACCACCTTGAAGTCCTTGCTTTTCATGATCCGCTTCCTCCCATCACCGAACGCAACGCGTCCTGGATCTTTTCGTACCCGGTGCAGCGGCACAGGTTGCCATCGAGATGGCGTATCAACTCCGGCTCCGTGGCCTTGGGGTTTTCCTCCAGAAGGGCCGCTGCGGCAAGAATCATCCCCGGCATACAGAACCCGCATTGCACCGCCCCGTGATCGGCCAGCGCCACCTGCAACGGATGCGGTTCGTCATGGCTTCCAAAATGCTCAATCGTCCGCACCGTCCGGCCCTCGACATGACAGGCATACATCAAACACGCATACACCGCCCGCCCGTCCAGCAGCACCGTGCACGATCCGCAACACCCCTCGTTGCAACCGACCTTCGTGCCGGTCAGGCCCATCCGCCGCAACGCAAACGCGAGCGTCTCCTGCGGCTCCACCGTCATCACCTGCTCTTCACCGTTTAAATGGAATCGAACCTCTTTTTTCATTTCCCGCCTCCTGCTTCCGCCAACGCCGCCACCAACGCATCCCCCGTCATCACCCGGGCCACCACCGCGATGTAATCCCGGCTCATCCCCGCCACCGAGCGGAAACTCAATCCATCCAGCGCTCCCTCCACCGCCGACCGGATCGTCGCTTCGCCCGGAACTGCCTGCCCCGTGAACGCTGCCTCCAGCTCAGGCAACCGGGTTGGCACCGCCACCGCCGCCCCGAGGGCAATCCGCAAACCGGTTACCTTCCCCTCCGCAACCGTCGCCTTCACCGCCGCCGTGGCCTGGCTGAAATCCACTTCCGTGCGCTTCTGCTTGCCCACCGCGAACCCCTCGCCCGCCCCCAGCCGGCTCACCTCCACCCACTCCAAAAGCTCGCCCGCCTGGAAATGCCGGGCCGGTTGACCCTTGAAGAATTCGTCCGCTCCCATCGAACGGTCCGGCTCCCCGGCAATCCGCATCGTCCCGTCCAGGGCAAGCAGCACCACCGGAAAATCCGACCACGGAAACACCCGGGCGATGTTGCCGCCCAAGGTGCAGACATTCCGGATCTGCTGGCTGACGAACGCATCGGCGACCCGGTCGAGAACCCATCCCTTCTCCCGGCGCCGGTACAGATCCTCGATCGGCGTCATCGCCCCGATCCGCCACCCGCTCGCCGTGGCCGTGATCCCCGCCAGCCCCGCGCGCGACAAGTCCACCGCCACCCGCTCCTCCTTCACATTCAAGAAGCCATGCGACGTCGCCCCCGCCACCGGCAACCCCGCCGGACCCAGCTCCCGGAGCAGCCGCTTCGCTTCATCCAGCGAACCCGGCAATAGATAATCCTTCAATTTCATCGGTTCTCCTCCGCTTTCTTCAATAAATCAGCCGCCACGTCGTTGGCCCGGTGGAACAGCGCTTCTTCATCCACCCCGGTCAGCCGCCCTTTCTCGACCCGAACCTCGCCATGGACAATTGTATACTCCGCCCGCGGCGCCCCTCCGCAAAACAACACCGCATGGGCCGGATCCGCCATCGCCCCCGCATAGTCGATCCGGTCGAGACGAAACAACGCAAGATCCCCCACCCGGCCCGGTTCCACACAGCCCGCCTCCGGAAACCCCAGGATGTCCGCCCCATGCCGCGTCGCCATCGTCAACACCGGCCCCGGCGGCATCGCCTCCACCCCCGTGCCCACCCGGTGCACCAGCAGCGCCGCCTGCATATCCCGGAGCAGGTTCGACGCATCATTGCTCGCGCTGCCGTCCACCGCCATGCCCACCCGCACCCCCGCTTTCAGCATCGCCGGAATCCGGGCGATCCCCGACCCCAGCCGCAGGTTCGATATCGGACAATGAGCCACCCCCGTCCGGGTCGTCGCCAAACGCCGGATCTCCTCGTCGTTCACATACACCACATGGGCGAACCACACATCCTCGCCCAGCCACCCCAGATCCTCCATATAGTCCATCGGCCGCCGACCGTGGGTTTCCAGGCAAAACGCCTCCTCGTCCAGCGTCTCGCACAGATGGGTGTGACACCTCACCCCCAGCGACCTCGCCAGCTCCAGCGTCTCCTTCAACAGCTCATCCGTCACCGAAAACGGCGAGCAAGGAGCCAGCGCGATCCGGCACATCGACCCCGGCGACGCATCGTGATACGCCTCCACCACCCGGCGACAGTCCTCAAGAATCTCCTCCGCCCCCTGCACCACATCGTCCGGCGGAAGCCCGCCAGCGCTCCGGCCCCGGCTCATGCTCCCCCGCGTGGGATGAAACCGGATTCCCATCTCCCGCGCCGCCGCCACCTCCACATCGATCAACTGCCGCGACGCCCCCTTCGGAAACACATAAAAATGATCCGTGGTGCATGTGCATCCCGAAAGCAGCAGCTCCCCCACCCCCACCCGTGTACTGACATCCACCGCCTCCTCGCCCAGCCCCCGCCAGATTTCATACAACCCGATCAGCCAGTCGAACAACTTCACATTCTGCAAGCCCGGCAGATTCCGGGTCAGGGTCTGGTAGAGATGATGATGCGTGTTCACAAATCCCGGGAACGCCACACACCACGAACCATCGATCACCCGCTCCACTTCCGGCACTGGAACCAGCCCCTTGCCCACCTCGGTGATCCATCCCTCCCGTACCCGCACATCCACCCCGTGGAGGATCTCCCCTCCCGCATTCATCGTAACCAGAGTATGGATCTGACGGATCAGCACATTCATCGTAACACCGGTCGCATCATCATCCAATCGCCTCGCTCATGCAATCCTTTGCCACAACGCCCGCGCCCGCTCCACCGTCGCCGCCCGCAACGCCACTTCGTCCATCCGCGTCGAACCGCCATTTTCCACAATGACCTCTCCCCGGCAGATCGTGGTCCGGGCCGGCGTCTGGACCAGCCCGAACAGCAAATGCCCCATCCACGTGCCCGCCTCGAACGGCGTAAATGGCGTGTAGGGAAACAACGCCAGATCGGCCAGACAGCCCGGCTGAAGCGCTCCCCGCGCACGTTTGAAGATCCGCCGGCATGCATCCCTATTCCCCAGCAGCAGCGCCTGCACCGCCTCCCCAAACGCAATCCTCGGATCACGGTGCGTGGTCCGCTGAATCAAGTACAACGCCCGGGCCTGGGCAATCAGATTCGGAGCCATCCCGTCCGTTCCCAGGAGCAGGCAGATGTTCTTCTTCAACGCCTCCATCGCAGGGGTCACTGCCAAACCATTGTTCATGTTCGACTCCGGATTCGTCACCAGCATCGAGCCCGTCCCCCGCAGGATCTCCAACCCTCCATCATCCAAATGAATCCCGTGGGCAAAAATGCTTCGCGGCCCGGTAATCCCCGCCGCCTCGAAACGTGGCATCAGTTCCGCCCCGAACAACTTGCGGGTCGCCTCCACATCGCATTCCGCCTCCGCCACATGCACATGGAACCCCGCCCCCAGATCCCGCCCCAGACCCCCGCAACGCTCCAGCGTCCGCTCCCCCAGCGTCATCGACGCATGCAGGCCAAACAACCCCGCGATCTGATCGTCCTTCGCCTCCGCCAGCTTCCGCAAAAATCGCTCGTTCTCCTCGATCCCCTCCCCCTCCCGGTTCCGGTCGCTCACCTCGTAGCACAGGCAGCCATTCAACCCCACATCCCGGAACGCCCGCTCCACCTCGTCGAGGCTTCCCTCCACACACCCCGGCGACGCATGATGATCGATCACCGTCGTGCATCCCCACCGCGCCGCCTGCAGCAGGGCAATCGCCGACGACGCGTACACATCCGCCCCATTCAGCGCCGCATCCAGCTTCCACCACAGCCGCTCGAGAATCTCCTGAAAATTCCTCGCCGGTTCCCCCGGCGGGGTGAACCCGCAGGCCAGCGTCGAATACAAATGATGATGCGCATTGATCAACCCCGGCATCACCACGCATCCCTCCCCCTCCACCACCCGGTCCGCTTCCGGAACCGGATCTCCCGCCCCGCCCACCGCCTTGATCTCATCCCCCTCCACATACACAAACCCGCCCGGCAAGATCCGGCTTTCGTCGTCCATCGTCAGGACCATTCCCCCCCGCACCAGCAAACGTTTCATCCCGCTCATCCCAACACCTCTTGTGAATCCGCCAGCGGCAGGAACGGCATCGACCCCGCCAAACCTGACAACAACACCGCCATCTCCACCGCCCGCTCCAGCGAAACCCCCGCCGCATCCGCCGCATCCCCCCGGGCCTGGATCCGGGTCGGCATCCACTCCCGCGTCCACTCCGCCTCCACCTGCGGCGTTTCATAATGTATGACCCCATTCGCCACGTCCAGCCGGTGCGTCATCCCCCCATACCGGGCCAGCATCCCCGCCTCCCCCTCCGGCGTCCGGTAGGGCAAAAAGGCATTGTCCGCCTCCCCGTCGAACTCCCGCCGCGACCGGTACAGCCTCGGCTTGTCCCGGTACGGTCGTCCCGCCGACGGACAAAACGTCACGCAATTCCCGCACTCGTTACAAAAGTCCGCAAACACCGCCACCTGATGCCGCTGCCCCACCTTCCGCGTCGCGACCTCCTCCGGCACCCACCGCCCCCTTTCGATCCGCCCCCTCGGCACCGACACCTCCACCGGCGCCACCTCATACGTGAACAACGCCAGGTTCGGACACACCCCCACGCAATAACTGCACAACAAATCGCAATCCAGGCAGCGACCTGCCTCCGCCTTCGCCGCCTCCACCCCCAGCGTCAACAGCACCTCGTCGAAATCCCGCCGCCGGTCCGCCGCACGCTCCGGAAGCTCCACCGGATTCACCCGCAACGCCCGCCGGAGCTGCAACCCCGCCCGGTCCACCGTCAGCACCTTCGACGCCACCGCCGTTTCTTCCCGCACCGCTCCCTCGAACCGCTCCCGAATCGCCCGCGCGATCCGCTTCCCATCTCCCAGCGCCTTCACGATCGTCGCCGGTCCCTCCCCGATCGCATCCCCGCCCGCGAACACCCCGCCCACCGACGTCTCCAACGTCCGCTCGTCCACATCAATGTACCCGTGCTCGTTCAACTTGATCCCCTGCCCCTCCAGCCACGAAAATTCCCCCGACTGGTTAATCGCCACGATCAACGAATCCAGTCCAATCTCCTCCATCTGCCCCGGCACCGGCCGCGGACGCCGACGCCCGCTCTCGTCCGGTTCCCCCAGCTCCATCACCGAACACACCATCCCCTTCAGCCGCCCCTCCTCCGCCTGCAACCCCATCGGCGCCCGCAGCTCCCGGATGCGGATCTTCTCCGCCACCAACCCGTGACGCTCCTCGTATTGAGCTGGCATCTCCTTCACCGTCCTCCGGTAAATCACCGAAACCTCCTCCGCTCCCAGCCGCCACGCCGTCCGGGCGCAATCCATCGCCACATCCCCGCCTCCCACCACGCCCACCCGGCGCCCCAGCTCCGGCGGCGACCCCGTCCGCACCCGGTACAAAAAGCCCAGCGAATCCCAGATCCCATCCGCCTCCTCCCCTTCCATCCCCAACCGCCCCGCCTGTTGCGCCCCCATCCCCAGCACAATCGCCGCATACCCCTCCTGCATCAGGTCATCCAGATCGAAATGAACCCCCGCCCGCATTCCGTACCGGATCGTCACCCCCCGCTCCGCCAGAAATCCCACATCCCGCTCCAGCGCCTCGTCCGACGCCCGGTACCCCGGAATCGACGACGCCACCATCCCCCCCGCCCGGTCCCGCGCATCGAACAACGTCACCGGATACCCCGCCCGGCTCAAGAAATCCGCCGCCGCCAAACCGCACGGCCCCGCCCCCACCACCGCGATTCGCTCCAGCCGTTCCGAACTCGTCCCTCCGCTCCCCCCCGGCCCCGCCGCGTCCATGATAAACCTCTTGATCTCCCGGATCGCCACCGGCTCGTCCAGATGCGTACGCACGCACCGCGAATGACACGGATGATGGCACGCCCGCCCCAGGATCGCCGGCATCGTATTGTCCGCCCGCACCACCCGAGCCGCCTCCTCCAGATTCCCCGCCTTCACCGCCCGCATGTACGCCGGAACCTGCTGCTCCACCGGACACACCTCCGTACACGGCGCCCGGATGCAATCAAACGCTCCCAGCGGACGCAGCGACTTCGTGTCCGTCCGGTCAAACGTCTCCGCGTGATACTGCCGGTCCCCCGCCACCGATTTCGCATAGCTCCGCAAATTCTCCCGCGCCGTCTCCTTGTCCACCGGTCCCGCCCCCGACTTCCGAAGCTCCGACATATACTGGTAAAGCCGCGTGTATCCGCCCGACCGCAGTAAATCCGAACACACCGTCACCGTCTTCATCCCGCACCGCAAAAGGGTCGGCACATTAAACGCATCCGCCCCCCCCGCGAACGAAAGATCCAGCTCCCCGCCGAACCGCTCCTGCAACCGGTCCGCCACGCACACCGTCAACGCATGCAGCGGCCGCCCCGACATGTACATCTGCTTTTCCTTCGCCGCAAAAACCTTCCGATGATTCACCACCTCCAGCGTGTTCGACAACTTCACCCCGAAATCCACCCCCTGGGCCGCCGCCACCCCCCGCAAGTTGTCGATCAACGCCACCGCGTCCTCGAACCCGATGTCATGCCCGAACGCCTCGTCCGGCACCGTAATCTCCCGGTAGCCCAGCCGCTCGTTCAAAATTTCCCGCAATGGCTCCGGCCCCAGCAACGTCGGATTGCACTTCACATACGTATGCAGCCCCCGCTCCTCCATCAGATACCTCGAAATCGTCCCGATCTCCCCCGGCGGACATCCATGCATCGTCGACAACGTGATATTGTCCGACAACCGCGACGGCACCACCGCCTCCTTCGCCGCCGGAAAGAACCTCCCCATCACCTCCAGCCCCTCCGCGATCGCCTCCCCCGAATCCGCCATCGCGTCCAGGAACCCTTGCACATTCGGCTTCAGGATCCCCGCCATGTCATAGCCCACGCTCAAATTAAAGATCGTCTCCGGCCCCTCCCCTCCCAGCCCCAGCGCCTTGTGCAATCCATGAATCAACACCCACGCCTTCACGTACTCATCCCGCGACTCATCCAACCGCAGCTCCTGCGACCACTCCACATTGTACCCCGCGTCCTCCATGTCGATGCACGGCTTCGACACCTCCAGCTCATCCAGCGTCTGCACCGTCTTCAGCTCGATAAACCTCGCTCCGCACAACCACGCCGCCACAATGTTCTGGGCCATCTGCGTATGCGGGCCCGCCGCCACCCCCACCGGCGTCGCCAACCCCTGCCCGAACACCTTCGTCCGGAACCGGTCCGACCCTTCCGGACGGAAAAACAATCGCTCATGGATTCCAAACAACGAACGGCGGACCTCCCATTCCTTCGCCATCCACGACGCAAGATCTGTCAACGCCATCGGGTACAATCGATCTGTCATAAGCCTATACTCCGTCTGGCAGTTTCCTTCTCTCTCCCTTCCGGAACGAGCCCAATCGCTCCGCTCAATCCCCCTATTTCCCGCTAAGGCATTCCCCGAGGGCGTGACGGGTTCTCCCGCGCGTAGCCACCCTCGTTACGGAATGTGGTGGCAAACCCGCAAAGCCGGTGCGGCACTGTATGCCCCGAAAGTCACACGCTTAACCAGACAGACGCGCCAAATATGAATCAAGAGCGACAATATGGTACAAAATTGTATTAACATGTTATGCCTGCTACTCATTTGTAGCTTTGTGACGATACAATTCCGTTTTTGTCGCCATCCAATATTATTTATAACCAACTTTCTACGTTCATCTTACACACATTTACACCGCCACGTAAAACCAGTCTTGGCACGATCGTTGCTAAATCACTCCCGACCATTCCTATCGTGTGGTCGTGGAACAAACAACAAACCTAACAGGAGTAAGGACGCTATGAAAAACTGGAAACAATGGTTGCCGGCCATGCTGGTAGCCTTCGCCCTCTGCGGCATGGTGCCGTGGGCGGCAGCGGATGAGGTGGAGGCTGTAGCCTACGCCGCCGAGTACGAGGAAGCGGAAGAAGCCGTCTCCCTCGAAATGTTCACCGTAAACAACACGTGGATGATGGTCGCCACCTTCCTCGTGTTTCTCATGCACCTCGGGTTCGCCTCGCTGGAAGCGGGCATGACCCGGGCCAAGAACACGGTCAACATCCTCTTCAAAAACACCGCCATCATCTCGATGGGGATTCTTACCTATGCCCTTTGCGGCTTCAACCTGATGTATCCCGGAGACTTCTCCATCGGATCCTTCTTCGGGTTCGCCGGATTCGGCATCTATCCCGGAGCCGACTATGACCCAGCCGGCTACGCGGACGGCGCCTACACCTGGTGGACGGACTTCCTCTTCCAGGCCATGTTCGCCGCCACCGCCGCCACCATCGTGTCCGGCGCGGTCGCCGAGCGCATCAAGCTCCCCGCGTTCCTGCTGTTCTCCGCAGTCTACGTGGCGTTCTTCTATCCCGTCGCCGGTTCCTGGCACTGGGGCGAAGGCTGGCTCTATGAAATGGACTTCCATGACTTCGCTGGCTCCACCCTCGTTCACTCGGTCGGTGGCTGGGCCGCTCTCGCCGGGGTAATCGTCCTCGGTCCCCGCCTTGGCAAATATGTCAACGGCTCGATCAAGCCCATTATGGGTCACAACATGCCCTTGGCCACCATCGGCGTATTCCTCCTCTGGCTCGGCTGGTTCGGGTTCAACGGCGGCTCCGTGCTGTCCGCTGACGCCGAAGGCGTGTCCTACGTCCTCGTCACCACCTCGCTGGCCGCTGCCGCCGGCATCATGGGCGCCATGTTCACCTCGTGGACCGTCCAGAAGAAGCCGGACTTGACCATGGCCCTCAACGGCGCCCTCGCCGGTCTCGTCGGCATCACCGCCGGCGCCGACACCGTCGGCCTCATCTCCGCGATCCTCATCGGCGTCATCGCCGGGATCATCGTGGTCTTCTCAGTCATCGCCCTCGACAAAGCCAAGCTCGACGATCCCGTCGGCGCCATCTCCGTCCACTTGACCTGTGGCATCTGGGGAACCCTCGCCGTCGGCATTTTCAGCACCAACGAGGATCACAGCTTCGTGACCCAGTTGATCGGTGTCGTCGCCTACGGCGTCTGGTGCCTGGTCTCCGCCTTCGTCCTGTTCTACATCCTCAAGGCTACCATCGGTCTGCGCGTTCCTGAAGAGGAAGAGCTCCGCGGTCTCGACATCGGCGAACACGGGATGGAAGCCTACAGCGGGTTCCAAATCTTCTCCAACCAATAACCGGTAACCCTTGTAAGGAGTACACCTACTATGAAACTGATCACAGCATACATCCAACCCGAACGCTTGAATCAAGTGAAGCAAGCGCTCTACGACGCGGAAATCTTCAAGATGTCCGTCACCAACGCTCTCGGTTGCGGCCAGCAGAAGGGCTATCATGAGTCCTACCGCGGCGCCGACATCGAGGTCAACCTCCTCAAGAAACTCCGTGTCGAAATCGCCGTCAACGACGAGTTCGTTCAGCCCACCATTGATGCCATCATCAAAGGCGCCCGCACCGGCAAGATCGGCGACGGAAAGATCTTCGTCACCGACCTCTCCGATTGTATCCGCATCCGGACCGGGGAAAAAGGAAAGGAGGCGATCGGTTAAGTCCGACCGTCCGGCCCATCCCCCCAGGATGGGCCGGACGGCCCCCCTTCCTCGAACGCCCATCGAGGATCAGGGAAATGCCCCGGGCGTTCACGGAGAGATGCCGGGAAAACCCCCAAGAAAAACGGTTCGGTTGACCTTGACACACCGGGAAACCCCGATACCCTTACTGACAATGCGCGGAGATACTGCCGCGATTCGGTTCAAAATGGTTTTGGGCACCAGCTTGAATCGTGATTCGAAACAACAACAACAGGAGAAAGATCCGAATGAAAAAGCAAATGACCAAAGTTCTTGCTGCCGTCGCGGCTGCTTCCGTGACCGCAGGCTCGGCCGCTCTGGCCGCTGAAGCTACCGTCGGCGTTGACGTCAGCTCCGCGTACGTGTTCCGCGGCGCCACCTTCAACGACGGCTTCGTCGCTCAACCCTACCTCGATGTCTCGGGTCTTCCCATCGACATCGGCGTCTGGGGCAACCTCGACATCGATGACTACGATGATTCCCTCAACAGCGGGGAGTTCTCGGAAATCAATATCTACGCCTCCTACACGATTCCCGTGGAAGGCGTGGACGCTTCGATCGGCTACACCGAATACATCTATCCCGGTGCCGAACTCGAAGCCGATCGCGAAGTCTCCTTGAGCCTCGGCCTTGATGTTCCCCTCGCCCCTTCCGTAGGTATCTACTACGGTCTGGACGGCGGAATCAAAAAGAACATCTATGTCGAAGCCGGCCTCGGACACGACATTGAGCTCGATGAAGGAATCAGCCTCAGCCTCGGAGCCGCTGTCGGATACCTCAACCCGGATGAAGGCGAAAGCGGCTTCTCCCATTGGCAGGTGTCCGCCGCCCTGAACTACGACTTCATCAGCCTCGGCGTCACCTATGTCGACACCATCGACAAGGACGTCCTCGGCGATGCCTACGATGTCGAAGTCATCGGCACCCTCAGCCTCTCCTACAGCTTCTAATCAGCCCTGCTGATACGCTGACATTCAAAAACCGCCGGGTCCCCGACCCGGCGGTTTTTTTATCTCAACCCCCCATCTTTCCATTGATTTTCCCCGGAAAACATGGTTCAACCATGCCTTCATTTTACCCCCCTTCAAGGAGCAAACCATGTTGACCACCAAACGCTACGACTATGTCCGCATCGACGACATCCACACCCATCCCTCCATCGCCAACCATCGCCCCCTCAACCACGCCAAGGTCCGCCACTACGCCGACGACATCCTGAAAAACGGACTCCTCGAACCCCTCATCGTGTGGGAGCGCAACCCCGGCGAATTCTTCCTCGTAGGCGGCTTCCACCGCATCAACGCTATCCGCACCATCCGCCAATCCAAACCCGATTACTTCGACCGCATCGACGTCCGCGTCGTCTCCGGTGACGTCGATGAAATGCGCGCCCTCAACCTTAAACTCAACGCCGACCGCCTCGACGCCAAGGTCTCCGAATACTTCGACACCGTCATCTACCTCAACAACGCCAACTGGGACAAAGCCCGCCTCGCCGCCTTCTTCGACCGCAGCGAAGCATGGATCGACGAAATCATCCGCTTCGTTCCCGGCATGGATCCCCGCCTCCGCGCCCTCCTCGACCAAGGCAAGATCACCTGGAATCGAGCCAAGGCCATCTGCAAAGCCATTCTCGAAGCTCCTCCCGGCACGGAAAAAGAAACCGCCGACAAACTCATCGCCGAGGCCCTCGCCGGCCCCGCCAAACCCGCCCCCAAACCCCTCACCCTCCACAAGGCCAAACGTAACCTCGCCAAGGTCATCAAAGCCAACCCCGAACTTCAATACACCGTCGACGGCCACGACCTCTACGCCCTCTTCCTCGTCCTCAGCGGCAAGAACCACGACGAAAATCACCTCGAACGCGTCCAGTCCAAATTCCCCGCCCTGTTCAGCGGCGGAAACAACTAATCCCATTACCTGTCGAAATCTCCCGACGCCTCGGGTTGATAGAGAATCTTTTCAATTTGGATGCGCCGGAGGCCGGAGGGAACCGGCCACTCAACCACATCCCCTTCTCGATAACCCAGAATCGCTGTGCCTACCGGAGCGAGAATCGAAATCGCGCCTGAACCGGCATCCGCCTCATGCGGAAACACCAGGCGATAGGTTTCCTCCTCGGAGGTTTCCAGATCACGGAGAACCACCTTTGAATTCATCGTCACCACATCCCCAGGGATCTTGACCGAGTCGACCACCCGTGCTCGTTCAAGCTCTGCGGCAAGGCCATCGAGATAGCCTCTGGCATGTTCGCCAAATTCACGGGCCACCGAGATAAGCTCTTCCAGCCGTTTCTTGTCAAATGCGGTGATAAATATTTGTCGTTGTTTCATCGGAATACCTTTCTAGTTGCTGCACCGCCGATCAGGATCAGGGTCAGCCCTTAATTACCAAATTTAGTCCACCGGGACAACACAATCAGCCCCCCCCTCCGCGTTCTCTCAAACACGGCTACGGCTCCGTCGTCTGAACCCCTCGTACCAGATTTTTGAGATGCCGGTAGGTTCCGCCGTTTCTTCTCGCCAATTGCCGCAGAAACGTCTCCTCGTCAGAGGTGGTCTCGTAGCCGATGACGTAAATCCGGGCCGGACGCTTTTTCTGATCAAGGTAAAGTTTCTTCTGAAGGGCATCGATGTAGTCGAGCAGGCTTTCCCTCGGCATTTCTGGCCAGCGCAACGAGGCGATGCCGTATTCGTCCTCGACTTTGGGCGGAAGCCCGCGCCGGGCCCGGCGGCGGTTTTCGTCTTCAAGAGCCTTCAACTCGCGCTCCCGCTCCCGCTCGACCCGGCGCTTCTCGGCATCGGTCCAGTAGCGCTTCTTCCAGTCTTCCCACTCCTCTTCGGTGAGATGGCGCATGAGGCGGGGTTGGCCGTCGGTGATCATGAAGATCGCGTCGGCACCCTGTTTCATCGCGGCAGCGAGGGCGAGATCCTGGCGGGTCGTCCCCCCCTGGTTGCCCTGTCCGACCTTGTAGGTGTCGACCTCGACCGCGAGTTCGGTATCGTTCCCGAAGGTGGTGAGGTTGCCGCCGGGATTGTTGTACCGGGCAAGCCAACTAATCGCGGCGTCCTTGTTGGCGGTGGAGGCGAGCACCATCTGGTCCTTGAATCTGTCGTAGCTGTGGGCGAAGGCAATGACGTTGAAGAAGGTGCCGGGGGACAATCCTTTAATCAGCCGCCCGAACTCCTCCTTGACGAGCTTGAACCCGGGATAACCGCCGCGCACATCCTCGACCATGCTGACCGAGACGTCGACGATGAGGAAGATGCGCTCACCCGCCGCACGGACCCCGAAGAAGTTGACCGAGGACTGGCCCACCGAAAGGCCTTCGTTGCCCTGGCCGTCGCCGAGTCCGGTCCCGATGCCGGCGTGGGCGAAGTTGACCATGCGGGGAAGGTTG
Source organism: Kiritimatiellia bacterium (assembly GCA_035327665.1). Taxonomy (GTDB): domain Bacteria; phylum Verrucomicrobiota; class Kiritimatiellia; order CAIVKH01; family CAIVKH01; genus DAOLCW01. Next base: position 33,834 of record DAOLCW010000014.1, read on the forward strand.
GGATTGCGGATGGGGGCGACTTCGAGCTTGAGGTCGGGCAGCGACAACTCGGAAATACGGTCGGCGGTAAGCCGGGGCTGGACCTGGGGGCGGCCACTGCGTTTTTGGGTCTCCTGGACATGGACTTTGTATTCAAGCTTGCGCGGCTCGATGGTCCGTTCGGCTTCAGGAGGTGGCTCGAAGGTGACTTCGTTGCGAAAAAAGTAGGAATAAAGAACCACCGGACTGGCGAGCAGGATCAGCCCCACATGAACGAGCAGGCTGGCCACAATCACCTTGTAGAAGAGCGAACGGGGCTGGACAGGCTTGATGATCGGTTCCATCACGCGTCCTCCTCGTCGTCGCCAAGGCCGATGGACACGAACGTGATGTCGGCCCCGGCGGCCGCGTTCAAAACATCCATTACCCGCTCGTGGCGGGCCTGGCCGTGGGCCTGAATGGTAAGGAGGGCCCGGACGTTGGCGAGGTCGCTGGCCTGCTTGAATCGCTGGAGGACGGCGGTGAGCTGGGGCATGTCGCGCGATTCGGGACTGTCATAGAACTGGTTGTTGAGAAGGACCCGCCCGTCGGGGAGAACTTCGACGATCTGCTCGTCGGGCATGATCAGGTTTTCGGATTGCTGGACCCGGCCGGGCAAACGAATGCCGAGGTCGGTCTCGAACTTCTGAAGGGAGGACGTGACCATGAAGAAGATCAACAGGAGGAAAACCACGTCGATGAGCGGAGCCATCTGAAGCTCGTCGCTTTCTTCCACGGCATCAAGGAGGGTGAGGTCGGTTTTCATGGGGTCAATCGGAGGTATAGGCGGCGAAGATGATGTCGACAATTCCCGCTTCGGCGGCCGAGCGCATGACCTCGCGGACAAACTTGTGGGGGGTGCCCCGGTCGGCCCGCAGAAACAGTTTGAAGTTGGGGTTCTCGTGGAGCCGCACACGGGCGAGGTCGTGGAACTGGTCGAGGGTCATCAGCTCGGTGCCGGCGAAAAGATCGCCGTTGGCCTTGACCGTGACCACGCCGCGCCCGCTGGGATCGGTGGGACGCTCGGAATGGGAAGCCACAGGAATTTCCACGGGGACGCGCTCCTGCTGGCTGAGGTCGGCGGCCACCATAAAAAACACGATGAGGAGAAACACCACATCGATCATGGGGGCCATCTGAAAGCCCGCCGGGCGATCGTTGGGAAGGGAGATTTTCATCGGGTGGACGAGTGGTTACCGTTGGGCGTTGCGACCGGCCACGTTGAGGGTTTCGAGCACGTCGCCGCAGGTCCGGTTGATCGCGGCGATGATCGCGGTGAAACGATTCTTGAAGTAGAAGTAGAGCACCATGACGGGAATGCCGATGATCAGGCCGGTGGCCGTGGTGATAAGGGCTTCGCTGATGTTGTCGGCCAGCAGCTCGGGACGGCCCATCCCCCCGAGGGCCATGGCCTGAAAGGCCTTGATCATACCGGAGACGGTTCCCAGCAGTCCGATCATCGGGCTGATCGTGGCAATGACGGAGAGGTAATTGATCGGCTGAAGATGGCCGGCGATTTCCTGAAGGGAATATTCCTCCATCCCCTTCTCGATGGACTCAAGGTGAAGCTCGTCGCCTTTGATCCGTTCGAGGCCGGCTTGGATGATGTTGGTGACGGGGGCGGGATTCCCCGCGCAAAGGTTGCGGGCCCGCTCGATGTCGAGGTCATGCACGGCGTTCTTGATCTGGTCGACAATCTGGGGCTTGAGCATGCGGGCGGGTCGGATGACGATGCCGTTGTAAATGGCAAGACCGATGCCGAAGAGGGAACAGAGCCCAAGCGGCCACATCGCCCACCCGCCGGCCTGCAACATGCTGCCGAAGGTAAGCTGGCGGGAGGCGGCGGGAGGCGGCGGTGCGGATGCATCGTCCTGGGCGGGGGCGGCGGTCCAGGCGAGTCCGGTGAGCAACACGGTCGCGATGAGGATGCGGGCTGGTTTCATGGGGCGTCTCCAAGTCCGGGCGTGGCTCCCGGCGCGTTTGTCTGGGGTTGAGGCTGAAGGTCGGCCAGCCTTCGGCTGGACGGCTCGGCAAAAGGTGAGGTGGGGAAAAGTCGCAGGATCTGCTCATAGAGTCCGGTGGCCGCTTGAAGATACTGGGCCGGCGTCAAGGCAGGACCGGGCGCTTCGGAGTCAAAAGCGTGGGCAACCTCGGCGGCGGTCGCGGTTTCAGGAGCCCGGCGACCCAGACGGAGGTAGGCCTCGGCGGAAAGGAAAACCGCTTCAGGATAAGCCTCGTGATCGATGCGGGAAAGCGCGGAGGCCCGGGCGGCATGGTCGAGGGCGGTTTCATCGTCGGAGCGGGCGGCGGCAACCAGGGAGTAGGCAAGCGCGGCGGGAACAAAGCCGGGATGTTGAGGATTCTCGGAGGCATGGTTCCGGAGGGCGGTGGCCGCTTCGTCGAATTGACCGTTGCGGGCGTGGCTGTAGGCGAGCCAGGCATTCGCCCGTTCGCGCACCGCTGCGTCGGGGTTGTCGTAAAGCGCCTTGTACACCCGGATCGCCTCGGTCCACGACCCTTCGCGACGAAGAAATTCGCCAAACCGGAATGCGGGCTCGATGAGGGATTCTGCGGGGAGATCGAAGTACGGGAGCACCGGCTGGATGACCCCGCGCATCCGCTGAACCGCCTCGCCCATCCGGTTCGCAGCAAACGCCGCCTCGGCCTGCCGCTGGGCCTCCTGGGGAAGGGAGATGTGGATGTGCTGGATGTCGCGGGCCTGGATGGACATGCTTGCCGCCTGGGCGTCGCGGAGCCGGGCATGGATCAAATCGCCCCGCCGACCGGTAATCACGACGTCGATCGCCGTCCGGTGGTCTTTGAGCATGACCCTCGCATTGATCTCCCGCGAAGCATGAGCAGGCAGCATCGCCCACATGACCATGAGCAGCGCGACCGCGAAAACACGATGGAACATCCGGGACGTCATTGTAGCGCGCTTAGCCTCCGTTCGGCCTCGGCTCCCGCGTCGAGGCCGCGATAGGTTTCGTTGGCCAGCATTTCCCGGTAGGTCGCGATGGCTTCGCGACGACGGTTCAGCCGCTCAAGCACCACCCCGCTTTGCAGGTAGGCCCGGGCCGCCCATTCGGGATAGCCCTCGTAAAGAATATACACCCGTTGGAAATATCCGAAGGCCTCCTGGAGCTTGCCTTGGGCGAGCAGGGTCGACCCGATCCGGTAAAGGGATTCGGGCCACAATGGACCCCGCCACTCGCGGACTTCCAGCACCCGCAGGTAACCGGCGATCGCTTCATCGAATTGCCGGAGAGCCGCTTTCATGTCGGCGGAACGCTTGAGGGCAAGCGCAGCCCCCGCGCTCGTCGGATACGCAGCGAACTGGCGTTCGAACAGCTCAAGAGCCCGGGCGGTGTTTCCAGCCGACGCCTCAAGTTCACCCCACGTCCGCAAGGCCGCTTCCGCCCAAGGGCTTTCCGGATACTCCTCCTCGACCTTCTCGAGAGCGGAACGGGCGAAGTCGGGGCGGGACTCGGCTGTGGCCCGGCCGATCCATTCCAGCACGGCAGGCGGAGCGGAGCGGAGGTGATAGGCGGTAAATGCAGGCGGCTGTCCCGACCCGCACACATCGTGGAGAGCCCACCGCATCCTCAGCGCTGTGACCTCGGACCGCTTTTCCTCGGCCAGGGCCAGTTCGCGCTGGAGCCATTCGAGGGGAAACTCGCCGCGGGTGGTACGATAGGCGGAGATCCAGTCCTGAAGAATCAAATCGATCCCGAGGGCATCGGCCTGATGGGCGTACCGGCGAATCGCGTTTTCGTAGGTCGCGAGCATCCCGTCGACATCCCCCATCATCTTCCGGGCAAACCCGATCCGGTGAAGCGCCTCGGTGTACTGGCCTTCGAGCCGGTAGGTTTGCAGGTAGGCTCCGAAATGTTCGGCCATCGTTGCGAAGTCCTCCTGCACTTCGAGGATCTTCCCGATCTGGAAGGTCGCGTAATCGATCTGGACCATCCGCTTGGTGTGCGACGGCACCACCCGGTACTCAGCCAGCGCATCGTTCAACCGCCCTTCCGCGCCCGCGATATCCCCTAGGAAGGAATGGGCCTCCGCCCGCAACACGCTGAACGGAAAATGCTCGATGAACCGCTCGAAATGCTCCCGCGCGGAGACAAATTCGCCCAGCCCGTACTCCGAAACCCCGAGCCGGAAACGGGCATCCTCATAATACACGCCTCCGATGTAGCGGGCCCCGAACTCGCTGAATTCGTCGCGGGCCGCTTCGTAGTCCTGCCGGAACAGATGAGCCATCCCCGACCAGTAATGGGCCCCCTCCTCGGCCGCGCTGTCGGGAAAATCGTCCCGGATCTTTTGGAACGCGGCGAGGGCCTCGCCAAAATTCGCCTGCTGAAACAGGCTGTACCCGGAAATAAACACCAACCGGTCCTCGTAGGCATGGGCCGGGTTCATGGTCCGGGCCAGCTCGGACATCGCGAGCGCCTCGTCGAATTCCCGCCTCCGCAACCGCAGATTGGCAAGCTGAAGGGTCACTTCATCGAAGAAGTCCCCCACTCCGAAGGAGTCGACAAACGATGTGCCGAACTGGATCGCCCGCTCCTCCATGTTCAACTCCCCGGCCAGCGCGAACGCGCTGAACAACGCCTGACGGGTCAATGCGCTTTGCGGCAAGGTCCGCCAGATCGACCAGAACGTCCAAAAAGCCTCCCACTTCCGGCCCATCTCAAAATAGGTCTGACCCTTTCGGAACAACAACTCCTCGGTGAAACTGTCCCGCCGCAGGATGTCCGCCTCACTTTCCCGCAACTCGCGCAGGCGGGTGCGGAGGGACATCGAGGCCTTCACATCGAGGGCCACCGCCGGATTGCGGAGAGCCGCCTCCAACTCGGCGGTTTGCTCCTCATGCCAGCCCAAAAGCTCTTCCTTGGTCAGGGCAAGCTGGTAAAGAAGAAGAGCGGAGGCAAAATCCCCTTCGTGGAACTTGGTATCCCCTCCCTGGATCAACATGATGTTGAAATCGACATCGTAACGGGACTGGGTGACCGAAAGAAGCTGGGGAAGCAGCCGCACGATCTCCTCAACCTGATCGAGGGCAAGGTAGGCCCGCACAAGCAGAGTCGCAGCCTGCCCCCGCAATCCGGGATCCCGGGCCTGGCCCATCAGTTGACGAAGCAACGGTACCGCCTCGTCCCACCGCTGAAGCTGGGCGAGGGAGCCCGCCTCACGGGCAAGAATTTCATCGAGAACCGGTCCCCGCAGAGTGTAGCCGGATCGTAGCCGGTTGTAGGTTTCGGCGGCCAGGGCAAATTCATCGGTAAGCCGGTAGCAGTCGCCCAGCCACTCAAACATCAGGGGAGCATCGGTGGTCGTGGGAAACCTCGCCGTGTATTTCCTGAGAATGGCGATCGCCTCGTCGTACTGCTCCGACTGCATAAACGCCGCGCTGATCAGAAAATAAAACCGCTCAAGTTCCTGATCGAACCTCGCCCCCCGAGATGCCTCAAAACGAGTGACCAACTCCTCTAGATAAGGAATCGCCTCCACCAGCCTCCCCGCAGTGGCCATCCGGTTGACCTGAAACCGCAAATCCGACGAAGTCGAGGTCGGGATCTCGGAAAGGGGTATCTCTTGGGCAGCCCTCCCCAAAGGTGCGCCCAACAGCGTGAAAACACCAAGTAAAACGTATAGACTGTTCCTCGCAAACATCCTGACATCATCCACGAGTCGTTCTCGAAAAGCCCAAGTAAAGGCCTTTAACATTGAAGCCTTTTACTAAAGCGACTACCCCCTGTAAACCTCAATTTAACGTTTTCAAAATTTTTCCCCGCCCCACGCGGTCCATTTTCCTGCTTTACAAGTCACCCCCTCCCTCCTATCTTCCCCCGCAAATCAAACACGAAAGGTAAAAACACGCTAGCGTGGAAGGCCAACTCTATGGAAATCGCCTCCAAACAGAAGATTAAGGAAGAATTCGCCCGGTCGGATAACGATACCGGGTCGGTTGAAGTCCAAGTCGCGTTGCTTAGCCAGCGCATCAAAGACCTGACGGGTCACCTTCAGGGTAACAAGAAAGACCACAGCTCCCGCCGTGGCTTGATCGCTATGGTCAGCCGCCGCCGCAAATTGCTCGACTATCTGCGGAAACGGGACGAACAGCGTTATTCGACGCTGATTCAACGCCTCGGCCTCCGCCGGTAACGCGTTGTTTTGTGCGGTCGATCTTCACCCCAACCTCAACCTTTGCTCCCCCCCGTTTCCCGTGGATGCCTCCATGCCGTTTACGCGCATCGGCGAACACCAACCGGTGGGGTCTCTTCCTTCATCCCTATAGAAAACGCTAGTCAGGAGATAACATGAGTGCATTAAAAAAAGTAGAAGTAAACCTCGGTGAGACCACCATCACCATCGAATCCGGCGTCATGGCCAAGCAGGCCAACGGAGCCGTGATTGTTCGCCTCGGCGATACCGTTGTATTTTCCGCCGTCACCGCCGCCCGCAAACCCCGCGAAGGCGTGGATTTCTTCCCCATGCAGGTCGAATACCGCGAAAAATTCTACGCGGCCGGACGCTTCCCCGGCGGCTATTTCAAGCGTGAAGCCAAGCCCAGCGAGCGCGAAGTGCTCACCATGCGGGCCACCGACCGCCCCATCCGCCCCCTCTTCCCCGAAGGTTACCGCAACGAGGTGCAAATCAACAACGCCCTCCTCGCCGCCGATGGCACCCGCGAACCGGACATGCTCAGCATCATTGCCGCCAGCGCCGCCTTGACCATCTCCGATGTCCCCTTCGATGGCCCCATCGCCGCCGTGCGGGTCGCACGGATCGATGGACAATTCATTCTCAACCCCACCCACGACCAACTCGCCCAGAGCGACATCGACCTCACCTATGCCGCGACCCGCGATAAACCCTTGATGATCGAAGGCAGCGCCAAGGAAATCAGCGATGAAGACATGGTCGCGGCGATGAAATTCGGCCATCAGGCCATCCCCGCCCTCGTCGACGCCCAGCTCGAACTCCGCAAATTGCTCGGTCTCCCCGACAAGGTCATCACCCCGATTCCCGCCGACGATGCCAAGCTCGACAAGGCCATCGAACTCGCAGGCGAAGACATGATGAATGCCCTCGCCATCATGGGCAAACTCGAACGGCAAAACACCATCTCCGATCTCAAGGAAAGCCTCAAGGTCAAGCTCCTCGAAGCCTTCCCGGACATGACCGATGAAGAGTATTTCCAACTCTACGACAAGTTCGAGATCGAATCGACCCGCCGCCTCGTCCTCGAAAAAGGAACCCGCATCGGTGGCCGAAGCTTCGACAACCTCCGCCCCTTGTATGGCGAAGTCGGTCTCATTCCCCGCGTCCATGGCTCCGCGCTGTTTGGCCGCGGCGAAACCCAGTCCCTCGGGATCGTCACCCTCGGCACCATGCAGGACACCCAATCCCTCGACGGCATCACCGGCGGGGCCAAGGAAAAGAAATTCCTTCTCCACTACAACATGCCCCCCTACGCAGTCGGCGAGTGCGGGCGCCTCGGCATGACCAGCCGCCGCGAAATCGGCCATGGAAACCTCGCCGAACGCGCGGTCCTTCCCGTCATCCCCGAGGACTTCCCCTACAGCATCCGCGTGGTCTCGGAAATCATGGAGTCCAACGGCTCCTCCTCCATGGCCAGCGCCTGCGTCGCCACCCTCGCCCTCATGGATGCGGGGGTCCCGATCACCCGCCCCGTGGCCGGGATCTCGGTGGGACTCTTCTCCAGCGAGCAAAAGAGCCAGATCGTCCTCGACATCCTCGGAGCCGAAGACCATTGCGGCGACATGGACTTCAAAGTCACCGGAACCCGCAAGGGCATCACCGGATTCCAAGTCGACCTCAAGATCCGCGGCTTGACCTGGGACATCGTCGAAAGCGCCTTCGCTCTCGCCAACAAGGGCCGCCAGCAGATCCTCGACTTCATGTCCACCGTGATCGCGGAATCCCGCCCCGACCTCTCCGAATACGCCCCCCGTATTCACGTCCTCAAGATCGACCCCGACAAGATCGGCGCCCTCATCGGACCTGGTGGTAAAAACATCCGCCGCATCACCGATACCACCGGAGCCCAAATCGACATCGAGGACGACGGCACCATCCGCGTCTATTGCACCGATAAGCACGCCCTCGACGCCGCCATCCGCGAAGTCAATGCCGTCACCGCCGAACCGGAAGTGGACAAGATCTACCAGGGCCGGGTCACCGGCGTGAAGGATTTCGGCGCCTTCGTCGAGTTCCTCCCCGGCAAGGAAGGCCTCGTCCACATCAGCGAACTCGCTGACTTCCGCGTCCGCTCCGTCGAAGACATCTGCAAGATGGGCGATATGATGTGGGTCAAATGCATCGGCGTCGAAGCCAACGGCAAGGTCCGCCTCAGCCGTCGGGCCGCCATGGAAGACATGAAGGAAGAGCAAGGCGAGGGCTAACCTCCCCGGCTCGACTTCGGTAATCGCGCGCGGCGGCCCCCCGGGGTCGCCGCGTTTGCATTTCCCGGCGCTTTGGAGTGCGGCACCTCAGTGCCGCTTTGTCCTTCGATTCTCGAAGCGAAGGTTAACGAGACATTTATACAGCCCTGCCGAGCAGCCCGAAGACTACAGGGATCCTTGGGCACACCTCCATCCATCTTTACCGGAAGTCAAAAGATGGACATTCTCTCCCCATCACCGTAAGCTTTAACTTCATGAATCGTGCACTCCGATCTCCTTCTGCTCAGGCCATTCCTGCGAGCTTGACCTCCCTGCTGGGTTGCGCCCTTCTCCTTCTGATCACCGCGCTCCCCGCTCCCGCTTATAGCCCCGTCGACATCATCGAACTGCGCGACCACCCTCAACGCTTCTGGGCTCGTGGCGTGGTGTTTCAGGACACCCTTGTCTCGGCGCCGGGAACCCGAACCACCCGCATCGGCGACCAAACCGTCATCTCCTTCCAAACCAGAATCCTCGGCGAATGTTACGTCGACCCTGCCGCCGCCGAAATCCTCCGCACCATGAAACCCGGCGCCGACGCGGTCTTTTCCGGAACCGTCATGCAAGTCCGTCGCCGCTTCTACTACATCGTTCATGCCGTCGAACCCGTGGCCGCCAGCCTCGATGAACTCCCCCGAACCCTTGAACAGATCGATACCGAAGACGCCGGCAACTTCGCATCCGAGACCTTCCGCCAACTTCAAGCCATCATCCATCAAGTCCAGGCCGACCTCTTTGCTCATGCCCAGGCCAACCAGCGCGACATGGCCTTTTACTTTGAGCCTCACGGCACCAACCTCTCCGTCGTTGCCCAGAGCATCCGCACCACCCTCCGCGACATCGAAAACCGCACCCGGGTCCCCGCCCAGGAATTTCTCGTATCCCTCATCGCCTCGATCATGGCCGACCAATACGGCTCGGTCCCCCGCCTCGGGGAAACCTACCAGCCCGGCCCTCTCGAAACCTGGGAGGATCCCGCAGCCTTCGATGACCTCACCCTTTTCGACGACATGCCCCCCGCCTTCGGCCTGGACGTCGAAACAGACCTTCCTGATTCCGAAGAGGTGCAAACCCCTCCTGAAACCGAATCGGATGCCCCCGCCAGTCTCGACCTCTTCGATGACCCGCCACCTGTGGAGGATCACGTAGAGGAGCGTTCCCCTCCGCCCACTCCCCGCGCCCGGCCCCTTCGGATTATTGACTTTGACCGGCCCCGGCCCGTACCTTAATCCCCATCTCACGCCAGCATAGCTCAGTTGGTAGAGCAGCTGATTTGTAATCAGCAGGTCGTCGGTTCGAGTCCGACTGCTGGCTCCAGCCCCATTACAACAACGCGTTGATCTTCGCCGCGCAGATAAAGTCGTTCTCGGTCAGCCCCCCCACCGAGTGGGTGCTATAGCGGATCGTACATGCCTTGTAACCGAACGAAATATCCGGATGGTGATCTTCACGGTGAGCAATCCATGCCACCGCATTCACAAACGCCGTCGTCTGATAGTAATTCTTGAAGGAAAAGACCCGCGACAATTCATGGTTCTCCACGCTCCAGCCTGGAACCAGCGGCAGCAAGTTCTCAATCTCTGGCTCGGCCAGGGGCGGGGTTCCCCCCTCGCACGGCACGCATCGCTTCTCCAGCAATTGATGATTCGACTTCGTCATGTCACGTCTCCTGTTCCTGCGGCAACACATCCGGCATCCACCTGCGCAAACGCTCGCGCAATCCCGGGTCGGCCGCAACGGCCCGTTCGGCAAATTGTACCGCCACCTCGGGACCGCCGTTCATATAACTGAACAACGCCAACAACGACCAGCCCACGCCCGGCCCCTCCGCAGACATCCGGCCCCGACCAGCATAAAACGACCCCATCCGCAATAAACTTCGCAAGGGGATCTCCTCCCACGGACGAATCGTGCCCGTTCGCCCATCCGTTGAGATCCGCAACCCCACCGGATTCGCCCCGATCACATCCCCACCGAGATCACTCCCCTCCGCTCGCGTGTACGGAAGCTGTTGCACCTGCTCAATCAACCATGACCGGAACGCCTCCAGACCTTCCACCCGGTCCCGGATCAATCCCAGCGCCTCCCGCCCTTGCTCCGTTTCCATCTCCGACGTCAATCGACCCAACGACAGCCCCACCCTCCGGTAATCCCGGTTCCGCAACAGCAGCGCAGAAAAGTCCACCATCGAACCATTCAGCCGGTCCAAATCCCTTTGCACCCCCGCATGATCCACCACCTCAACCACCACCGCCGCCTGCCCTTCCTGCTCCTTGATGAACCGGGCCGCCCTCGCCCTCAACTCACCGAGCGGTTGATCCACAAACCGCGATGGACGATCACTCATCTGCTCAATCAACAACATCGCTTCTTGTGCATCTCCTGCTTCCAACCATGCCGTAATCCGCCGCTCGACCAATCGCCATCCCCGCACCTCATCCACCACCGCCCGACCCACCCCGCGATAGGCCGCCACCCACATCGGCGCATCCGGCCCCGTATCGGCAAAATCCACGAGTTCATCCAATCCTTGCTGACCCCGAGTCGTGCGGAAACGCATGAGCCCCTGATAAAAGATCGCCAAGTCTCCAAACCATTCCGGCCACGGCGCCGAAGCCGCCGCAAATTCCTCCTCCGTCAACCGGCCCGATAAGCGGCCGGCCAGAATCCTCGGCATATGCACCGGGTTATCATCCGGCATCGAAAGCCGGCGCTCCGCGACCTGGCTGATTTGCGTCATCGCCCGCATGTCTTCCCGGTCCAGCCACAAAGGAACCGCCTGAAGTACCGGAATCCAAAGCAACCTTGCATCATTCCGGGAAAGCGCCTCCGCCAACCCGCGGTACACCCCATTGGCTTCCCCCGTCCGCCCCCTCGCCAGATGATCTGCCGCAAGCGCCAATTGCCCCTCCATCTCCGGGGTGAAAATCGCCTCCAGTGCACGGCCCTCGGTCTCCACCGCCGGGCGCGCCGCCGCCGGGCGCGGTGCCGGACGCACCACCGGTTCATCCTTCGGCAACGATTGCACCCACATCGCAATCCCCGCCACCACCCCGATCCCCGCCGCAATTCCCGCCACCGCAATCCACCGCGAACCTTTCGAGGCTTGCTTGGAATGCCGATGCCCCGGAGATTTTTCCGCCGCCCGCGCCGCATGCAGCGCCGAACGCATGTCCGCCATCAAAGAAGCCGACGTCGGATAACGCATCACCGAATCCACCGCCATCATCCGGTTCACCAGGGCGATGGTCTGAGACTGCAACCCCGGACGCAAACTCGAAAGGTCCGGCGGCGGCTGCTTCAACCGCGCCAGCACAACATCCACCGCCGTCTTCCCGTCAAACGGCACCTGCCCGGTGAACGCATGGAACAACGTCGCCCCGAGGCTATAGATGTCCGACCGGTGGTCAGCCGCTGCCCCCCGCGCACGCTCCGGGGAAATGTAATACGGCGTCCCCCAAATCTCCCCCTTGTCCTGCTGCGCGCTCACAAATTGCGCCAACCCGAAATCCACAATCTTCGCCGTTCCCAGCGGATCGATCAAAATATTCGCCGGCTTGATATCGCTATGGATCAACCCCACATCATGCGCCGCACGCAACCCTTCCGCCACATCCAGCGCAATCTCCAAAATCCTCGTTTCCGAAAGTGATGTCGGCTTCCCGATCATCTGGTCCAAACGACCCCCCGCGACCAGCTCCATCGCAATGTAAGGCTGACCGTTCTCCTGGCCGCAGGAATAAATCTGTACGATGTTCCGGTGGTTCAACGCCGCCGCCGCACGCGCCTCCTTCAGGAACCCCTCGTAGAGCTTGGCGTCCTCCCCCAGCGCCGTCTTCAACACCTTGATCGCCACAAACCGGTTCAGGGTCGCATCCAGCGCGCGGTACACCGCCCCCATCCCTCCCGCCCCCAGTCGCTCCACCAAAAGAAACGGTCCCAACATCACCGGCACCGTCATCTCGGTCTGACACTCCGGACACACCACGTTGCTGAACGGCTCCACCGCGAGCACATCCAACTCATGACCGCACCGCGAACACGCCAACTTACTCAAGCGTGTCGCCATGATATCCTGATCATCATGCACCATGGCTCCACCATACCTTCCCCCGCTCCCCGGAACAAACACTAATCCCCAAGGCAAATTCCCACTTCCTACATTGACCTAATCCCACCCCAAGTGTAACGCTTCAACCGCCCATGCCTCGCTCCCCCTCCATCCCCCTTTCAATCCGCTACCTCGCTGCGTTTTGCACCCTCGGAGGGTTCGCCACCGCCTCGCTCGCCCTTCCCATCACCGAGTCGTTCGACGGATGGATCAAAGACGGCTATGACTCTGGACCACTGGTTTATTCCAACCAAGCATCCGGGGTGTGGTCAACCTTTAATGCCGTGGTTCGCTCAGAATCGGCGCGCTCTGGCCGCGCCGTCCGCTTTCGCGACTCCGGTGCGACACCTTACCTGATCTACTCTGGACTATCCGGGCAAGGATTAAACGGAGGTATCGCCTCGATCTCCTTTTATTACCGCCACTGGGATGCCGACGGACGCAGCGTCCGCTTCCAACTTCAAGCCGGGGTCAACGGCGCCAACTGGACCAACCTCGGCCCCGAAGTCAACGTCACCTCCACCAACTACCTTCTCCACGAATGGAATGGCCTGCTCCTTGACGACAACCTCCACCTTCGCGTTCTCTCCACCGCCTTTACCGAGCGACTCCTCATCGACGACTTCACCATCATCCCCTTCAGCGGTCCCCGGCTAAACCTTCAAACCAACCTCCTCATCCAGCCCGAGTCCGCCGGCCTCATCCACCACCCCGTCTGGGTCGATCCCCCCGCAGAAGCCTCCGCCGACCTGACGCAAATCGGTGGCGACGCCATCCCCGGAGAAGACTTCACCCTTCTCACCACTCAACTCGTCTTCACCGTGGACGCCCCCACCCAAACCATCGCCATCGCCATCCTCGACAACAACCTCCCCCAGCCCAACCGCACCGCCCACTTCGCCTTCACCAACCTCACCGGTTTAATCCTCGGCAGCGACAGCGCCACCCTGACCCTGATCATTGAAGACGAAGATCGACCCACCGCCACCATCACGCCCTCATCCATCGCCCTCCCCGAAAACGCCCCCCCCCTTACCCTCGACATCAACCTGAGCATCCCCGCCGATGCCACCGTCCACGTCGCCCGCGCTGGCACCGCCCTCCCCGGCCTCGATGTCCACCTCTCCACCACCACCCTCGTCTTCTCCGCCGACGGCCCCTCCACCCTGCCCCTCGTTGTGACCCCCATCGACAACTCCATCGGCGACGGCGACCGCACCCTCATCCTCACCCTCGATCCCTTGTACGGAGCCAATCCCGGTCAATCCACCACCTCCCTCATCACCATCCTCGACGACGAACCCTTCGCGAACTTTACCGCAACCGACCTCTGGGTCGACGAAGGCCAGACCGGTGTAATCCTCCACGTCACCCTTTCATCGCCATCCGACGCCACCGTACACCTCCAACCCCACGGCGAAGCCATCCCCGGTCAAGACTACCTTCTCTCCACCACCACCCTTGCCTTCTCCGCCGACGGCCCGCTGACCCAATCCGTCTCCATCGATATCCTCAACGACGGCCTCGCCGAAGGCCCCGAACGCGCCCGCTTCACCTTGACCGGAAACCTCGGCTTCCGTCCCGGCGCCAACGCCACCTTCCACCTCGGCATCCGCGACGCCGACAGCCTCACCCTCGCCTCCGCCAACCTCACCAGCGGCGGCGGACAAACCTACGAAACCCCCGGACGCCGCATCCTCCGCTCCCTCATGCCCGACGTCATCGCCATCCAGGAATTCCGCGTCTCCTCCGGTTCCCGCCGCGCCTTCGTCGACGAAGTCTTTGGCACCAACTACCATTTCGTCGTCGAAGCCGGCGTAACCCTCCCCGGCGGCATCGTCAGCCGATGGCCCATCCTCGACTGGGGCATCTGGCCCGACCCCGTCGTCGGAAATCGCAACTTCGTCTGGGCCACCATCGACCTCCCCAACGGCCAACCCCTGCACGTCGCCGGCGTCCACTTCCTCGCCAGTGGCTCCGCCGCCGACCGAAACCAGCAAGCTCAAAACCTCGCCTCCCAAATCCAGGCCCACTTCAACCCCTCCGACTTCATCGTCGTCGCCGGCGACCTCAACACCCAAAACCGCAGCGAGCAAGCCCTCATCACCCTCGGTCAGATCGTCTCCGACGCCCGCCAGCCCGCTGACCAAAACACCAACCCCAACACCAACCGCGGACGCAACCGCCCCTACGACTTTGTCCTCCCCAACCCCTCCCTCGAAGAACACCACATCCCCCTCCGCATCGGTACCCACACCTTCACCCAAGGCCTCGTCTTCGACACCCGCCTCTGGTCCGATCCTCCCCACCCCTCCCTCCCCTCCGACTCCGACGCCACCGACATGCAGCACATGGCCGTCCTCAAAACCTTCGCCTTCCCCACCGGCCTCAGCGTCAGGGTCCACAACGTCCTCCTCACCGACCTCGGCAACGCCGACGGACAAATCGACCCCGGCGAAACCCACGCCGCCCGCTTCGTCATCGACGTCCGGGGCACCGAAACCGCCACCCAAATCGTCCTCTCCGTCGCCAGCCCCTCCCCCTACCTCACCATCGATCCCCCCTATACCGAATCCCTCGGCACCCATCCCCCCGGAACCGTCATCACCACCCAAACCGACGCCGTCTTCCTCATCGCCCCCGATGCCCCCTACGATCCCATCCCCTACCACTTCATCCTCTCCGCCAACGGCATCACCTGGACCCAACACGCCGAACTCGCCATCTTCGACAACCGCTTCGCCCTCGCCATCGATGCCCCCCACCTCCCCTGGCAAGCCACCGGAATCTGGAACTACCAGACCAACATCACCTACGACGGCCTCCATGCCGCCCTCAACACCGGCGTACCCCCCGCCGGCACCAACAGCCTCCGCACCCAACTCGAAGGCCCCGGCATGCTCACCTTCGCCTGGTGGCTCGGACAAAACTCATGGGAACTCGGAACCTACCTCCGCCTCCGCGTCAACGGAAGCACCTGGCTCATCCACTACACCACCGGGTGGAAAACCGAAGCCATCGAACTGCCCCCCGGCACCCACACGATTGAATGGCAGCACTACAACTCCCAACCCTCCTCCAGCCCCGCCCGCGCCGCCCTCGACCAAATCCACTTCATCCCCTACGACCAACCCCTCCTCCTCGTCACCCCCAACCACCTCACCCAAACCACCACCCTCGGCCCCGCCCAGTTCACCCGCACTCTCGCCGCCCGCAATCCCCAAGGCACACCCTACGACCTCTCCGTCGCCCCCTCCACCCCCTGGATCGCCACGCCCCCCGACCCCGTATCCTTAAACGCCTTTGATACCTCCGTCCCCCTCACCCTCCTCCTCGACGACCTCTCCCCCGGAACCTACACCGGAAACCTCATCCTCACCCCCTCCCTCCCCTCCATCCCCGCCCAAACCGCCACCGTCACCCTCGTCATCGGCCCCGCCATCGAGCCCCCCCATCCCCAAACCTGGTCATGGGTCGGCGGCGGACAAGGCCTCTGGTTCACCCAGACCAACACCATCCGCCAACATCCCCACGCCCTTCAAAGCGGCCCCATCACCCACGACCAGGAATCCTGGCTCGCCGCCTCCGTCGCCGGACCCGGAACCCTCTCCTTCTGGTGGCGCGTCTCCTCCGAAGCCAACTACGACTTCCTCACCCTCTACAAAAACGGCCAATTCATCCAACAAATCTCCGGAAACACCACCTGGCTCCCCGTCACCCTCACCCTCGAACCCGGCACCCACTCCCTCGTCTGGGTCTATGCCAAAGATGAAATCGTCACCGCCGGCCAGGACACCGCATGGCTCGCCGACTTCACCTACACCGGCAACCCCGACCGCGACGCCGATGGTCTCCCCGACGCCTGGGAAATCCTCCACTTCGGATCCCCCACCGGCGCCACCCCACACCTCGACACCGACAGCGACGGCTGGACCAATTGGGAAGAATACATCGCCGACACCAACCCCAACGACCTCCACTCCAACCCCGACCGCCTCATCCACCTCACCCCCACCCATCTACACATTCCCACCGCCACCACCGCCCGTCACTACCGCATCGACATCACCACCTCCCTCGCCCCCGGTCCCATCCACTGGACCACCGCCCTCACCAATCAACCCGGCACCCCCCACGGCCTGACCTTCCCCCCCCCCCCCCCCCACACCACACCCCCCCCCCTCCCCCCCCCGCCGCTTCCTCCCCTAAAAACCCCCATTTC